>CAZYIW010000012.1:0-31701 GCA_964647705.1 uncultured Piscirickettsiaceae bacterium
AAAATATGTTTGATACTATTATCGGTACAATCAAAAAACTAACTGAGGCAGGTATGGCCTTAATCGCTTTAGCAATTGTTGTTCAAGTGATTTTCGGCACAAGCGCTTCTGGTGTTCCATTTATCGGTGGTGATGTCATTGGTACCATTACAGGCATTGTCGCTAGTCTTGGTTCACACGGTTTGGTGGGTTTAGCAGCGGTTGCTGTTATCTATGCATTGTTTACACGTGACTAGTTAATACATAAATACCAATAAAAAACCCGCCGAAAGGCGGGTTTTTTAGTTTTAACGCATCAAAAAATACCAAATTTGGCCTAACAGTTCATGTATTACAATTCTGGATTTTTCTAAACTAACAATGTTAGGAACTGAGAGAAGTTTTTTGTGCTTACCATGAAAATCCGTTGGCGCTGGAATTGGATTTAATGCTTGATTCTGGAACATAGAGATTGCTCTTGGCATATGGGATGCTGATGTTACTAAAACAAAAGGCGCATCTTTAAACAGAGTTTTGGCAAACTTAGCCTCTTCCTTCGTATCTTTTGCTTTGGCATTAATAATTATATCTTTTTCATGGACACCGGCTATCTTAGCAATTGACGCATTTATTTCGGCATTTGATATTTGATTATCAAAGCCTGGATACCCCGTAAAGACAAGCTTCGGTTTAGGCATGGGACTGTTTTTATAAATAGCAACACCTTCAATCGTTCTTTTAAGTCCTGCATTGCCAATCTGGCTTGACAATGGCCAAAATGCATTTTCATGATGGCCACTGCCTAACACGTGGACATACTCAATATTGATATTATGGTATGAGTACTTTTTATACTGAGACTCTAGTTTTTGTATGAATGAGTTGCCCACTGGTGGGTAACTAAAAAATAGTAACAAAAACAAAGCAGAAACAAGCATAATTTTTGCTTTTTTATAACTGGACTTGTATAAAAAATAGATGCCAATGAGGTTTAAGACTATGATCAGTCCTAATGGCTCAACAAAGAAAGTAGCTGCTTTCTTTGTTAAGAATAAAAACTCCATTTTAAGATTGAGACTAAATGCCTCTTAACAGTTCATTGATACCAACTTTGGATAAAGTTTTGCTATCAACTTGTTTTACAATAACAGCACAATAGAGTGAATAACTACCATCTTTAGACGGTAGGTTGCCAGAAACCACGACAGAGCCTGCTGGTATACGACCATAGCTAATTTCACCGGTTTCACGATTATAGATACGAGTTGACTGTCCAATATAAACACCCATTGAAATAACCGACCCTTGTTCAACAATCACACCCTCTACCACTTCAGAGCGCGCACCAATGAAGCAGTTATCCTCAATAATGGTAGGTGAGGCTTGTAGTGGCTCTAATACGCCACCAATGCCAACACCACCAGATAGGTGAACATTTTTACCAATTTGTGCACAAGAACCAACCGTTGCCCAAGTATCAACCATAGTACCCGAATCTACATAAGCACCAATATTTACATACGAAGGCATTAATACCGTGTCTGGCGCTACATACGAACCACGACGCGCTGTTGCAGGCGGTACCACACGCACACCACTGGCTTGAAATTCTTCCGGGGTCATTTCTGCGAATTTGGAAGGTACTTTGTCGTAATATTGGGTAAACCCACCCGACATTGGCACATTTTCCTCTAAGCGAAAAGATAATAACACAGCCTTTTTAAGCCATTCATTAACGACCCAGTCACCGATGCCTTTTTGCTCAGCGACTCGAGCTTGGCCCGAATCAATCAAATGAATTGCTTCGGCAACTGCTTCTTTAATCTCGGCGCTAGCGGTTTGTGGGTTGATGTCGGCTCTATTTTCAAATGCCTGTTCAATAATCTCTTTCATAATTCTTTACTGAGTAACAAAAACACAGCATTATATCAGAGCGGTGTTTTATACTTTTGGATCATCTTAATTTTTGATTCAAATCAAACACTAGAAATTAAATAGTGATATGATACGCAAAGTTTATTTTGGTTAGGCTTATTAGTTACTGTGGATAACAACAAAACCCATGTAGAAAACCTCTATGCTGAAGGTGAACAGTGGGTACAAAATCTTGGTGAAAAAACCGTTCATGCCAAACGCATGAAAGGCAAGTTTAGAAATTTAAAATGGATTTCTATGCTGATTTGGGCGCCTTTCTTTATTGGGCCGTATGTCATGTGGGGCGGTAAGCAAGCTATTTTATTTGATGTTGAGAAGCGACAGTATCATCTATTTGATATTACAATTTTTCCGCAAGACATTTGGATGTTGGCAATGGTGCTTTTATTTTTGGCAATTTTGCTTGCGGCCATGACGACTGTATTGGGTCGTGTCTTTTGTGGGTATTTTTGTTTTCAAACGGTATGGACTGATATTTTTACATTGTTTGAGGACTGGATAGAAGGCACACCAGCAAAACGCAGAAAATTAGAAAAAACACCGTGGAATTTGAACAAGATTCGAATTAAGATTTCTAAACATTTGATATGGATTGCTATTGCAATTTTATCGGGCGTAACTTGGATGCTGTATTTTGGTGTTTCTTGGGTAGATTATATTAATGGTGTCGCATCAAACACGACCTGGTTTATCACCATTGCTATTGCTTTGGGCGCTTATATTTTTGCAGGTTTTATGCGCGAGCAATCTTGTTTGTGGATTTGCCCTTATGCGCGTATTCAAGGTGCCATGGTTGACAAGCAATCGGTGATGCCAACGTATGATTTTTATCGGGGTGAAAAACGCGGTAAGTTAAAAAAAGGACAATACGTAGAAGGACAAGGCGACTGTATAGATTGCAATCAATGTGTCGCAGTTTGTCCAACCGGAGTTGATATTCGCAAAGGCCAAGAATACGGTTGTATTACTTGTGGACTTTGTATTGACGCCTGTGACTCAGTGATGACAAAAGTAGGAAAGCCTAAAGGTTTGATTCGTTATACATCGCTTGATGAAATGAAATTTAACAAATCTTTAAAGGCGTTTTATAAACGTCCAAGATTTTTGGTTTATTCAACTATTTTGATTGTCTCGCTATCAATTCTAACATACGGGTTATTTACATTGGCGCCACTGGATCTAAAAGTACTACATGGTAGAACCCCTTTATTTGTACAACTTTCTAATGGTGCTTACCGTAATAAATATGAGCTCAAGATTATGAATAAAACAGATAAAACCATGCCTGTTAAAATAAGTTTTGATAGTGAGATTAAAAATATCAAATCTCAAAACGCATTAGAAACAGTCACAGTGCCTGCAGGTAATGTGAAAAGTGTGTATGTTTATTTGAGTGCATTTGAATCCGATATAAGTGAGGACAACCAAGTGGTGTTTACAATTCAAGGAGGCGATTATTCGATGGCATACGAGACCCCCTTCTTAACGCCAAAGAGCATGCGCTAATATGAGTTTTTTCAAATCTCCAATGATGGTTTCCATGTTGACGTTGTTTCTGATCTTGGTTGGCGCAACTATTTATCGCATCTTCACAGCAATAGAATCGGATCCTGGGTTGGTGGTAGCGGATGCCTATATGAGTGGCGAATCTTATGCACAAACTCTGGAGAATAAGAGGCAACTTAGCGCACAGGGTTGGACACTAGATTTGCTTGTCCCGGTTCCAGCGGTTCATAATCAACAGCAAACTTATCAGGCCATCAGTGCGAAAAACTCTAGGCGTTATACCAAGGCTAAAGCAACTGCTTATTTTTATCGCCCATTAGAAAAGCAACACGATTTTTCCATACCGATGGTGGCCAATACACAAAATGCCTATCAGGTAGATGTGGCCTTGCCGTTAAAAGGGCGTTGGGATCTGGTGGTTGAAATTACAAAAGGGGATTTTCTTCAAAGAGCCGCTGCTAGACTATTCGCACAATAGTTGACTAGTCTTCATGACAGTGATTGTGATGATGCTTATAAGTGGTCATCAGTTCATCCATTTGCTCGGGGAATAAGTCGTTAAATTGAGAGTCGTTGATAATTGTTTCTGGCTGACCCATACAACAAATATGATGATAAAGGCATAAGACTTGTGTTGATTCTTTCATGACTCGATGTAGATCGTGAGAGACCATTAAAACAGCGCATTTTTGTTTGCGATGAATGTCTTGAATTAGTTTGTATAGATGCATCTGACCATTAACATCGAGATTTTGTGCCGGCTCATCCAAGATTAACACATTGGGTTTTTTGATAAGAGCTCGAGAAAGTAAAACACGCTGTAACTCACCGCCAGACAAATTTCTAAGTGGCGATTCTAAAATGCCTTCAATGCCAGTGAGCGCGGCTACTTTTTCAATAGATTGTGACTTATTGTTTTGGTCTAGATTTAGAAAGTCAAGCACTGAGATAGGTATGAAGGGATTGGGATGAAAGACTTGTGGTGTATAACCAATAACCATTTTTGGAGCGCACTCTAGTTCACCACTATCGGGTTTGATTAGCCCTAAAAGCACTTTAATAAGCGAGCTTTTTCCAGCACCATTTGGGCCAATTAGGGTAACAAAGTCCCCAGCTTTAATCTCAAAACTTACCTGATCTAATACGGTTTTTTCGCGGTAAGTTAGGCAAATGTTTTTGGCGTTAATGAGTGTTGTTGGCATTTCAAAAGCACAAGGTAGAACTAGCTACATTTTACACAGAATGTGCATTTTAGTATTTTTTCAAATAAATACTATTTGTTGAAACATATAAAAGCAATAAATTATTCTAAGCGTTATCTTGGTAAAATTCTATCGCATGTCACAACAACTGATTATTATGGACGGCTCTGCATTTTTGTTTCGAGCCTATTTTTCAACACTGAGTCAAAACTTAAGCAATTCGCAAGGTTTTCCAACAGGTGCGATGTTTGGTGTTGTTGGGGCGATAAAGAATTTACAAAGGCGTTTTCCAGGGGCGAAAATCGTGGCAGTTTTTGATGCTAAGGGTAAAAATCATCGTCATGATATTTACCCAGAATATAAAGCACATCGAAAACCTGCTGATGAGGAACTGATTATACAAATTGAACCCTTGTATGAAGTTATCCGAGCCATGGGCTTGCATTTTTTGTGTGTTGATAATGTCGAAGCGGATGACGTGATTGCCACATTGTGTGTTTCTGCAAACGAACACAAAATGCAAACCATTATTGCCAGTGGCGATAAAGACCTCCTGCAATTGGTTAATGGCAACATTAAGCAGTTGGACATGAAGGGGAATTTATTAGACGCCAAAAGCGTTAAAGAAAAAGTTGGTGTTAGGCCCAATCAAATTATGGACTTTTTAGCGCTGACTGGTGATAGCGCCGACAACATTCCGGGTGTGCCCAGTGTGGGTCCAAAAACTGCTATTAAATGGCTTGAGAAATACGATAATCTTGAGAACATTAAAGCCAATGCTGATCAAATAGGTGGCAAGGTAGGCGAAAAATTAAGAGACAATTTTGACTTATTGGATTTGTCACATCGTTTGGTCGAGTTAAAATTTGATGTCGAATTACCCTGTGATATTTTGGACGACGAGCCGGGTGAAGACAGCGAAAAACTTCGTGCATTATATGAACAATACGGTTTCGCTATGTGGCTTAGAGAGTTAGGAAAGGCATCCACCCCAACAGACGCCAAACCAACAGTAGAGAACATTAAACCAAATCCTATTGACGAGTCCTTAGCACAACTAAATATGGATTTAGACGAACCACTGTTAAACTTTAGCCAAAATTTGGTGTTAAAAGAGGCAGAGTTCGAAAAATTTTTAGGCCGATTAAAACAAGCCAAGTCGTTTGTTTTTGATTTAGAGACCAACAGTTTGGATTACATGAGTGCTCGAATTGTGGGCTTTGTCTTTTTGCTAGGAAAAGACAGTTATTACATTCCTGTTGCGCACGATTATTTGGATGCACCAAAACAACTTTCTTTAACAAGGGTATTGGATTCATTAACAGCTATTTTGCAAGACAAAAGCATCGGCAAAATAGGGCAAAATCTAAAATACGATACCCATGTATTGGCAAATCATGATGTGGTGTTAAACGGCATTATAGACGACACTATGTTAAAGTCTTATGTCCTCAATTCAGTGGCATCTCGCCACAATATGGATGATTTATCAGAGCATTATCTAGGCCATAAAACCATTCGTTTTAGCGATGTTGCGGGCAGTGGCAAAAATCAGTTAACCTTTAATCAGGTAGATTTAGAAAAGGCACTGCCTTATGCCTGCGAAGATGTAATTGTGACACACTTGCTAAATCAGGTATTAGAAGAAAAAATTAACCAATTTCCAAAACTAGTCCGTCTCTATCGGCAAATTGAACTACCACTTATTTACAGTTTGGTTAGGATTGAAAGGTCAGGTGTTGAGTTAGACACAAGAGCACTTGCTAAACAGCAGACTGACATTCAAAAAAGAATGGATAAGATTACAAAAAAAGCCTTTGAGATTGCTGGCGATGCGTTTAATTTAGACTCACCCAAACAAATTCAAAACGTTTTATTTACAGAACAAGGACTGGGGTTAGAGCCCAAAAAGAAAACACCTAAAGGTGCTCCTTCTACTAACGAAGAGGCCTTAAAATTATTAGATCACCCACTGGTTGATTTAATCTTAGAGTATCGCACCTTAACTAAGCTAAATTCCACCTACCTTGAGGCATTACCAAAGCAAATTAATTTGCAAACAGGGCGGCTGCATACCTCTTATCATCAGGCAGTGACTGCAACGGGAAGGCTTTCTTCATCCAACCCTAATTTGCAAAATATACCGATTCGAACTGAAGATGGTGCACAGATTCGTTCAGCATTTATCGCAAGTCGGGGCAATAAAATTCTGGCTGCAGATTATTCACAGATTGAACTTAGAATCATGGCACACATCTCTGGGGATGCCCACCTACTCGAGGCGTTTAATCAAGATATGGACGTACACTGTAAAACCGCAGCAATGATGTTTGACATAGCGTTGGAAGATGTGACAAAAGAGCAAAGGCGCAATGCCAAAGCCATTAACTTTGGCTTGATTTATGGCATGAGTGCTTTCGGTTTGGCAAAACAAATTGGCGTCTCTAGAACACAGGCAAAGAGCTATATTGATGCTTATTTTTCTAACTATCCAGGCGTGGCTGAATATATGGAACAAACCAAATTATTGGCCAAATCTCAAGGTTATGTTGAAACCATTATCGGTAGGCGTTTGTATTTGCCTCAAATCAATGCCAAGAATAAGATGCTACAACAACACGCACTTCGCACAGCAATCAATGCCCCGATGCAAGGTTCCAGCGCTGACATTATTAAACAGGCCATGCTAGATATTGATCACTGGATAGGGAATAATAACAAAGACATTAAAATGATTATGCAAGTGCACGATGAATTGGTGTTTGAGGTGAGTGAAGATAAGGTAGAAAAATTGGCCCAAAAAGTCGGTGCACTAATGTCGGGTGCTTATCGTTTAGATATTCCACTTAAAGTTGATACAGGTGTTGGAGATAACTGGCAGCAAGCGCATTAAAACAGTATGAAAGAGAAATTACAAGCTTTACTAAAACTAAGTTTAGAGTCGTTAGTTAAAAACGACATACTAACTTCTGCACCTGCAAAAATTCGTATTGACCATTCTAAGGATAAGTCTCAGGGTGACTTTGCTTCAAATGTGGCAATGGTTTTAGCCAAACAAGCTGGTTGCAATCCTCGTGAATTGGCTTTGAAAATAATCAACGCTATTCCTGAGGACAACTTGATAGAAAAGTTAGAGGTTGCGGGCCCAGGATTTATTAATTTTTTCTTATCTAACGTTGCCAATAATCAAGTCGTTGAACAGATTTTAGAACAAGGCCAAAGATACGGTGAATCTAGCCATGGTCAAGGACAAAGAGTTTTGCTTGAATTCGTTTCTGCCAACCCAACAGGGCCACTACATGTTGGCCATGGCCGCGGTGCTGCTTATGGTGCAACCGTGTCAAATCTACTACGCGCTGTTGGCTTTGAAGTTGAAAATGAATATTATGTCAACGATGCGGGCCGTCAAATGGACATTTTGGCGACTTCCGTTTATCTTCGATATGTTGGCGCAGATCAATTTCCTGATAATGGTTATCAAGGTGATTATATCTTTGACATTGCTAAGAAAATCACCGGTGTAGAAAAGTTAGATATATATGACGGTGTCTATGCAGATGAAAAAGACGGTGGCGATAAAGAAAAACACATTGATGATTTAATTGCGAATTGCAAAGAAGCGTTGGCCGATGATTATCAAAAAATATTTAATATTGCTATCGAGTCTATCTTATCTATTATCAAGACCGATTTAACTGAATTTGGTGTGGACTACGACAGGTGGTTTTCTGAGCAGTCTTTGTTAGACAGTGGTTTATCTGAATCAACTGTTAAAAAATTGCAAGATTCAGGGCACATATATAAAAATAAAGGTGCTCTTTGGTTCAAGACCAGCGAGTTTGGGGATGAAAAAGATCGTGTGGTGGTAAGAGACAATGGTTTGCACACTTACTTTGCCTCAGACATAGCATACCATCTAGAAAAATATCAGCGTGGCTACGACAAAATTATCAACATTTGGGGTGCGGATCATCATGGTTATATTGCCAGAGTAAAGGCTTCAATATCGGCACTGGGCTACAATCCAGATCAACTAGAAATTCTTTTGGTGCAGTTCGCCAATCTATATCGAGACGGCAAAAAGGTGGCGATGTCAACTCGCAGTGGCTCGTTTGTGACTTTAAAAGAGTTAAGAGAAGAGGTTGGCAATGATGCGGCACGTTTTTTCTATGTATTGAGAAAGTCAGAACAGCATATGGATTTTGATTTGGATTTAGCCAAATCTAAAACCAATGAAAACCCAGTCTACTATATTCAATATGCACACGCCAGAATCTGCTCAGTTTTAAAACAAGGAAGCAGCTCTAAAGCAACAATCAACCTAGCACTTTTGGACAAAGATGAGGAGCAGGCATTGATTAAACAGCTCAACCGATATAAAGACGTCGTGCAATCAGCAGCCATTAATTATGAACCACACGTATTGGCTTATTATCTGCGCGAATTGTCTGGTGATTTTCATAGTTACTATAATGCGCATGAGTTTTTGGTTGAAGACGAAACTCTTAGAACTACAAGACTATATCTGATTAAGGCCGTTAAACAGATACTGGCCAACGGATTAAAACTACTGGGTGTCAGCGCGCCTGAAACAATGTGATCAGTGATCAGCAACAAAGAGATCAAGCTTTAAATATTACACAATCTTATATTGTTCAAGCTCCCGCCGGGTCAGGAAAGACTGAGTTATTAACACAACGCTACCTTAAACTACTTAGCAATTGTTCTGAGCCAGAAAATGTCATTGTGATGACATTTACCAATAAGGCGGTAGATGAGTTAAAAAAACGTGTCATCCAATCATTGCGCATGGCGCAAGGAAAAGCGCCAGACAAACCCCATAAAAAATTAACTTTTACTTACGCTAAAGCCGTACTAGAACACGCTAAAAAAAGGGGTTGGGATTTACTTAATACACCAGAGCGTTTAAAAATATCAACGATTGACAGTCTATCAAGCATGATTGTTAATCGTTATCCAAATAGGCAACAATTAATACCTCTTAGAATCATGGCACAAGATTGGGAACGCGAGCGTGCTTATCAAGTTGCAGCCCAACAAACGCTACTATTGATTCATGATTCTGAACATCAGGATTTGGTATCAAGGCTATTGGCCTATTTTGATAACAATACATCAAGGTTTTATCAATTGGTTGCCCACATGTTATCAAAGCGCGACCAATGGTTGAATCGTTTGTATATTGATAAGACGCTAGACCCAAAAATTCTTCAACAAAGCGCCAAACAGATTGTCCAGTCACATTTACAAAAATTACTCAAGGCAGCCAAACCTTATTTAGACGATGGTTTTTTTCTTGCTTTATCAGCCAATACCAAGGAAGAGTTTTCAAATTTACAATCGCTGCCTGATGCCAGTGCTAAAGCTCTTTATCAGTGGCAAGCTCTTGGCAAAGTGTTATTGACCGAGGCAGGCGCAGGGTCTTGGAGAAAAACTGTTAACAAGCGTGATGGTTTTCCACCAGAAGTGAAAAAACAAAAAGAGATTTTTATTGGTTACCTTGATTCTTTGTCCAAAGATAAACGCCTAGAAGAATTATTTATTGACGCTTCTAAATTGCCAGACATAGAAGTTTCAGCCAAACAAATGCAGGTGCTCAATGACATTGCCCAGGTGTTAAGGTTGGCAGTGGCAGAATTACAAATCTTATTTCAAGAAAAACAAGCGCAAGATTTTATTCAAGTGGCCTTGGATGCAGATCAAGCATTGGATACACGCGCATCAATCAGTGATATTGTTCTTTTTTTAGATCATAAGGTTGAGCATATTTTAATTGACGAATTTCAAGACACATCCAGCAGTCAATTTAATCTTATTCATAAGTTGGTGAGTCATTGGCAAGATGGCGACGGCAAAACATTGTTTTTTGTCGGTGACCCCATGCAATCTATTTATCGATTCCGAGAGTCTCAAGTGGGGTTGTTTATCCAAGTGAGAGATTTTGGCATTGCCAATGTTCATCCGAAGGCTATTCGGCTCAGTGAAAATTTTCGCTCATCCCAAAGTATAGTCGAAAAAAACAATGTGTTTTTTAGCGAGATATTCCCCAGTCTTGAAGATATCTATTGTGGTGCAATTAGTTATTCACACTCAACTGCCCATTCACAAAATACAGATAATCAGGCTGTTAGTTTTTATCCATTTTTAGGCAAGGATTACCAATCTGAAGCTGAACAGGTTCTGAGTATTGTTAAACAAAGCTTGTTGCAAAATCCAAAAGAAGAGCTCGCTATTTTGGTCAGAAATCGAAACCACTTAAGTTTGATTTTGCCATTGTTAAAAACCAGCAATATTGCATTTGAGTCGGTTAATACCACACCACTTAGAAATCATTTATTCACCAGAGACTTGTTGTCTTTAACTAAAGCATTGATCCATAGTGGTGACAAATTGGCATGGCTTAGCGTACTTAGGGCGCCATGGTGTGGTTTGCTTTTATCTGATTTATATACCTTGTCACAAGATGATTCACAAAATATCTTTGAAAAAATAAACAATCCAAAACGACTACAGACACTCACTAAAGATGCTCAGCAAAGAATACAAAGGCTCGGCAACATTATGTCTCAAGCAATGGAAAATAGGGCGCGTTTTGATTTTGCACAAATTCTTTCACACACGATTGAACAGCTACTTGATACAAAAACATTAAGCATGCAAGAGCGCAATATTAAAGATCAATTCTTACACATTGTGAGTCGATGTGAAAGCGAACGCGAATTAAAAATCGACACTATTGAACTGATGCTAAAAGATTTGTATGCCCCTAGTGAACAGGCTAATGTGAAAATCATGACAATTCACCAGGCCAAGGGCTTAGAGTTTGATACTGTTATCATACCTGGGCTGGGCAGACAACCAAGAAACGATGATTCGCCTATCATACAAATCAAAGAATTTGCCAACGATTCACTACTCCTATCACCCATAAAAGGTGCTAATAGTCAAAATCAAAGTCAAACTTACCAATACTTACAGTCAATTAATTCATCACAAAATTATTATGAGAGTATGCGTTTGTTGTATGTTGCCATGACACGTGCTAAGAACAAACTACATTTATTAGGTTCTCTAGGTCAAGGTAAAGCACCATCAACTAAGTCATTTTTAAATTTTCTAATGCCGTTTTATCAGGGCGATTTCGAGACACTAGACACCAAAGAATCAATACAGAATGTGACTGAAAAGACTTTTTTAAAGCGTCACAAAAAAGTGATTACAAAACCAATAAAGGCGAATAAATTTAAGACTCAAAACCTAAATTTAGAAACTGGCTCTGAGGGACAATACAGCCGCCTTCTGGGTACCTTGGTTCATCGTTATTATGAAAAAGAGTTGTTGAATCCTTCAGCAGAAAGTGTCAAAACCCGACTGCTTGAGTTTGGAGTGGCCACATCTGATGTTGGTGAGCTACAAAAACGGGTAATACAATTGTTGAACAATACCAAGCGCGATCAAAATTTTGACTGGCTCTTTAAACAAAGAAATTCAACTCAAACCGAGGCTGAATTTATAACCGATAATGGTTCCATTGTGATCGATCGATTGTTTATTGACAAAGACACTTTGTGGGTGATTGATTTCAAAACCGCAGCGCCAGCAAAAGATGAAATACTCACGGAGTTTATCAGTCGACAAAAAATAGAGCATTATGAACAGCTTAGTGGCTATTATTTAGCTTTATCAAAAGCCTATAATCATAAAATTCAATGCGCTCTATATTACCCGGCAATTAGTCAACTGATTGAACTCTCGATTAAAAAATAAACTCATTTACTGATTAAATATTGCCTCAACCATCGCCACTGCATCACACCCTGCATCAAAAGCTTTTTGGGAATTTTCAAAATTGATACCACCAATCCCCACAATAGGGATTTCGAGCGTTGTTTTGGCTTGTGCAACAATATTGAGTGGGCAATGAGGTGCATTGGGCTTGGTTTTAGAAGGAAAAAGCGCACCAAAGGCAACATAACTCGCTCCTTGCGCTTGTTTGGTTTTAGCCAGTTGGATATCGTTATAACACGACGCACCGATAATTGCCGTTGCGCCTAATCTTTCTCTGGCTGTTTCAACACTATAATCATTCTTGCCCAAATGTACACCATCTGCGCCAATTTTTTGAGCCAGTTCTACGTCATCGTTGATGATAAATAAAGTATGATGTTTTCTACAAAGTTGCTTAATTTGTTCTGCTTCAGACAGCTTTAATGATGCATCTGTAATTTTATGGCGATATTGGAGTATCTGAATTTGGTATTGGTTAAATGCACGCTCAAGCAAGTTCAAATTAAGTGCTTGATTGGGAGTGATGGCGTAAATACCTTGGATTGAACGATAATGAGAATCTAGATTCATATGATTAGTTTTCAGCTCAGACATAACTTGTTAATCATGATTTTTATTATAGTGATTATTACCAGTATATGGCTCTTGTTCCAATTATTGAGCTATTCATTTGAAGTAATCAGTCGTGATCAACCGGTGCAATTAACCGACAATCAGGTGGTTTCAAAAGAGGTTTCGTATTTGGAAAAAATTGATCATTTTTCTCTACAAGAGTTTGATGAAAATAACCAGCTTTCACATTTGGTTGAAGCTAAAAATTATTTTAACTTTAAACATGAGCCAGCCTTGTTACTCGAACCGCAAGTAACCACCTACAATGACATAGGACAGCCAGATTATGTCCTCAGTTCTCAGCGCGCACATTATCTGGAGAGTGGTGAGATTCAATTTAGAGGCAGTGTTGATTTGCACGCTAAAAATGGTGCCACGCATAAAATGTATACCGAAGAGTTACTCGTTGGTACCAAAACGGATGATTTGATTAGTAATAAGCCTGTAACTTACCTAGCAGAGAAGGGTGAAATCGATGCACAAGGAATGTACATGCAAACCAAGGAAGATAAAATGCAGCTTACGGGCAAAACCCAAATTAATCAAAATACGGGGGCAAAAATATTGACAAAAGATTTATTTGTTGATCAATCTGATGGGCAAAAACATTATTATTCGAAAGACGATACGACTTATTTAGGAAAAGACAATAAGGTTTATGCCAAAGGCATTGATCTAGATATGAATAAGGAGCTGATGCAGCTACTAGGCAAAGTCAAGATATTGCAAAACACGGGTAGCAAGATCAATACCCAAGATTTATTGGTTGATCAGTCGGATGGCGGTGAAGTTTATACCACAAAAGAACGTATTCATTATCAGTCAAAAGTAGCCGATATTCGTGCCAAAGGCATGCATTACGATACCATCAAACAAAAAATCAGACTCACCGGCGGGGTAAAAGCGCATTATGAATAAACCAAGCCTTGTTTTGTTTTTTTTCCTTGCCCAATCTGTTTTGGCATTACCTGAGGATGCAGACCAGCCCATTGAGATTGATGCTTATACCGTTGTCATTGATGAGAAAAAAGGCAAAAGTACCTATACGGGTGATGCCAAAGTAAAACAAGGTTCTTTGAGATTGAACGCCGACAATGTAGATATTTTTAGTAATCAAAAAGAAGTGACTAAGGTGGTTGCCAAGGGCAAAGGTGACAAGCCAGCCTACTATAAACAATCACAACCCAATCAGCCGCGTTTTATTGAAGCAACGGCAAATAAAATTACTTATCTGATAAAAAAAGAGTTTGTCCATCTAAGGGGTAAAGCACATCTGGTTCAAGGATATGATTCATTCAGTGGGGGTACGCTGGATTACGATATTAAGAACGATAAAGTCATTGCCGAAAAATCCAAAGACGGTGCAGAGCGCGTACGATTCAAAATCAAATTATAAGTCTTCGGTGCTGAGTATCCCTATGGGGATAGTTTAAAGTATCACCATAAATGAATACCCCAAAAAATGCCGCTTGGTATAATCTTCAAGTTTTAAAATAATATAGGATAGGATATGTCAAAATTGGTCCCACCACATGGCAGCGACACATTAAAGCCTCTTGCTCTAGAAGGCGATGCATTAAAAGCCGAATTGGAAAGAGCAAAAGCGTTACCACAAATTACTATCTCTTCTCGTGAAGAAGGTGATATTGTCATGTTAGGTATTGGTGGTTTTACACCACTTGAGGGCTTTATGAACAAAGCCGATTGGCAAGGTGTGTGTGACAATATGGTGCTGGAAAATGGCGTATTCTGGCCAATTCCAGTAACACTTTCTACCGATGATGAACAAGTATCTGAAGGTGATGAAATTGCCTTGGTGAGTTCTAAGACTGGTGATATTATGGCCACCATGACGGTGAGTGAAAAATACACCATTGATAAAGCTCACGAATGCGAAACAGTTTATAAAACAACGGAAATGGCACACCCTGGTGTTGTCATGGTGATGGAGCAGGGCAAATACAATCTTGCAGGGCCAATCAAAGTTTTATCTGATGGCGGCTTTCCTGCAAAGTATGGCGATCTTTATATGTCTCCTGCTGAAACAAGAGCTTACTTTGAAGATAAAGGCTGGTCAACTATTGCTGCTTTTCAAACTCGTAATCCAATGCATCGTTCTCACGAATACCTTGCTAAGGTTGCGGTGGAAATTTGTGATGGTGTGATGATTCACTCGGTTTTAGGTGGTTTAAAACCAGGCGATATTCCAGCAGAAGTTCGTTCTGAAGCAATTGCAACATTAATTGAAAACTATTTTGTAGACAACACAGTATTACAATCAGGTTACCCGCTTGATATGCGTTACGCAGGCCCTCGTGAGGCGCTACTGCACGCATTATTCAGACAAAATTATGGCTGTTCGCATCTTATTGTTGGCCGTGACCACGCTGGCGTGGATGACTACTATGGCCCATTTGATGCACACAATATTTTCGATGAACTACCAGAAGGCTCGTTGATAACTCAACCATTAAAAATTGACTGGACATTTTGGTGTCATAAGTGTGGCGGTATGGCTTCTATGAAAACATGTCCACATACTGCAGAAGACCGTGTTCTTTTATCAGGTACAAAGGTTCGTAAGATGCTCTCTGATGGCGAAGATTTGCCAGAGACCTTCTCACGTCCGGAAGTGGCTAAAGTATTGCAAGCTTATTATGCAAGCATCAAAGATGAAGACAAAGTAGAGATTAAATTGAGTGGTCACTCAGGAAAGTAAAGTATAGAATTTGATATCAGGTAATTTATATTAGTATATAATTATCTGTTCAAATTTAAAGAGTGAAGAAAAACTCTAATTTAAATGTGATTGATTAAACCTAAGGAGGAATAAAACCATGATCGATATCACGAGTACGCCAATTCAAACATTGGTAGAATCTATTGGATACGGCTCAATGCAGACGTATGTATGGGTTATGATCATTTTGGTTGCTGTCATGACAGTAGCAGATATGATTCACAAGAAAAGTGCAACTTACTTCTTTCAGAATGCAGAGAAGGCAGAAGCTTCGGTTGAAAAAGGCTTAGCTGATGGCAACAATAACTGTTCAATTGGCACAAACGAAGGTCGTTTTAAAGAGCTAACTGCTGGTGACAAAATGGGTATTGCAGTGCAGACTATCGTGACTGACGTAGCGACATCGGGTGAGTTTAAAAACCCAGTACGTCGTTTGGTTCATTTATTAACAATGTATGGCTTTATTCTTTTCAATGCTGCAACTGCAGTGATGATTTTTGGCGCAGACGCAACGAGCGCAATATGGAATCAAATTTGGCATATCGGTGCGATCATGTTGTTTATTGGTTCATGGTGGTTCTGGTTTGTATTTAAAGTAGACGTTGCTGCAGAAGGCAACACATGGACAAATATTGAAATTAGACGCGATATGTTTAGCTTATCACTAATGGCAACATCAACAACTGCACTGGGCTGGTCTATGACTGGTGGTGGTGAAGGTGTTTGGTTTTCTTTACTGATCCTATCTACCGCCTCATTATTTGGTGGTGTTTATTGGTCTAAGTTTTCTCACATGTTCTTTAAGCCAATGGCTGCTTATAACAAGCGCATTATTAAGGCTGATGGCTCAAATGAGAATTTGCCACACGAAACTAGAGATGATGAGTGGCAACAAAACAGACACTCTATGGAGTTATTAAAAGACGCTCCAATGGACTTTGGTCTAGGTATTAAGCGTGAACCGCCTAATCACTACTAATCTAATTACTAATTAACTTAAGAAGAGAGGAAATAATATGCCAACTTTTGTATATATGACTCGTTGTGATGGTTGTGGACATTGTGTAGATATCTGCCCATCAGACATTATGCATATCGATAAGAAATATCGTCGTGCTTATAACATTGAACCTAACATGTGCTGGGAATGCTATTCATGTGTAAAGGCTTGCCCACATAACGCAATTGACGTTCGTGGTTATGCAGACTTTGCTCCACTTGGACACAGCGTTCGTGTAATTCGTGATGAAGAAAAAGGTACCATTGCATGGAGAGTAACCTTCCGTGATGGACGTGTTAAGAACTTCCTATCGCCAATTACAACACAACCATGGGGTAAGAACATTCCAGACTTTAGAAATGAACCAGCGCCGACTCAAGAACAGCGTGATTCTCAACTATTGTCGTTCGAGCCTAAATATATCCGTATGGACGATGGTGATATTCACACCTTAGAGTCTAACGGTTTAGAAATGAAAGAAGGAGTGTACTACTAATGGGTTACAAAACAATTTATGAAAATGACATTGATATCCTAGTCGCTGGTGCTGGTCTAGGTGGTACTGGTGCAGCTTATGAAGCCAGATATTGGGGTCAAGATAAGAAAATCGTAATCGCTGAAAAGGCAAACATCAACCGTTCAGGTGCGGTAGCTCAAGGTCTTTATGCGATTAACTGTTACATGGGTACACGTTTTGGTGAAAACAACCCTGAAGATCACGTTCGTTATGCACGTATTGACTTAATGGGTATGGTGCGCGAAGACTTGCTATTTGATATGGCTCGTCACGTAGACTCAGCGGTTCACAAATTTGAAGAATGGGGTTTGCCTCTAATGAGAAACCCTAATACAGGTGCTTACCAACGTGAAGGTCGTTGGCAGATCATGATACACGGTGAATCTTATAAGCCTATTGTTGCTGAAGCCGCAACTAAGAATGCCGATAAGACATACAACCGTATTATGGTGACTCATCTATTAATGGATGAATCTGGCCGTAACCGTGTTGGTGGTGCAATTGGTTTTAACGTAAGAACAGGTAACTGTCACGTATTTAAGTCTAAAACAGTTGTTGTAGGTGCTGGTGGTGCTTCAAACATCTTTAAACCACGTTCAGTGGGTGAAGGCGCGGGTCGTGTATGGTATGCACCATGGTCTTCTGGTTCAGCTTATGCATTGATGATTGAAGCTGGCGCTAAGATGACTCAAATGGAAAATCGTATCGTACTTGCACGTTTCAAAGACGGTTATGGTCCAGTAGGTGCTTATTTCTTACACCTTAAGACATACACTCAAAACGCTTATGGTGAAGAGTATGAGTCTAAGTGGTTCCCTGAACTACAAAAGATGGTAGGTAAAGAATACCTAGATCCAGAAGCCTCTCATGCGACACACAGACCAATTCCAACATGTTTGCGTAACCATGCTCTAATCAGTGAGGTTAATGCAGGCCGTGGTCCAATTCACATGGTAACTATGGAAGCCTTCCAAGACCCACACTTAGAAGAAGTAGGTTGGGAAAACTTCCTAGGTATGACTGTAGGTCAAGCGGTTCTATGGGCTGCAACAGACATTGATCCTAAATATGTTAACCCTGAATTAACAACTTCTGAACCATATGTAATGGGTTCACACGCCACAGGTTGTGGTGCATGGTGTTCAGGACCTTCAGATGTATCTCCTCCAGAATATCAATGGGGCTATAACCGTATGATGACTGTAGAAGGTTTGTTTGGTGCAGGTGACGCTGTGGGTGGTACACCACACGCATTTTCTTCGGGTTCATTTACAGAAGGCCGTATCTCAGGTAAGTCAGCTTGTCAATATATTGACGATGGCAAGGGAGAAGGTATTGTGATCTCTGATAAACAGATTGCTGATCGTAAAGCTGAAATCTTTAAGCCTTTAGAAACTTATAAAGTGGGCCGCAATGAAATTGTTGCTGGTACAGTTTCTCCAAGTTACATGCTTCCAATGCCTGGTCTACAGCGTTTGCAGAAGATCATGGACGAATATGCAGGTGGTGTAACTGTAAACTACATGACTAATGATAAGTTATTGAACATGGGTCTACAAAAACTTGCCATTATGGAAGAAGACTTAGAGAAAGTTGGTGCTGAAGACATTCACCAGTTGATGCGTGCTTGGGAATTGAAGCATCGTCATCGTACATCAGAATGTGTTATGCAACACACATTGTTCCGTAAAGAAACTCGCTGGCCTGGTTACTACTACCGTGGTGACGCTTTGAAGGTAAACGATAAGGATTGGCACGTATTGACAGTGTCTCGTCGTGATCCTAAAACTGGCGAATACACAATGGAGAAAGCACCTTTGTATCACTTAGTTGGTGATATTGAAGATAAAGCCTTGGCTGATCTTAAGAAGAAAAAGTAAGGCTGTAAAATCTCTACCAGAGGCTCTCTGAGCCTCTGAGGTTTTATTTTAAAAGACCAACTTGTGTTGGTCTTTTTTTATCTATAGAGTTTCATATATTGGTAGAATTTATAGATAAAAAACCGAATTAATTAACAGGAGCATGGAATGAATATTGTAGAAATGTCAGATGACGAAATCTTAGCAATTGCAGAACCAATGTGGGCAGATTTAGTCAAATATTCTAATAATCAAAACTATGGCATGTTCACCAAAAACTTTTCTGATGACATGCTACGTGGCGCCAATGAAATTGAAATGGGAAAGCAATTTGCCCGTAGTGAACTGACCAAAGGCTTGTCTCCTGATTTTGATTTTTTAGGCACCATTCGTCGTGGGGAGCATGTTACTGTTTTGTTTCGTCAGAGACATAAAAAACGAGACGGTGAGTGGTTAGGCCGACTGGTTTTAGGTAACCAACAAGACGAATATAAGATTTTTGGCGCAACCATTTTTTAAGGATTATATGACAGAACTAATCGAAGATGGCAAATTAGTTGAGTTAACTTATAAGGTAACTGACAAAAAATCAAAAGAGGTTTTGGTGCAAGTCGAATACCCTATTGGTTATGTTCACGGCGCCAACGATATCTTGTCTAAGCAAGTTACTAACGACTTAACCGGCTGTGAAGTCGGAGATAAAATTGAAGTGCCAATAGATTGCAACGAACTTTATGGCCCAAGAGATGAATCTTTGGTATTTACTGATCATATTGATAATGTGCCTGAAGAATATCGTGAAGTGGGTTTGACCATTACCATGGAAAATGAAAAAGGAGAACCTAAAGAATTTATAGTGACTCGTGTGGATGAGAATTCACTTACCATTGACGGCAACAACCCTTTGTGTGGCCGTGAGGTTATTTTTGAACTAAAGGTGTTGTCGATTCGCGATGCAACAGATGATGAAATCGAAGCCGGTGGCCCACTTGATGCAGAGCCCGATATTGATAAACTTCTACACTGATTTTAATGATGAATAAAATTGCTGACTTTACTCAATCTGAGATTAATATTGCCAAGAAATTGGTTGATAACCGCTGGAGAGACCAACCAATCGAAATACATTTGGCTGATATCGAAATCCAACCAAAAGATAGTGACAGTGCAATTCCACACCCTGCACTGGTTTGGGAGGATAAAAATTCCACTTTTGTTGTTTTGAAATTAGACTCATTTAAATATAAGAGTTTCTTCTATTTTGGATTGGACAAACGTTTTGACACAGGTATTGATGAATACAATGATTTAAACGAATGTGTCGATCATCTTTTAAAAGCACAAGCAGACTTTGTGCTTTCTAAAAACACCAAAGGTTTAAAGGTTGAGATTAATAAAGAAGACTGATTAAGCCTTCATCCTTTCAATCTAGACACAAATATTGATATAATTTCTTCTCAAATTACTTGAGGGGAGAACTATGACTTTACCGTTATTAGTTGAAATGGGCGAGATTGAAACGCTTTTTTTAACTATTTTCTTGGTGTCTATTGTTTTTGGGGCAGTGGCACGAAAAACCGATTTTTGTCCTTTGGGTGGTATCGCTGATGTGGTCCACAGTGGCAATACTGGGCGACTTTCCATGTACTTTTTTGCCATTTCAATCGCTATTGTCGGCGTCACTATTTTTGAAGCACTTGAGGTATTTTCTGCTGATGAAACCAGACCACCTTATCGTATGAGTCAATTTAACTGGCCAGCCTATTTAATGGGCGGCTTGCTTTTTGGTGTGGGCATGACACTTTGTCGAGGTTGTGGCATGAAAAATATTCTTAATTTGGGTGGCGGAAATCTCAAAACCATTGTTGCCATATTGGGTATGGGGTCTGCAGCTGTTTTGATGCTCTATGTTGAAGGCTTTTTTAATGATTATTTTCTATCTTGGGTGATGCCTATTTCCCCCAACCTTGAAGATTTAGGTCTTGAGTACCAAGACTTGGGCACAATCATTGCTAGTTGGACAGGTATACAAGTTGGCACCATGCGTATTGTGATTGGGCTGTTGTTACCATTGTTTATTATGACATTGGTTTTTAAAAGTAGGGATTTTAAGGCCAGACGTGATAATTGGATTGGTGGTTTCTTAATTGGCGCATTAATTGTCGGCGCGTATTTTATATCAGGAGGCCCATTAGGTGAGTTGGCTAATGAAGCTTCAGATTTTTCTGAGATGCCACAAAACGGCATGGGAACACAGTCATATACATTTATTCGCCCTATGGGAGATATGCTCTATATTGCTTCTAACCCTGAGTGGTATATTTTAACTTTCGGCTTAGTTGCTTTTATAGGTGTTGGTACAGGTTCGGTGTTAATCTCTGTATTGACAAGACGTTTCAAAATTGTTTGGTTTGACTCTATTGGCGAGGTGCTTCGTTATGCTTTGGGTGGCGTGATGGTTGGTATTGGCGGTATTCTAGGGATGGGATGTACACTGGGCCAAGGCATTGCCGGCACTTCTACTTTGGCGCTTGGCTCGTTTATTGATTTATTGGCACTTATGATTGGCGCTTATATTGGCATAAGATTGCAAAAAAAATTCATGCACGATCACGAAGTTCCAAGAGCCGATTAATTAAATCCTCAGAACAAAAAAAGGCGTGCAGAGCACGCCTTTTTTTAATACACATTTGATTACTAGATTAATGGAATAATTAAGATTGCCACAATGTTGATAATCTTAATCAGTGGATTAATTGCAGGGCCCGCTGTATCCTTATAGGGGTCGCCCACAGTATCTCCAGTAACTGCTGCTTTATGTGCATCAGAACCTTTGCCACCAAAATTACCATCTTCAATGTATTTTTTGGCATTATCCCAAGCACCACCACCAGTGGTCATCGATATCGCCACAAAAATACCCGTTGCAATAGAGCCAATCAAAAGACCACCCAACGCTTCCGCACCTAGCCAAAGACCGACAATAACCGGCACCAAGATAGGTAGAATCGAAGGCAAAACCATCTCCTTAATTGCTGATTTTGTTAGCATATCAACCGCTTTAGAATAGTCAGGCTTTTGGGTGTAATCCATAATGCCTGGCATTTCTTTGAACTGGCGACGCACCTCAGTCACAATACCACCAGCAGCACGACCGACTGCCTCCATAGCCAGTGCACCAAATAAATAAGGCACAAGACCACCAATGAAAAGACCGATAATAACTCTATGATCAGAGAGCATAAAAGTAATGTCTTTAAATTGTGGCAAGACTTCTAATTGACTCGTATAGTCGGCAAAAAGTACTAACGCTGCTAGGCCTGCAGAGCCAATTGCATAACCTTTAGTAACAGCCTTTGTGGTGTTGCCCACTGCATCAAGCGGGTCAGTAATATTGCGAATTTCATCAGGTAATTCAGCCATCTCGGCAATACCACCAGCATTATCAGTAATTGGACCATAAGCATCTAGCGCCACAATCACACCAGTCATTGAAAGCATAGCAGTGGCTGCAATAGCGATTGAATATAAACCACCGAGTTCAAATGCAGTCCAAATAGAAGCACACACAGCAATGACAGGTAAAGCCGTTGACTTCATTGACAAGCCAAGTCCTGCAATTACATTAGTACCGTCTCCAGTTTCTGAAGCTTTAGCAATATGTTGAACTGGCTTGTATTCTGTGGAAGTATAGTATTCAGTCACCACAACCATCACAGCTGTTAGAATCAAACCAATCAGTGATGAGTAGAAGAGATTCGGATCCATGCCCATACTGTCAGTAACAAAATAAAAGGCAATTGCGGCCAATACAGCAGAGACAATGAGCCCCTTATATAAAGCGCCCATAATTGAACCACCCTCAGACACCTTAACAAAGAATGTACCGATGATTGAAGCAATAATAGAGACAGCACCCAATGCCAATGGATAAAGGATGGCCTGGTTACCTAAAGCCAAAACACCAGCCAACATCATAGTGGCGATAATTGTAACTGCATAGGTTTCAAAAAGATCGGCTGCCATACCCGCACAGTCACCTACGTTATCACCTACGTTATCCGCAATCACCGCAGGATTTCGTGGATCATCTTCGGGAATACCGGCTTCAACTTTACCAACAATGTCAGCTCCAACATCTGCTCCTTTGGTAAAAATACCGCCACCAAGACGAGCAAAGATAGAAATAAGTGAACCACCAAAAGCCAAACCAATTAAGGCATGTAAGGCTTGTTCTTGTGCAACACCAGCAGAAATAAGGCCAGCATAAAAACCTGCCACGCCCAATAGTGCCAAACCCACTACCAACATGCCAGTAACTGCACCACCACGAAACGCTACTTGGAAAGCAGCATTCATACCGTTGTTGGCAGCTTGAGCTGTACGTGAATTGGATTTAACTGAAACATTCATACCAATAAAACCTGCAGCACCAGATAACACGGCGCCAATTAAAAAGCCAATCGCTACCGGCCAGCCAATGCCTGAAAAACCAATAACTAAAAATAAAACCGCACCAACCATGCCAATGGTGGTGTATTGCCTATTAAGATAAGCTTTTGCACCTTCAGCAACCGCATCAGAGATCTCTTTCATTTTGTCAGATCCAGAGTGTTGATTGTTAATCCAGGTGATTGAAATGATGCCATA
The DNA here is from genome assembly GCA_964647705.1 of uncultured Piscirickettsiaceae bacterium. GTDB lineage: Bacteria > Pseudomonadota > Gammaproteobacteria > PS1 > Pseudothioglobaceae > CAZYIW01. Next base: position 23,810 of record CAZYIW010000012.1, read on the forward strand.
TAAAATAGCAACGATAGATGCCGCAACGGCAAGGACGAGAGTTGTATCCATTATATTTTTACCTCCTTGTTTTTTATAAAGATTTTTTTCTCCCTAGCGCTTGATTATAGTTAGTTACGGTTTTCTAGGTTGGCTAATTTTGTTTTAAAATTAGCTTAAATCGAGGTTTATAATGAAATAGATTTAATCCCAATACTGAGTCTTAATTCCATAGCCCAAATCGGCTTCAATAAGTCTTGATCTGAGTTTGATTAATTTCTCAATTAATGCTGACTCATCTTGTTCATAAGCTTTAGCATCAGGAATTCGATTAACCACCACACCTAAGAGCTCAGTAATCGCATTACCAATTGAATTTTGGGAAATAGTAACAATAAGTTTCCCCTCGTCATTACGATAGATAAGCTGTTTAAAAGCTGGTTGCCAACGAATAGATGAAGCATACTTTGCATCTTCAATACATTTGTCTCTGACTTTTTTAGCAGCAGATAAAAAGCAGTTATTAAACAACAGTGTTTTTTCAATCTCTTTGGCAAAATAAGCATTACTAGGCACCCCAGAGTTACGACTTGAAACTTGATTAAAGAAAGTACGATAAAAATCTAAAAAACCTTTGAGTACAAGGTCATACTCTTTCCAAAAATCAATATTTTTTAAACTGTCAACCCCACCTTGAATCTCCCAACTTGGCAAACCTTGTGGATAGCCAGTTAAACCCAAACTTGAGGCCGACCCAGTAATTGGTTTGAGAATTTCTAGATCTAATGAGGATAGAAATTCAATATATACATCCTGCATATAAGCAGCAAATAAAGAATGTTGACCACCATCCGTTAGATTTGGATTTTTCGTGTCAGCGAGTTCGGCCGATTCTAATTTTTCTTTGTCAAAAACAATAAAATGATTGTGCAACATACGAATACTGGGCACGCCTGCAGAAGTAATTGGCCAAGTTGCATCAAGCGAAGCCTCGCCGGCCAATATCAGATATTTATCAGCATCAGGATATTGTTCCAACATAAAACCAATAATAATTTGGTTCATGCGATTCCAAACATTTCTTACATTGGTGGGAAGTTGGGTGCGTCTAACAGGACGACCCAGAGGGTTTAATATACTTGTTGATGTGTTATAGATAATTGAACAATCAAACTCATTTGAATGGCCGAGTGCCTTTCGATAGAGTAAAAGATCCTCATCATTGGTTAATAGACCATTGTTATTAATCAGGTCACTAAGGTTTTCTGGAGAATTAAAAAACTCATTGGGTTTCATGCCCTCAGGTACATCTAAAGGAATGGGACGAAAAGGAACATTAATCTCTCTTGGGCCAATTTTTTGCATATCGATAACCTTAGTTTGGTGATAAAAAAAGGCTTATGCTGTGGTTAAACAACATAAGCCTTTATAAACAGTGAAAGGGTATTTTTAGCCTAACTGAGCGTAAACTCGATCCCTTACATCTTCTAAAGTGCCTACGCCGTTAGCTGCACCATAGCGAGGGGCATTTGTATCCTCATTCATCCATGACTGATAGTAGTCAACCAAAGGTTGTGTTTGTTCATGATAGACTGACAAACGCGAACGAACAGTTTGTTCATTGTCATCTTCACGTTGAACTAGGTCTTCACCAGTCACATCATCCTTTCCTTCTACTTTAGGCGGATTAAACACAACATGGTAGGTTCTTCCTGAAGCCAAATGTGCACGACGACCTGACATTCTTTCTACAATATCTTCATCAGGTACTTGGATCTCAACCACATAGTCAATTTGAATACCATCAGTTTTAAGCGCTTCTGCTTGTGCGATCGTACGTGGAAAACCATCGAATAGAAAACCATTTTGACAATCGTCTTCTTGAATGCGTTCTTTGACCAAACCAATGATAATATCGTCTGATACCAAACCACCCGCGTCCATTACTTTTTTGGCTTCTACGCCCAATGGTGTGCCTGCTTTTACAGCCGCACGAAGCATATCGCCTGTTGAGATTTGTGGAATGTCGTATTTTTGGCAAATATTGGTTGCCTGTGTGCCTTTACCTGCGCCCGGAGGGCCTAATAGAATAACGTTCATTGTATTTTCTTCCTTTTATTAAACTTCAAAATTCGGTAGTTTTTTCTCTACCATTTCTTTTTTCATCACCACATAGTCTGGCAAGCCGTTCTTGTATGGTGGGTAATTTTCTCCCTCAATTAGCGGTTGTAAGTATTCGCGACACGCCTCGGTAATACCAAAGCCATCTTCAGAGATGTATTCCATTGGCATCATCTTTTCAACATTAGCAATGTCTTTTAACTGGCCTGAACCAATCTCCCAAGCATATGGATTGTTAGATGTACGAATCACTGCAGGCATCACAGAATTTTTGCCATCAAGTGCCATTTCAACTGCAGCTTCACCTAAAGCATAAGCTTGTTCAACGTCAGAATTTGATGATAAGTGACGTGCAGCACGTTGAAGATAATCTGCCACTGCCCAGTGGTATTTATAACCCAATGCATCTTTAATTAAATTGGCAACAACAGGCGCTGCACCACCAAGTTGTGCATGACCAAAGTCATCGCGCGTGCCTTGTTCTGCAAGGAAACGACCATCAGGCCATTTAGTGCCTTCAGAAACCACAATCGTACAATAACCAAATTCTTTAACATTGGCATCAACCTTGGCTAGGAATTTCTCCTCGTCAAAATCCACCTCAGGGAAAAGAATTACCACAGGGATAGAATCATCAACCAAGCCACCAGCAGCAGCAATCCAGCCCGCATGACGACCCATCACTTCAAGTACAAAAATCTTAGTTGAAGTTGCTGCCATTGAAGCCACATCGAAACTGGCTTCCATCGTTGATACAGCAATATATTTAGCCACCGAGCCAAAACCAGGACAATTGTCAGTGACTGGCAAGTCGTTATCCACTGTTTTTGGCACGTGAATGGCCTGAATTGGATAACCCATCTTCTCAGACAATTGAGAAACCTTTAAGCAAGTATCAGCAGAGTCACCGCCGCCATTATAGAAAAAATAACTGATATCATGTGCTTTGAATACCTCGATTAATCTTTCGTACTCACGTTTGTTTTCTTCTAAAGATTTCATCTTGTAACGACAAGAGCCAAAGCCACCTGATGGCGTATGCTTTAATGCCGCAATATCAGCGTCTGATTCTTTGGAAGTGTCAATTAAATTTTCTGTCAATGCACCAATGATGCCGTTTTGACCAGCAAAAACCGTGCCGATTTTATCTGAATTTTTTCGTGCAGTTTCAATCACACCACAAGCCGATGCATTGATAACAGCCGTTACGCCACCTGATTGAGCATAAAAAGCGTTTTTCATCTTTATTCCCCTAATTAATTTGGATAAGTAATACTATCGCTTTTATAAAAAAGCAAAAACGCTTTATTATACATTTCTAATATCCTTGGCTCGTTCGAATTTAAAAGATCAGTCGAAAATATAGCTCTTTATCTGCCATTCTTGTGTCTCATGCACTTTCATTAACAAGCATCTTGCACCGCCATAATTGCGCACTTTGCCTGATGCACCTGGATTGACAATCCAAGGCGTGTTTTCTTGATCAATGATTTGCTTGTGCGTGTGTCCGTAAATCACCACTTTGGCATTTGCATGCGTGGATCTTAAAGATGCGTGTGAGGGTTGATACCAGCCATGTTGGTGCCCATGTTCAATGACAATACTGCCACTGGGAAAATGCAGTCTTTCAATATCATCTAGCGCACTGATGTGCCCATCGTTATTGCCAGCCACTGCAATTAATTTTTCCTTAGGCTGTAATGAATCTAGTGTAGATTCATCAATCACATCTCCAGCATGAATGACGATATCACTTTGATTGGCAAGTTTAATGATCTCTTGATGGATACTGCCATGCGAATCTGAAAGAATACAAATTGTTGTCATTTTTACAAGTAAAAAACAGCCAATAAATAAGAGAAATTAATTATACGCTTCATTGATATTATGCTCGATTATAAAAGTTACAACAATTTTAAAAAAACACTCGATTATTCAAATTTAAATTGGCATAATATCAATCGTTCGATGAGCGAGCGAACTTGAGGAGAATGGGTAAAACGATTGAAAAATATCGTTAGTTTTTACTTCATTGAATAGGAGATAAATATGGCAGAAGTTTTTTCGGATGAATGGATGAACCAGCTAAAAGATGCTTGGAACGGTTCAGACGATGTTCGTGGTAAATTAGCAGAAATTGGTTTTTCTTCAACCATAGCTTGTGGCTTTAAAGGGGATGGCCAACCTACGGGTATTTTTATTGTCGAGAACGGAGAATGTGTTCGTGCTGGTAGCTACAGTGATGAAACACCAGATTGGGACATGCGTGCCGATAAGAAGAATTGGTTAAAATGGATTGACAAACCGTTGAGCATGGCCTCTATGGGTATGGCAGTAACCATGGGCAAATTAAAATTTGAAACAGGTGATTTTGCCTCGATGATTAAAGATCCCAGAATGGCCAATCCATTTGTAAAAAGTTTTGCTTTAATGAGCCAGATCGGTGGTGAATAAAGCTTTCTTTTAGCTTTTTAAGAACCCGCCAATTTGGCGGGTTTTTTAATGCGGTTTAACCGGCATCATTGCGGCAAAATTCTCAATATTAATAAAACCTTGTTTTTCTTCTATGCCCATTTGCGAGCTGGGCTTACTCATAGCAACCACTGTACCAATACCAAATTTTTTAGCCGATTCAAGCACCGATAAAGAGTCGTCAAAAAACACACTTTTAGTTTTGTCCAAATCGAGCTCATGACTCATTTTTTGCCAAAATTTTTGTTCTTCTTTAGCAGCATTGTAATCATGTGATGAAACAATTCGATCAAAATGCTCTTCTAAGTTTGTAATGCGCATTTTTAAATGAATGGTTTTTCGATGTGCATTAGTAACCAAATAGATTTTCTTATGATGCTGTTTGGCCTCGACCAAAAATTCCAATACAAAAGGATGGATCTGAATCAGATGAGACACATCTTCTTTGAGCTTAACAATATCTAATTCGAAAATTTTTTGCCAATAATCCACACAATACCAATGCAACTTGCCTTGTTCAGCTCTTAGCATAGGGTGAATTTTTTCTTTGGCACTCTTGTGAGTGAGGTTGTGTTTATTGGCAAAAGCCAGTGGCAAGTATTCCATCCAAAAATGCAAATCAAAATGAAGGTCCAGTAAAGTGCCATCCATATCCAAAAGAATGGTATCAATATTTTCCCAATCAATCAGTTTGCTCATTAGGACACAGTGTTATTTTCGGCGCCAAGTAGTACCATCGGCACTGTCTTCGAGAATAATACCTTGCTCATTGAGCTCGTCGCGAATCTGATCAGAGAGAGCAAAGTCTTTGTTGGCTCTGGCTTCGTTACGTTGGTTGATTTTAGTGTCAATGATTTCATCGGACAAAACCACGCCTTGTTTTAGAAAAGTTTCCGCATCGTTTTGCAGGATACCTATATAGCCACCGAGTTTTTTCAAAAGTTCGGCCAAAGCTTTGGCTTGTTCGATGTCTTTGTCTCTTTCGGCATTGACCAGCTTAGCCAGTTCAAACAAAATGCTCAGTGCAATGGGTGTGTTGAAATCATCATCTAAGGCTTGATTGAAACGTTTTTCAAAATCAAAACGTTGTGAGACTTCATCCATCGCAGCCTGAGAACTGCCTAAATCTCGAATAGCGGTATATAAACGCGTTAACGAAGACTTGGCGTTTTCAAGATTATCATCAGAAAAATTAAGCGGTGAACGATAGTGTGAACTCATAATAAAGTAGCGTAGCGATTCGCCATCATAATTTTCTAACACACCACGAATGGTAAAAAAGTTGTTTAAGGATTTAGACATCTTCTCATCATTAATATTGACAAAGCCTACATGCATCCAAGTATTAACAAAAGGAGAATTATTTGCACCTTCAGATTGGGCAATCTCATTTTCGTGATGCGGGAAGGTTAGGTCCATACCACCACCATGAATATCAAAATGATTACCCAAATGATGGCACGACATGGCCGAGCATTCAATATGCCAGCCTGGTCGGCCTTCTCCCCAAGGTGAAGACCAGCTGGGCTCAGAGGGCTTGGCCATCTTCCAAAGCACAAAATCGAGTGGATCTTTCTTTTCGCTTTCAACATCAACGCGTGCGCCGGCCTCAAGCTCGTCTAGATTTTTACCACTGAGCTTGCCATAAGGCTCAAAGTCTCGAACCGAATAATAGACATCCCCATTTTTTGCTTGGTAAGCAATACCTTTTTCAACTAATGACTCAATCATATAAAACATCTGATCAATTGAGTCAGTGGCTCTGGGTTCAACATCAGGCGCTAGAACACCCAACGCTTGCTCGTCTTCATGCATGGCGTCAATAAAACGATTGGTCAGAGCATAAATATCTTCTTTGTTTTCAATAGCGCGCTGGATAATTTTGTCATCAATATCGGTAATATTGCGCACATACTTTACCTGCTTAAAATTTCGTCTTAAATGACGCGTAATTACGTCAAACATAACCAAAACGCGGGCATGACCCATATGGCAATAGTCATAGACTGTCATGCCACAAACATAAATACCAACACTGTCAGGATTAATTGGATGAAAATCCTCTTTCTGGCGCGACATTGTGTTGTAAATCTTAAGCATGGTGACATTTTACGCAGTTTTTATTAATTAGGTTAGCCCCTGTCCTAAGTGTGAATTAATTAGAATATAAATTGTATAATTTCAACAAATTTTATTATTGGAACAGTCATGAAATACAAAAAATACAGATGCATTGTTTGCGATTGGGTCTATGATGAATATCTTGGTGCCCCCAACGAAGGTATCGAACCGATGACCCGCTGGGAAGATGTGCCTGAAGATTGGGTTTGTCCAGATTGTGGTGCAACCAAAGATCAGTTTGAAATGGTTGAGGTCTAGTTTAAGTTCAAAAGCCAAGTCAGGCTTTTATGCACTTAAGATCAGACTTAACAACGAAAAAATATTTCTATTCAGTCTTATCAGGTGCCTCAAGTAAAATACAAAGTTCATTTTTAAAACGTATCAGAATATGTCAAAAGTTTTAATTCTTCCAGGCGACGGTATTGGTCAAGAAATTGTGGCCCAAGCCGTTAAGGTTATTGATTATCTAAACGATCATGAAAATTTAGGTATGGAGATGGTCAACGGCTTGGTTGGTGGCACGGCCTTTGACGAGACTGGCTCGCCTCTACCTCAAGCAACGCTTGATGCAGCTCACGAGTGTGATTCGATTCTACTCGGTGCTGTGGGTGGTTATGAATGGGAAGCCCTAGAAAGAGACTTACGTCCAGAACGTGGTTTATTGGGTTTGCGTGCAGAGATGGACTTGTTTTCCAATTTGCGCCCGGCTATCCTGTATCCGCAATTAGCCAGCGCTTCAACTTTAAAAGAAGAAGTGGTATCCGGCTTAGATTTGATGATTGTGCGTGAGCTGGTAGCTGGCATCTATTTTGGAGAGCCACGTGGCGTGGAACAGCGTGATGGTCAAAAATACGGTTTTAATACCGCCACTTACTATGAGTCTGAAATTGAACGTATCGGCCACAGCGCATTCCAAATTGCCCAAAAACGCAACAAGCGTGTTTGTTCGGTTGATAAAGCTAACGTTTTAGAAGTGTGTGAATTATGGCGCGACGTAATGGAAGAAGTGGCTAAAGATTATCCAGACGTAGAGCTCTCACACATGTATGTGGATAACGCCGCCATGCAATTAGTCAGAGCACCGAAGCAGTTTGATGTGATGGTAACTTCAAATTTATTTGGCGATGTGCTCTCAGATTGTGCGGCCATGTTGACCGGTTCAATTGGCATGTTGCCCTCAGCCTCACTCAATAAAGACG
>CAZYIW010000013.1:0-10271 GCA_964647705.1 uncultured Piscirickettsiaceae bacterium
AACTGCCGGATGATTTGAAAAACAAGGCCAGTGAAATGTTACTTGGATTTGATGTTGATTATGATAATGATAGCTGGGAAGTTTTTGATATCAGACCAATATAACCTGTATTAAAATATATACTTTTTTTAAATAATTCCTGTATGGCTAAAAACTTGTGGTCTGACAAAGAGGCCAGTAAATTTAATGATGAATTGGCACTACGAGTTTATACATCTAGACTATTAGGTCAAGACACATCTTTAGTGCTTCATGGTGGTGGTAATACTTCAGTAAAAATTACTGAGAAAAATATTGCAAATGAAGATGAAGATGTACTTTATGTAAAAGGCAGTGGATGGGATTTGGTATCCATTGAAAAGGCGGGTTTTTCTCCAGTGCGTATAGAACATATGCTAAAACTTGCTAAACTTGATGAGCTCTCTGATCCGCAAATGGTTAATGAGCTTAAAACCCAGTTAACTGATTCATCCGCCCCTGCGCCTTCAGTTGAAACAATACTTCATGCAATTTTGCCATTTAAATACGTTGATCACACGCATGCCGATGCTGTTGTAACTATATCAAACACTGAAAATGGTGAAAACAAAATTAAAGAGATTTACGGTGATAAAGTGGTTATTGTGCCGTATGTCATGCCTGGTTTTGACTTGGCGAAAGACGTGGATAGGTTGTTTTCTCAATATGCCACAGAAAAAACAAAAGGCATGGTCTTATTAAACCACGGTATTTTTTCATTTGGAAATAGTGCAAAAGAGTCGTATGATCGAATGATTAATTTGGTTAATATGGCAGAAGCTTATCTGAAATCTAATAATGCTTGGAAAATAACCAAACCTACCAATAAAATCACCTCTAACAAAATTTCCCTAAGTGTTGCCCAATTGAGAAGAAACGTATCAAAGTCAATTGGCCACCCTATACTTTTTAACATAACAAACAGTCAGCACGGATTAGAATTTTCTAATCGTAACAACGTAAAAGAAATTGCCACAAGAGGGCCTGTTACACCAGATCATGTAATACGAACTAAACGCATACCAATGATTGGTCGTGATGTTGATTTATATGCGCAAGAATATAAGCAATATTTTGATACGTACGAGCCCAAAGCAAAAGAAAGAAAAACTATACTAGATTCTGCTCCACGTGTAATTTTAGATCAAGAATTTGGCCTTTGCGCAGTAGGTAAAAATATGAGTGAGATTGGCATTATTGCTGATTTATACGAACATACGATTGAATGCATCACAAAGGCTGAAAAACTAGGGGGATGGAAGGCTTTGCCAGCTAATGATATTTTTGATCTGGAATATTGGGACCTAGAGCAAGCAAAACTACAAAAAAGTGGTGAAAATCCTGAATTTCAAGGCGAAGTTGTATTAATCACTGGCGCTGCATCTGGAATTGGAAAATCTTGCGTTGAGTCTTTTCTTAAACGCGGAAGTGCTGTAATAGGTATCGATTTAGACGAGTCTATTAAAGTAACATCAGACAATAATAATTATCTTGGTCTAACTTGTGATATTACCGACGAAAACAAACTTAAATCAGCAATAGAAACTGGCGTTCGACAATTTGGTGGTATCGACATGGTGATACTTAATGCTGGAATATTTCCTAGTGGAAAAAAAGTTGCAGAACTACCTATTGAAGAGTGGCGCAAAGTATTTTCAATTAACCTTGATGCAAATTTAACGCTACTTCGTGAAGTTTATCCATTGTTGCAACTTGCTCCAAACAAAGGTCGTGTAGTAGTAATTGGTTCTAAAAATGTTCCAGCTCCAGGGCCAGGGGCAGCAGCTTACTCATCATCAAAAGCTGCACTTAATCAATTAATGCGCGTATTGGCAATGGAATGGGGAAATGACGGAATCAGAATCAACTCTGTGCATCCGAACGCTGTATTTGACACTGCTATTTGGACTGACGATGTACTATCCTCAAGAGCTAAACATTACGGGTTAAGCATTAATGAATACAAAACCAATAACGTAATGAAAGTTGAAGTTACTAGCAAAAATGTAGCAGAATTAGCTGCAGAAATGTGTGGTGTATTATTTGCAAAAACAACTGCTGCACAGGTACCAGTTGATGGTGGAAATGACAGAGTTATATAATTTTGAAAATATAAATAAATATTATGAGTAGTAAAGACACAGTTCTTGGAATTATTGGTGGCAGTGGTGTTTATGATATTGATGGTCTGAGCAATACTTATTGGAAAAAAATTAAATCTCCTTTTGGCGAAACTTCTGACGAATTGTTATTTGGTGAACTTGATGGGCAACAAATGGTGTTTTTACCAAGACATGGACGTGGCCACAAGATTCCGCCATCAGAAATTAACTTCCGCGCCAATATTGATGCTTTAAAAAGAGTAGGCGTTACTGATATTATTTCAGTGAGTGCTGTTGGATCTTTAAAAGAAGAGTTGATTCCAGGTACGTTTGTTATTGTTGATCAATTTATTGATAGAACGTTCGCTAGAAATAAAAGTTTTTTTGAAACAGGTCTAGTTGCACATGTTTCTATGGCACATCCAGTATGCACTAGACTAGGTAAACATCTTGAAATGGTGGCAAAAAGCAATGATATTAATGTTGTACGTGGTGGAACATATATTGTAATGGAAGGTCCACAATTTTCATCTGTTGCAGAATCAGAGCTATATCGTAACTGGGGTTGCGATGTTATAGGCATGACAAATATGCCAGAGGCAAAATTAGCTCGTGAAGCTGAGATGTGTTATGCTACTGTTGCTATGGTTACAGATTACGACTGCTGGCATGAGGACCATGATAATGTTACTGTAGATGCAATTATAAAAGTACTTTTGGCTAACGCTGACAATGCCAGATCTTTGGTTAAAAACGTTGCTCCAATAATTAATAATGATTCATCTGCATGTACATGTGGATGTAAATCTAGTTTAGACAATGCTATTATCACAGCACCCGATTCTAGAGATAAAAATATAGTAAAAAAACTTGAAGCAATTGCTGGAAGAGTGCTTAAATAAAAGCGAATTAAGGAGATAGTTATGCCAATCAAATCACGTATTAGAACAATTAAGCATTATCCAAAAGAAGGCATAATGTTTAGAGATTTCACTACCTTGTTGCAAGATCCGGTTGGTTTTCGCATAAGTATTGACGAGCTACATTCTAGATACAAAGATATGAAAATCGATAAAGTTGTCGGCATTGAATCTCGTGGATTTATTATGGGCGCCCCGCTTGCATATCTACTCGGTGTTGGTTTTGTGCCAATTAGAAAACAGGGTAAGCTGCCTGCAGAAACCGTTGGACAAGATTACGAATTAGAGTATGGAGTTGACAGAATTGAAATACATACCGATGCAATCAATCCTGGTGAAAAAGTACTTATTGTTGATGATCTTATTGCTACAGGCGGTACTGCTGAAGCCGCGGTAAAGCTTATTCAAGAAATGAAGGGTGAGGTTATAGAATGTTGTTTTGTTATCGATCTTCCTGATATCGGCGGTAGGGCTCGTCTAGAAGCTATGGGACAGAAAGTGTTCGCACAATGCGAATTTGAAGGTGAGTAAATGAGTGAAAAAATTGAAACTTTAAGATGGAATAATGATCATTTTGAAATGATAGATCAGCGCATATTGCCTGCTGATTTTAAATATATATCCTACACTAGTGCATCATCTGTGGCAGAAGGTATACGTGATATGGTTGTACGTGGTGCACCAGCAATTGGCTGCGCAGCAGCTTACGGTGTCGCACTTGCAGCACTAAAATTACAAGATACCGACAGTGAAAAGTTTACAAAAGGTATGGGGCAAGCATTTGAAGTATTGGCAAAAAGTCGTCCAACTGCTGTTAATTTATTCTGGGCGCTTGACCGTATGAAATCAGTAATGAATAATGCCAAAGGGCCAATAATAGAGATTGCAAACACTTTGCTCAAAGAGGCTCATGAAATTAAAAGAGAAGATATTGAAATTAATAGAGCGATGGGAAGTAATGGCGCAGCATTACTTGATGATGGTGCTCGTGTTTTAACACATTGCAATGCTGGAGCTCTTGCGACAGCAGGACATGGAACTGCCTTAGGAGTTTTTAGATCTGCAATAGAATCAGGAAAAAAAATAGCGGTTATTGCTGATGAAACCCGCCCATTTTTACAAGGTGCACGCTTAACAGCATGGGAAATGGTGCAAGAAAATATTCCAGTTACACTAATATCTGACAATATGTCTGGTCATCTAATGAGCCATGGGGAGATTGATGCAGTAGTTGTTGGTACAGATAGAGTTGCTGGAAATGGCGATGTGGCAAATAAAATCGGCACGTATATGGTTGCGGTTTTGGCAAAACGTCACAACATTCCTTTTTATGTGGCCTGCCCCTTATCAACTATTGACAGATCAATTACAAGTGGTGGCGATATTCCTATTGAAGAACGTCCAATAGAGGAAGTGACCGGATACAGAAGTTGTCAGTGGGCGGCTGAAGGAATTGAAGTACGAAATCCTGCATTTGACGTTACACCCTCAGAATTAGTAACAGGCTTAATAACTGAAAAAGGTGTGGTGCTAAATCCAACAACTGAAAAGATCAACCAGCTATTTTCCTAGACGTCTATAGTTTTTTAAGCATTCGGCTAATTATAGCTTAAATTAGTTTGTATTATCAATACCACTTCATAGATATATAAAAAAATACACAGACTCAATTGAAAGGGTGATAATGTTAATCATCTATTGTGTTTGTGTTTGATTATATCCCCTGAGCCGATTAAAAACACATCATAGGAGATGAGATAGCTTACTATTGTGCAAGCCCACCATGAAGCGGGAAGCCTACGGTAATCTTCGAACTTCCGCCTTGAGCCTTATGGTTCAGGTTCTGTTCAACACGGCACAATGGATTCTTAATTCAGCATATAATTCAGATATGCCATCAATCAGACATTCCCTTCGAGAAAAAAGACGCGCCATTCCAAATAACAAACGCGCGCAATACGCACGATCGCTACTACACCAAATCCAAAAATTAACAAATTTTCAAAATGGCCAAAAAGTGGCGATTTTCTTGCCAAATGATGGGGAAATTAACCCAAAAATGATTGAAAACTTCCTTAAAAATCATGGAATTTGCATTTATTTGCCGATATTATTCGGTAAAAGTCTTAAATTTGCAAAAATGGGTAAAAATTTTAGAAAAAATCGATTTTCCATCCCAGAACCAGTAAATACACCTATTTTGAGTGCCAATCGTATGAATATTGTCTTTATGCCTTTGGTGGGTTTTGATCAAAATAAAAATCGCATTGGCATGGGTGGTGGTTTTTATGATCGCACCCTTGCATTTAAAAAAAGACAAAAGATTTTTAACTGCCCTAAGTTAATTGGCTTGGCTTTTGATTGTCAAAAAGTCGATCGAATTAAAAAACAACCTTGGGACGTAACACTGGATTTGGTTGTCACTCCGTCAAAGATTTACCGATAGCCCTGTCTTGAAAAAAAGATTTAAGCGCCGGCACTTCATCAATCACATTCATACCAAACCCTCTTAACCAACGCATTGGTTCGGAGTTTTCTTTATAGATCCAATTAAGGCCAGTCATGGTTTTTGCCATTAACTCGTTATCCAAACGTCTGGCACGGGCATATTTTCGCAATACAAGATAATCGCCCAAAGGTTTGTTTTTGTGTTGTTTGATTTGACTTGAGAGCTCATCACAATCTGCAAATCCCAAATTAACCCCTTGTCCAGCCAACGGGTGAATGTTATGAGCAGCATCGCCAATCAGTGCCAAGTTTGCTTTGACATAATCTTTTGCACTGCGTTCAATCAGCGGAAAAGACTGAATATCGCTCAATACTTTAAACAAACCAAATCGATATTCAACCCCTTCGGATAGGCGCTTAGCAAAGGTTTTTTTGTCTAAATTTATCAGTTGATCTGCCAGGTGATTTTCGGCCGACCAAACAATGGAGGCTTGCTTGTCTTCTAGGGGTAAGAGTGCGATGATACTATCGGATAAAAAGCGTTGCCATGTTGTTTGATTAAAGGTTTTTTCACTGGCAATATTACAAACAATGGCTTTTTGCCCATAATCATTTTCGCTGTATTCGATGCCTGCCAAATCGCGAATACGAGAACGCGCACCATCTGCGCCGATTAATAATTTTGTACTCAGACTGGTTTTATCGTCTAGGTGTATTTGATAACCTTCATCGATTTGATCGATACTTTCAAGTTTAGCGTTAAGAAATCGTACTTGTGTTTTTTTAAGCGCATTAAAAAGTGCGGATTGGATGGCATCATTTTCAATAATATGCCCCAAGTATGGCAGATCGTCATCTTTGGCGTCAAAACTTAAATTGCCATGAGAGTTTTGATCCCAAACTTTGGTTTGAGTAAAAGCGCTTTTGCGTTTAATCTGATCCCAAGCGCCAATGCGTGTTAGAAAATCTTGTGATTTGGGGGTGATGGCACTAACGCGTGTGTGAAATTTGCTATCTAGGTTAGGGTTGGGTTCGTTAGGCTCTACAATGGCCATTGAGAAGTCTTCATCTGCCATCGACAAAGCAAACGCCTGCCCCACCATAGCACCGCCCACAATCACAACATCAAAGTTATGCATCTCCCTCACCGGCAATGGTCATCTCATTAATCAATACTGAGCCAACCTTGATATTGTGGCGCGGGTCTATATCGTTACCAATGTGGCTGATGCCCAGTAGCATGTCCTTTAAATTACTGGCAATGGTTAGGCCTGATACAGGATACTGAATCTCGCCGTTCTCCACCCAAAGCCCTGTCGCACCGCGTGAATAATCGCCAGTGGTGGCATTCACACCCTGACCCATCAGCTCGGTGATTACCAAACCTTTGCCCATAGAACGAATCATCGCACTCAATCCACCCTCAAATGGATGCTTAATAATGACATTGTTAACACCGCCAGCATTGGCGGTTGTTTGTCTGCCTAATTGATTGGCTGAATACTGCCCCATGACATAGCTAACAACACGGCCATCTTTGACAAAATATTGCTTTCGCTTGAGTACGCCATTTTGATCAAAGGCTTTGGCGCCAATGGTTTTTTTGGCCAATGGATTTTCCTCTACGCCAATTCCTTGTGGCAATACCAATTGATCAATACTGTCTAATAAAAAAGTAGATTTTTTGTATTGTCTGGACCCACCCAAAGCACCTAAAAGTTCTCTAAAAATACCGTTAGACAATCTCGGCGTGAATATCACTGGGCATTTTTGTGATGCCAAGGGCTGTGCGCCAAGTTTGCGTTGTGCCAGCTCAGCGGCTTTAACACCGACCTGATGAGGCGCATCTAGATCATTGGCATCAAGCGCACTGGAGTATTCATACGCTGTTTGCATGTCGGTGCCTTTTTTGGCAATGAGTGAGGCGTGCAGGGAATGTTTGGTTGAGCGTTGTGTGGCTATCAAACCATTGGAGTTTGCGTAAAGGGATTGACCTTGAAAGCTGGACACTTCTGCTCCATCAGAATTGTCTATATTGGCTTGCTCCAAACCTGCGTTTTCACATTCTTTGGCAATATCAATACTGTGTTTTGAATCCAGCTCCCAAGGGTGATACAGATCTAAGTCTGGAGCCTCAAAGGCCATCAATTCTTTTGGTGCTAAGCCATTAAATGGATCTTCTTGTGTGTATTTTGCAATTAAGCAAGCCGATTCAATGGTTTGTTCTAAGCTTTGTGCTGATAGATCTACACTAGAAGCGTGTCCTTTCTTTTGCCCAAAATATACATTGATATCAAAACTTTTGTCCAAATGGTATTGCAGGGTTTCTACCTTGCCAAGACGCACAGCCGTTGATACGCCAGAGCTGTTGCTCAGAGAAATTTCATAATCACTGACCGAGTGTTTTTTGATTAAATCAATGGCCAGTTGTGCACTTTTTTCTAATGAAGACATGATTAGCGATTTTAGACTAAATAATCGAAGTCAGAAGGTTTTGGAAAATCAACTGAGTGTTTTATTGGGTGTGTATGTTCTTGATGGTTTACCTCACCTATGACGATTGATTGGATAGGCATCTCCAAAGCCAAAAGCCCCATCATAATAATGATAAAGCCTGAGATTTTTCTAACGATTGACCTTTGCACAAATCTGGAAAGTTGTATGGTGAATCCTGCCATGAGTAACAAGCTTGGTAGAGTGCCCAAACCAAAAGCCAGCATAACCAAGCCACCTTGTGTGGTTGACCCAGTTGTCACAGCAAGCCCCAGTGCGGTATAAACCAACCCACAAGGAAGTCCGCCCCAAAGTAATCCAGTCACAAATGCACGTCTTAGATTATTGATGGGTAAAAACTTTTTGGTGATGGGTTGAATCTTTTTCCAAAGATGGCCACCCAGTTTTTCTAAAGCTTGGATGCCTTGGTACCAATTGGCAATGTAGAGCCCCACTAAAATCATTAAAACGCCTGAGATGGCTCTGAGTATTCTGTCAAAAAGACTGATCTCCAACATATCGGCCAACAGATAACCAGCCAAGCCAAAAATCGCCCCCATCAGGACATAACTGAGTATTCGGCCTGAGTTATAACTCAGGTGATAAAGTGTGGATTTTGCACTGTTTTGACTAATGCTTGGATCGAGCGAAGCACTCAACATACCCACCACGCCACCACACATGCCTAAACAATGCGTGGTGCCCAAAAGTCCCATTAAAAATGCGGTACTTAGCAAATCCATGTTTTATTTTTTTGGCGTTTTTGGATTGGAGATGCGCTTAACTTCTAGAAGATGTAATCGTCGAGAGTCGGTCTTTAATACTTTAAAGTTAAATCCATGTAAATCAATCTCACTCATTTGTTCAGGCAACCTAGTAAAACCTGAGATAACCAAACCAGCAACGGTATCAACATCGTTATTTTGAATATCTACCGAGAAAAATTCATTGAATTCTTCGATTGGCGTTGAGGCTCTAAGTAAATAACGTCCATCACCAAAATCAATGATGTTGTCTTCTTCAAGGTCGTGTTCGTCTTCAATTTCACCAACAATTTGTTCTAGTACATCTTCCAATGTAACCAACCCTGCAATTTCTCCATATTCATCAATAACAATCGCCATGTGGGATTTTTTTTGCTGAAAATCTCTTAACAGCGCACCCAGTGTTTTACTCTCAGGCACCAATATTGAGGGGCGTAAATATTCCTTGTAGTTAAATTCTTTTTTACGACTGCCAGAGAGATAACTGAGTAAGTCTTTCGCTAAGATAACACCCTTAACCTTGTTTTTCTTCTCATTGAGTACTGGGAAACGCGAATGAGCAGACTTGACCATCACCTCGAGTAACTCTTTTGTCGATTGATTATTATCAACCGTTACCATTTTTGATTTGGGCACCATCACATCACGCACTTCAAGGTTTTCAACTTGTAGCGCTCCTTCAATGACAGAACGGGAATGTGAGTCGATAACATGATGCTCTTCTGCCTCTTTTATCGCTTGCAGAAGTTCATCGTTAGATTCTAACGGTTTGTGAAAAAACTTAGCTTTCAGTCTTTGAAAAAAAGACAATATCGACGGTGGTTTATCTTCCATTTTGTTTTATTTTATCAACAATCAGGATTTTTTGCCACTACGCATGGCCTTACCTTGTTCAGCCCGTTGTTTTCTAACTTGCTTAGGATCGGCAATCAGCGGTCGATAAATCTCGACGCGGTCTTTTTCTCTAAGCTTGGTATCGAGTTTTGCAATCTTACCAAAGATGCCTGTCCTATCTTTTTTAAGATTAATTT
Source organism: uncultured Piscirickettsiaceae bacterium (assembly GCA_964647705.1). Taxonomy (GTDB): domain Bacteria; phylum Pseudomonadota; class Gammaproteobacteria; order PS1; family Pseudothioglobaceae; genus CAZYIW01. The sequence goes on from CAZYIW010000013.1 coordinate 9,777, forward strand.
GAGGGTATTGAGTCAAAATACCAGAACGCTCAATCGCCTGCTTTAATGTGGTGCCTTCTTCAACCTCTAGTGCTAAGATGGTTTGTTTATCCGGCAGAGCATAAGCCACTTCAACCAGCATCACAAAGCTCCTGTGCTTTTTTAAAATCTAGGGTACCTTCATAAATTGCTCGACCCGTAATTGCCCCACCAATGCCATGATGTGCCACGCTTAAAAGATTTTGAATATCATCAATGTTGGTAATACCGCCTGAGGCAATAACATCAATTGAAGTTTGTTTGGCCAAATCGGCTGTGGCTTGATAATTCACACCTTGCATCATCCCGTCTCGGGCAATATCAGTATAAACAATAGAGCTGACACCGTCTTGTTCAAATCTCTTGGCTAAATCCACCACATGAAGATCGGTTTGCTTAGCCCAACCTTCAGTGGCCACCAGTCCATTATTGGCATCTAGTCCAACAATCACCTTGCCGGGAAACTCTCGACACAAT
>CAZYIW010000013.1:10371-18363 GCA_964647705.1 uncultured Piscirickettsiaceae bacterium
TCCATTATTGGCATCTAGTCCAACAATCACCTTGCCGGGAAACTCTCGACACAATTGTGAGACAAACTGTGGATGAGTCACAGCCATGGTGCCAATAATCAAAAAACTAATGCCTGCCTCAATATAAGCATTGGCAATCGCCATATCACGGATACCGCCCCCAATTTGTACCGGCAGGTCTGGAAAGGCTTTGGTGATTTCATTGACACTCTCAGCGTTAACTGGTTTGCCTTCAAAAGCACCATTTAAATCTACCAAGTGGAGTCTTCTTGCACCTTGCTCAACCCATTGAGCTGCCATTTGAGCAGGATTGTTGGAAAAAACCGTGGTGTCTTCCATCAAGCCCTGTCTGAGGCGAACACATTGTCCATCTTTTAAATCAATTGCAGGAATAATAAGCATAATTAACTACGTATTGCTATGGCGACGATAACCAATCGCCTCAATCAAGTGAGCTTTGTCTACGGTTTTACTCTTATCCAGATCTGCAATGGTTCGTGCTACCTTGAGTATTCGATGATAAGCCCTGGCTGATAAAGCAAATTTATCAATAAAAACCTCTAATAATTGTTTTTGTTGTTGGTCCAAAGGAACAACTTTTTCAATCTCGTCCGATGCCAGTCTATCATTGGACTTCCCTTGACGAGTCAGTTGCCTATTATAGGCTGTTAATACCCTATGACGAATGCTTTCACTGCTGTTCGCTTGTTTATCATTTTGGTTGAGTAGTGTTTCTTTGGGCAAGGGTGGTACTGATAACACCATGTCAATTCGATCAAGCAATGGGCCAGATATCTTGCCAAAATATTTAGAGATTTGATCATCAGTACAATGGCATTTATCAGTGCCATCGCCATGGTGGCCACAAGGACAAGGATTCATTGCAGCGATTAATTGAAAATTACACGGAAAGGTGAGTTGGTGCTGTGCTCGAGAAAGATGCACTTCTCCATTCTCTAGCGGTTGTCGTAAAACTTCCAAAACATGCCTTGGAAACTCGGGCAACTCATCTAAAAATAAAACGCCTTCGTGTGCTAATGAAATCTCGCCCGGTTTTGGATTGGTGCCGCCACCGACCAACGCCACTGCTGAGGCAGAATGATGTGGTGAGCGAAAAGGTCTTAATTTTAACTCTTCGGTTGTTAATGCTTTATTTGCCACAGAATAAACAGAAGCCCTTTCAAGTGCTTTATCTATGCTTAAAGGTGGCATAATCGAAGGAAGACGTTCGGATAACATGGTTTTACCAGACCCTGGTGGCCCAATCAATAACAAATTATGCCCTCCTGCTGCTGCAATCTCTAACGCACGCTTAGCATGATACTGTCCTTTAACTTGAGCAAAATCTTTGTCATAAGACACGGATTCATTGACGCTGGGTATTGATGCCTCAATCTTATTTTTCCCAGTTAAAAAGCCACAAACCTCGAGCAGGTGTTTGCTAGGGTAGGTTTTTGCATCTTCTACCAAAGTACTTTGATCGATATTGCCCTTAGGAAGGACGATAAAGTGATTGGATTTATTGGCTTCAACAATTGCTGGTAACAAACCCTCCGTTGCCCTTAGTATGCCATCAAGACCCAACTCTGCATAAAACTCAAAGTTTGAAATATCGATATTGGGTTTGAGTTGCTTAGATGCTAATAATACTCCCAGAGCAATGGGAAGGTCATAGCGACCACCACTTTTTGGTAAATTGGCAGGCGCCAAACTAACCGTGATTCTGCCATTTGGAAATTTGAAGTTTGAATTCATGATCGCACTTCGAACCCGGTCTTTACTCTCTTTAACGGCACCTTCTGGCAAACCAACAATAGAGAAACTAGGAAGACCGCTAGAGATATGCACCTCAATGGTGACCAGTGGCGCCTCAAGGCCAACGCTGGCCCGGGTCAAAACTTTAGATAATTGACTCATACAGCAATTAGTTCTTCAAGACTCCATCTGGGCCTAATGGTTACTTCATAATCTGTATCATGCTGGCCTTGTGTTAACCTTAAATGCCCCGCCAAAGCAATCATTGCGCCATTGTCTGTACAAAATGACAAAGATGGATAAAACACCTTTGCACCCCTATCTTCTCCCATTTTATCAAGTTCATCTCTAAGAGAAAGATTGGCACTGACACCCCCGGATACCACCAAGGTTTTGTAACCAGTTTGTTCTAGCGCACGCTTGCATTTAATTCTAAGGGTTTGTGTGGCCGCCACTTCAAAGGCTTTGGCAATGTTGGCTTTTTGTTCTGGATTTTTGCTAAATGTGTTGCGTGCAAAAGTTTTAAGCCCGCTAAAACTAAAGTCCAGCCCAGGACGATCAGTCATCGGTCTTGGGAAAGTAAATACATTTGCATCGCCTTTTAGAGCCAACTTAGCCAAGGCCGGCCCACCTGGATAACCCAGTCCTAGAATTTTAGCGGTTTTGTCAAAAGCCTCACCAACGGCATCATCCAGTGACTCACCCAAAATTTTGTATTCACCAATCGCCTTAACATCAACCAATAATGTATGCCCACCAGAGACCAATAATGCGACAAAAGGAAACTCAGGTTTATTTTTCTCCAATAAAGGGGCCAATAGGTGTCCTTCCATATGATGCACTGCCAATGCTGGAATCTTTAGACTCCATGCAAGGCTCTTGGCAACTGATGAACCAACTAAAAGCGCACCTGCTAAACCAGGCCCAGCAGTGTAAGCCACTGCAGATAAATCACCAAGAGAACAATTGGCATCTTTTATCACCAACTTTACCAGCGGGATAATTCGCTGTATGTGATCTCTAGAAGCCAGCTCTGGCACAACGCCACCATAATCGGCGTGTAACTCTACTTGTGAGAATAATTGGTGAGCAATCAGACCGTTCTTGTCTGAATAAAGACCAATGCCTGTTTCGTCACAAGAGGTTTCAATACCCAGGGTCAAAAATTCTTTAGTGCTCACTTTTTGATTCGCCCAAATAAACTTTTTTCACATCTTCATTTGACAAAATGGTTTTTTTATCGCCTTTAGCAATGATTTTGCCAGCGTGAAGAACATAGGAATGGTCACAAGTGTCAAGCATTTCTCGATAATTATGATCGGTAATCAAAACACCAATGCCGCGTTCTTTCAACTGATTGATGATTTGCTGAATATCTCCAACGGAAATAGGATCAACGCCTGCAAATGGTTCATCTAATAAAATAAATTTTGGATCCATGGCCAGTGCTCTGGCAATCTCAACACGACGACGCTCTCCACCGGACAAACTCAATCCTTGGATGTGACGAATATGCTCAATATGAAATTCTGAGAGCAGTTCTTCTAGTCGGTGAAGTCTGTGTTCTTTTTCTAATTCTGTGTTGAGCTCCAACACAGCCATAATATTGTCTTCTACCGATAATTTGCGAAAAATGGATGGCTCTTGTGGCAGATAACCTAGCCCCAAATGTGCGCGTTTATGCATGGGCAATTTGCTAACTTTGTGGTGGTTGATAAACACCTGGCCTTTGTTGGCTCTAACCAATCCGCAAGCAATATAAAAACAAGTGGTTTTACCGGCGCCATTAGGCCCTAAAAGCCCAACAATCTCTCCACTTTTGACTTCAAAAGAAACATCGCTCACCACTTCTCTTCTGGCGTATTTCTTAAAAATATTTTTAACTTCTAATGTATTTTCTTGCATCGGTAATTTGGCATTTTTTCACGCAATATCTTACCCTAAATGAGCTGGATATGCTCACTGCTATAGATGCGTTGTATATTATTATCAAGTTGCAGTTTTAATGCGCCATCATTACCGATTCCGCAAGCCACACCTGTTAATGTTTGTTTTTCTCGCTCCCAAATCAGTGGTTTACCATAGAGATAATCATACGCATGCCAGTGGTCTTTAAAATGTGCAAATCCCAATTTTGCAAAATTATCACAAGCTTTGATTATATTAACAACGAGTTGCGAATTAAGCGCTTCTAGTGTTGGTAATTTTTCCATCATGTTAGAGAGATCTGTCCAAGGAGTTTTGCAATCTAGTTTCTCATCAATACAATAGTTAAGGCCCAGGCCAATCACTGCAGACTGCGTAGTGCCTTGCGTTTGATTTTCTATCAAAATACCCGAAAGTTTTTTATCATTGAATAAGATATCATTTGGCCATTTAAGCTTGAAGCCTTCAAGACCATAATCTTGTTCTAGAGTTTGAATAACTGCCAATCCTACGGCTAAGCTCAACCCTCCTAGGTAACAATTGCTATCAAAATTGTAACGAATGGAGAGCAAAACACTGGCATCTTTTTGACAAGCCCAGCTGCGTCCATGTTGTCCTTTGCCTTTGATTTGCTCTCGTGTAACACAAATTTGGGTTTTTTCACCAAAACCTTTTTGCAAAAGAAAATCGTTGGTGCTGGGAATGGCGTCAAAAACAAAACATTCAACCTCGCGATCTAGCTGCGACGTTAACTTAGAACAATCAACCATGTGACCAATAAGGCAATAAAACTGAGCAAAACGGCTGCAGAACCCATGTCTTTGGCGATGCCAGAGAGTTTATGATATTCATCGCCAACACGATCTACAACTGACTCAATTGCGGTATTTAAAACCTCCACAATCAAGACAAAAAATACCGACAGTATTAACAATATTCTTTCCACAGAATCTTGTGTCAAAATAAACGCCAAGGGTATTAGCACAAGACTCATGTAGATTTCTTGGCGAAACGAGGCTTCTGTTTGGTAACAAAATTTCAGCCCTTGAATAGAAAAACCAAAAGCCTTGATAATTCGATTAAAACCTTTTGCTTGGTTTTTCATTGGGCAGTCTTTGTTAAAATATTAACATTTATTTTACCTCTAAAATTTTATGAAATTGGCGCTCGGTGTTGAATACCAAGGCACAAACTTTCATGGCTGGCAGTTGCAAAAGACAGGACTTAGAACCGTTCAGCAAGTTGTAGAAGAGTCTTTGTCTAGTGTGGCTGATCACCCTGTTAGGGTATTTTGTTCGGGCAGAACCGATGCTGGCGTGCATGCAATAGAGCAAGTTATTCATTTTGAAACACAGGCTCAGCGGGAAGACAAAGCTTGGCTTCTTGGTGGCAATGTTAATCTGCCACATGATGTTAATTTTAAATGGGTAAAGCGTGTTGACGATGATTTCCACGCCCGCTTTGATGCCATCGCCAGACGCTATCAATATCGAATTCACAATACACCAGTTCGGAGTGCATTACTTGCAGCGCATTCCTTATGGGAACCCAGACCCATGAATATAGATGACATGATAAAAGCTTCAAAATATCTACTAGGTACGCACGATTTTTCTGCGTTTCAAAGCAGTATTTGTCAGGCCAAATCACCGATAAAAACCATGGAGTATATTAAGTGGTCGAAACAAGAAGATGCACTTACATTGGATATTAAATGTAATGCCTTTTTACATCACATGGTACGCAATATTGTAGGCACTATGCTCAAAATTGGCAGAGGTGAAAAACCGGTTAATTGGGCACAAGAAGTGCTAAATTCGAAGGACAGAAAACAAGCCGGTATGACCGCTGAACCGCAAGGCTTGTATTTTGTTAAAGCCTACTACAACAACCTATAATCCATTAATAAAAAAGGCTTATCATTGACACCATTACCAAAATAAACAAAATGGTCATGATGCCGCCGGCTCTCATAAAGTCAACAACTCTATAGCCACCTGGTGCCATAATCAATGCATTGACCTGGTGTGTTGGAATTAAAAAAGAATTAGAAGCAGCAATTGCAACTGCCAATGCATAAACGGCTGGGTCTGCCCCAATCTGTACGGCAATGTTCACAGCGATAGGTACCAGCAATATGGTTGCACCTACATTAGACATAACCAAAGTAAACATAGTAGCCAAAATTGCAATAGCAGTGAGGATTGCCCATGGTGGCATATCACCAACTACCTTTGTGGTTTCTTGTGCAATCCAAAGCGCAGTTCCTGTTTTGGAAACCGCAAGACCCAGTGGAATCAAACTCGCTAAAAGAAAAACAGTTTTCCATGACACTGCTCGATATGCCTCTTCAATATTAATTACCTTTGACAAAATCATGCCTAGGGCCCCAGTCATCAGAGCGATGGACAGCCTAATGTCGGTAAACAATACCAAGAATAATGCAATTCCAAAAAACAAAGCTGCCCACTCCACTTTCTCAGGTCTTGATTTATTCTGTCTGGGATAATTGGAGGTGATGACTATAAAATCTTTGTTATCTTGTAATCGGTCTAAGTCTTCCCAACAGGTGTGTGCTAGAATCGTATCGCCAGATTGAAATTCGATATCACGGATTCCATCGCCCTCTTTCAAGGTTTCTCCATTTCTGTGTATGGCCACCATAGATATACCATAAGTTTTTCGTAACCAAACATCACGCGCGGTTTTACCAATCATGCTTGAATTTGGTGGGATGAGTATCTCTGCAGTACCTGAATTGTGCGTCGATAATAAATCAGTAAATTGCTCAATACGATCTGATAATTCTAGTTTAAAGCCCTCAACAAAACTCTCAACATTCTCCCTTGAGGTTAAAACACCAATGGTTGTATTAGGATGAATTGTGGTATCTCTATCAACTGAATCATGCCCGATAATGCCATTACCATTTTCATCTTGAACAGCAATCACTCGTACTTTACAAATAGTCTCAATTTCATCAAGCTTTAAACCAACCAGTTTTGATTCTTCAGGCACTTTTATTTCATATAAGTCATAACTGATATGATAGACTTTTTGTAGATATTCAATCGCAGATACGCCATCTTCCTCGTTTCTTTCTTTGGTGGGCAAGACAGACTTTCCTGCAAATATAAAATACAAAATACCCGTAGTGACTAGCGCTAAACCAATAGGTGTAACAGAAAACAAATCCCATGTGTGCATCTGGTGTTCTATAGACAAGCCATGATTGGTAGTTAGAATCAAATCATTAAGCAAGATTAACGGGCTGGAGCCAACCATCGTTATGGTGCCGCCTAAAATAGCGGTAAATCCCATCGGCATCAACAGCCTTGAGATTGGGATAGCTGACTTAGTTGATATACGACTGACCACTGGTATAAACAATGCAGTTGCACCCACGTTTTGCATAAAAGATGAGATAACACCAACACAAGAAGAGACAATCGGAATAACACGTTTCTCAGATTTGCCACCTTTTTTTAATATTAAAGTAGCAACTTTGCTCATTATGCCTGTCTTGTCTAAACCTGCACCAATAATCATCACTGCAATAATAGAGATAACAGCATTGGAAGAGAAGCCATCAAACAATCGGTTGCTATCCACCAAAGCTTGGTCTAATCCCATTATTGAATAAACGATTGGCAATGAGGTTAGACCTAAAATCACCATAATTGTTAATGCCGCCTCATCAACATCAAGCACCTCAAACACAAATAAGTAAACTGTTAGTAAAAGGATAGACAACATCCAGCCAATAGCAACAGTTGGCGCGAATGTTGATAGAAAGATTGCAAAAACGGCAAAAACAATGCCCGCAATAGTATTTTTACTTAGCATATTAATTAAAAAATAATAAAAAGGCCTAAAAGATACTTCGGCCTTTTTTGTAAAAACTTAAACTTAAGAGATTAAGTGTTTTAATGGACTCTTAGAGGCAGCTTCTTCATCGCCTAGCTCTCTCCATGCACAACGCAGTGCATCTGTACGACGATCAAAGAAACGATTCTTGCCAAATTTGTCCATAAATCCAGAACGGTTTAAGACACGTTCAATGCCCTCTGTTCTGGCAAATAATATCTCTACACCGGCTGCGGAACATCTTTCTAGCAAACCGGATAACATATCCTCACCACTGGCATCGATTTGGTTAATACCAGCCATGTCCACAATAATATATCGTAAACAGTGGTGTTTTTCTGAAATCAAACGCAAAACACGATCTTCAAAATATCCAGCATTGGCAAAATAAAGTGAACCCGAATACTTCACAATTGATACAACTTCACAACGCTCTAGTTCATT
>CAZYIW010000013.1:18463-24061 GCA_964647705.1 uncultured Piscirickettsiaceae bacterium
CGTGCCCCAAACCTGCTCATAAGTTTGCTCCCCTGAACCCTTGGATACACCAAAAATTTTATTTAATTGCGAAGTACCAATAATAATTGCTGCAGCATTGGTAAAGCCGACTACCACTGGATGTGATAAGAAGTTAATTACTAAACCAAGTTTCAATGCACCCAAAATGAATTGGAATACACCAACCAATAAGGCCAATAAAGAGGCATAGGCTGCATAAGTAATCATGTCTGCACCTTCGGGAACAACTGTCGGTATAGCAGCAGCTGTCAAAAGTGACACAACCGCCACAGGACCTGTGCCCAGTTGACGGGATGAACCCATCAATGCTGCAATCATTACTGGTAAAAATGAAGCGTATAAACCATATTGGGGCGCCAAACCGGCAAGTTGTGCGTAAGCCATTGATTGTGGCACAAGCACTAGCGCCACAGTAAGGCCAGCAACTGCATCTGCCTTTAGAACGCTTTTGTCTTTAATTTCATGAATCCATTCTAAAAATGGTAAAAAGCTCAAAATTTTTTTCATGGTTTAAACCTTTTTATCAAATTACACACCTAAACGTTTCTATCATCAATAGAGACGGTGTTTAGTCTAAATTAGTAATGTGGCCTTATGAAATTAATCAAGTGAATGATCGTGTTATGAAAAAGCCTAAATATATTAGTGAATTATAACATATTTATATGATGGTTATATGGGCTTGTAACAAAAATGGTGTCGAGGAATTTTTTCTTAGAATTTTTTGTCTCTTAGTACATTGACATCGGTAATGTATAGCATCATCGCGTAATCACTGTAATAAGTCTGGTAAAGGTACTCTGAGATAATGTCAGAGGTTTTTTCGTCACAAACAATTTCGATACGAATATTACCTTGATTAGACCAAAAGTCTTCTCGCATCCCCTTATCGCCCTTACCTCGAGCATCAATAATAGTGTAGCCATGTGCACCCAGTCGATCTAAATCTTCTTCTAAAAAGTGCTCTAAAACAGATTCAGTCACAATGGTTATCAGTTTCATTTTGTATTGCTTCATAGGTATTTATCTCTAGTAAAGTTGCTTTGCGATTTGATGATAAATTGGCACACCAAGCAAAATATTAAAAGGAAATGTTACGCCTAAAGAGGCTGTTAAAGAAAGCGTTGGGTTTGATTCTGGCAATGCAATACGCATAGCAGCAGGAACAGCAATATATGAAGCACTCGCTGCCAAAGTTGCCAGCATCACAGCGCCACCAATAGATAACCCTAGCATCAGGGCAAATGAGATACCAATAAGGGCGGAGACAATTGGAAATAAAATACCAAAGCTTAGTAGGAAAACGCCATATCGCTTTAATGAACTTACTTGACTTGCCGCAATCAAACCCATTTCCAGTAAGAACAAAGCGAGCACTCCTTTAAATGGATCAAAAAACATGCCTGAAATTGATTCGATGCTTTCTTCGCCTGCAACCCAACCGATCATAAGCCCGCCTAGCAATAGTACAATACTTTTACCTAGAAATATCTCATGTGATAGTTGCGCCCATTTGGTTTTTTTGGAAATACCTCTAACCAAAACAATTGCCACAATAATTGCTGGAATTTCAAGCACCACCAAAAATAATGGCATATGTGCCTCATATGAAATATTGAAATCACCTAAATAAGCTGAAGCCACAGCATAAGTACCCACACTGACCGAACCATAATGCCCGGCAATTGAAGCTGCATCTGCTTTTTTAAATCGGCCCAGATAATACAAAATCGGAAAAGCCAAAAGTGGTAAAACAAAACCCATAATTAGCACCATTCCTATGTCAGGAAGCAAATTAAAGAAAGGCTGTTTAGATAATTCTATCCCGCCCTTAAGGCCAATAGCAAGCAGTAGTATAACACTTAAAAACTCATAAATAGCTGATGGTAGGCGCATCTCTGCACGCATCAAGCCAGCAATCAGGCCCAATATAAAAAATAGAACGACCGGATCTAATGTCATCGCTAATTACTATTTTTTAAAACGGCTTTAGGCAAAGAATGTACCCACCGCTGCGCCTAATGTATCACGCATATCAATGTCATCCGTTAACGGTTCTACCAACGCCATATGGCAGGCATCTGCCGGATCAATACCTTTTGCAATCAGCTGTCCTGCATAAATCAACAATCGAGTTGACATACCTTCATCTAGACCGTGGCCTTTTAAGTTACGCGAACGCTGTGCAACTTGTACAAGCTTTTCAGAAGTCGCTTTATCAACACCTGTTTCATGAGCCACAATTTCAACCTCCATATCGCTTGGTGGATAGTCAAATGACATCGCTCCAAAACGCTGCTTGGTTGATTGCTTTAGGTCTTTCATCATTGATTGGTAACCTGGGTTATAAGAAATCACAATCTGAAAATCAGGGTGTGCGTCTACTTGTTCCCCTTTTTTCTCCAAAGGTAATTGACGACGATGATCTGTTAATGGATGAATAACAACCGTGGTATCTTGGCGAGCCTCAACAATCTCGTCAAGATAACAAATAGCGCCAATACGGGCTGCTGTTGTTAACGGGCCATCTTGCCATTTTGTCCCATTCGCATCCAAAAGAAAACGGCCCACCAAGTCAGATGCGGTCATATCTTCATTACATGCAACACTAATTAACGGTTTTTGCAATTTCCAAGCCATGTACTCAACGAATCTGGATTTACCACATCCAGTTGGGCCTTTTAGTAAAACAGGCATGCGAACTGAATAAGCCGCTTCATATCTCTCTACCTCTTCACCAATTTTGTAATAATAAGGTTCATCGGTAATCATATATTGGCTTGAATCTGTCATCTCTTTTCCTTTATTTTTTTATTAATATTAAAAACACAAACATTTTACCTAAATCATTATTTCGTTAACGATAAATACAGCTCCGGTAGCTTCTCAGGTAAACGCTCTACATGGTCTAGCACTAAAAAATTCTGCGCTCCAAAAATTCTTGAAACATACTCGTCCGCATGTGGGTCAAGTGTTAAACAAAAAGTGCTGACTCCTTCTCGTGCTAATTCCTCAACAGCACGCTTTGTATCAAATCGCAAATACTGCGGGTCATTTTCATCATTATCGGCCGGTTCTCCATCAGTAAGTACAAAAAGGATTTTTTTACTGCCGCCTCTTTGATGCAATATAGAGCCAGCATGACGAATCGCCGCCCCCATTCTGGTGGATAGTTGTCCTGTCATTCCTGATAAATGCGCTTTCACATCATCGTTATATTCCTCATCGAAATCTTTAAAACGATAATATTCAACATCATGTCGTCCGTTAGAGTCGAATCCGTGTATTGCAAAAGGATCACCAATTTTATCCATGGCATCGGCCATTAACGCTGCAGCCTCTCTTGACAAATCAAGAATACTTGGTTGCTCGGTTTCATCCTCATCACCATCCATCGCTTTAGTTTCAATACTAGAAACAAAAGCAGATTTTGACTCAGGCAAAGGATCGTTTGTCGATTCTGACAAGTCAATTAACAAAATAACTGATAAATCTCTTATGTGCAATGTGGTTCGAATACCTATACGTGGATCGGGTTGCATTCCTCTTCTGATATCAATCATCGCTCCAATGGCCTCATTGATATCAATTTCATCTCCATCTTCAACTTTTCTTTGTCGAATCAAACCTTGTGGTTGTATCGCTTCGATCAAATGTTTGAGTCGTCTCACCAAAGGTTTATGGCGGTCCAAAATCTCATCGATAATTTCTGGGTCGCCAGATTTAGGGCGTTTTTCCAAAAGCGTGACCCAGCTTGGTCTTTCTAATTGTGTTTGATAATCCCATTCATGGTAGTGAATTGGAGATGCAATAGGTTCTTTACCTTCCATCTCATTCCAAGAAACACCTTCGTCTTCATAAGGAAATAATTCGGTATCCAAAACCCAAATCTCTTGGGCATCATCACCAGCAGTTTCTACCTCTACCTCATTAATCATTTCCATAAGGCTGACATATTTTCTAACTTGTTGTTGTTCGCCTGGAAGCAATTCATGCCCTTCTTCAATATGATCTGGAGACTGCCATAAACAACGATTATCGTCACGATAAACATTACTGTATTCGTCTTTGTTTGAATTTAGCACAATATCTGAGTCTAGTATTGTTTGAGCAAGATCTAAACCAATTTCTCTAGAAATTTGTGAATCTTCAAGACGATCTTGGACAGATAAAAATGCATTTCGAGCTTCAACCACTATTGGGTGTTCATCCTGATAAGATTCGTCTAATAAAGCTTTTGCTATTCGATCTAAAATAGGTTGCAGACCATCATTCAAGCTACTATCCGCTGGCAATAAATTAATCCATAATTGTTTCATTCCTGGAAAGCTTTGGATGGTCAATGCCTCAATACGTGCATCTTCAATAACACCAATCATCAGCCTTTGTAGGTTGCTTAAGTCTTCAATTGCGCTCTCATCATAAGGGGAAAATACAATATGTGCAGCGGCATGGGCAGAACTTGCACGATAAACGTCCATACCTGAGACAATGGCGTCTTCATCTGTATCATCGCTTGGTTTGTAGTCATCAAATGCATCTGGCAGGTGAATAAAATAATGCTCAATATAGGGGCGATAACCTTCGCGTGTTTCATAGTCACCAGAAGTTGGTCTGATGAAAAAATCGCGACCCCATAAAGACCTTAAATACATATTCAATCTTCTTTGAATATTAACAAACAAAACACCGCGCTGTTCTTGTTTAAGAATGGCCTTTGCCTGTTCACTACTCAGACTAAAGTAATCTTGTTGTGCTTCAAAATCATCCCTATAGGCGGAAATACCCCAAGAAGTCCATCTTCTTAAACCGCCCAAAGTGAGTTGACCAAGTAACTTGTCTAGATTTTCCAAAAAGGGTCTAATTGCACGTGGTGCTTTAGCCACTAGGTTATTTAATAGGCTTAGATAGGCTTTAAATAAGTCAATTTCACCAAGACGGCTTGCAGCAATTGGAGAGGTTGAAAAAACCAATGCAATCACCTCAGAACTGGTCCTTGAATACATCTTAATTGCTGTTGAATGTAGGTCAGGTACAGCCTGTTCACCAATCTCTTTGGCAACAATAGGTGCACTTTCGATAAATGATATGACTAATTCAACACCTCGGCCAATTGATTTTAAACCGAGTGCGGCTTCTAAATACGCTTGTAACCCGCGTGGACTAAAAACACGAGTAGCTTCATGCCAGTTGGCCTCGAGAACCTCTCCGGATTGCTCTCCCAACTCCTCAAGTAGACCTTCAAAATCCGATAGTTGAACTGACATAGGTATGCTAAAACCTTAAACTTTATAATATTTATATTTTTAATCTGGCCAAACACGTCTAGGGTGGCCAGTTGAATTGGTGTTTGACGTTGGTAGCTTTGAAGTAGTAGTTGATACTTTAGTTACCTTTTTAGTCACTGGTTTTTTAGCGACAGCCTTGGCTTTAGTGGCTGTTTTCTTAGCCGCAGGTTTTGCCTTAACTGTCACTTTTTTAGTTACTTTTTTCTTAGTTGCTGTTTTCTTAGCCGCAGGTTTTTTGGTTTCTGGTTGGCTAATGCTTTGTACTAATTTGTCTTCTAGTTTGCTCATA
>CAZYIW010000013.1:24161-31033 GCA_964647705.1 uncultured Piscirickettsiaceae bacterium
TTTGGTTTCTGGTTGGCTAATGCTTTGTACTAATTTGTCTTCTAGTTTGCTCATAATAAACAATCTCCTGAGTAAAAGTTAATCTGGCCAAACACGTCTAGGGTGGCCAGTTGAATTGGTGTTTGACGTTGGTAGCTTTGAAGTAGTAGTTGATACTTTAGTTACCTTTTTAGTCACTGGTTTTTTAGCGACAGCCTTGGCTTTAGTGGCTGTTTTCTTAGCCGCAGGTTTTGCCTTAACTGTCACTTTTTTAGTTACTTTTTTCTTAGTTGCTGTTTTCTTAGCCGCAGGTTTTTTGGTTTCTGGTTGGCTAATGCTTTGTACTAATTTGTCTTCTAGTTTGCTCATATTTCTCACCTTTTAGTTTGTTTTGATCACTTCTTTAATAACAGACTCAACGTCTTCTACTGCTTTTTCACCGCGTGCACCAAATTGATAAACACTAATGCCTTCAAGTGCTGCCCATCGATAGGCTGCTCTTTTACCTAGTGAGCTTTTCAATGCAGGTAAACCGCAAAATTCTATGGCTTGTCTCATTGCTTTGGACAGTGCACTTCTGGTTTCTACTTGGTTTCTAACCAAATATGATTTTAATTTTTTATTTGACTTTTGCGCCTCTTTGACCGCATCTACCATGTGGACACTGCTCCACAAATCAGGTGGTGAAGGCAATACTGGAATCAACAAAAGATCCGCTATAGACAGCACTTTTTTTGTGTGTCCACTTTCCAAACTTGGTGGGCAGTCCACGACCACATAGTCGAATTTTTTTTCTGCCTTTTTTATACTCTTAGCTATATCGTCAGAAGCATTAATCACATCAGGCATACCTCCTTCTGAAGCTTTCAACCAATGATCCAACGTCCCTTGTGGATCAGCATCTAAAAGTGCTGTGTTTCCCCTAGATATCAGCCCAGATGCTAAGTTCAAAGACAATGTTGATTTTCCGCAACCGCCTTTTAGATTGGCAACAGCAATTGTTAATTTAGCCATATCATCCCCCGTTATTTGATGGCTTTTGAATCCAATGCAAGCAAATCTACCTTTTCTGAGAATTCAAAATCCACACTTGTAAAACTCTCTTCTCTAGATTTAACAGCAACATTCACATGCACTCTACTAAAAGTTAAATCTGGATAATAATCTTCTTTTTCTGATAAATCTTGCAAATCATCTAAAAAATCTCTCATGTCGTCGTAGTTTGAAAAATCAAAACGCTTAGTCATGGTATTGGCACGTTTTTGTACCTTCCAATTATTGGCGGTTGCGAAATCAATTTTCTTATCTAAATCAAACACGCTTTATCCCAATTGTTGCATCCATTTTTCAATTGATTGCAAGTGATGTTCTTCTTCTTTGCATAATTGACTAAACAGTTCAAACGCTTGTTGATTGCCAATTTTTTGGCAATATTGGCTGGCTTCAAAATACAGATCAACCGCCTCTTTTTCCAATCGCCAATCAATCGATAATACATCTTTAATACTTTTGGTTTTAGGTACAGACTTTAACTGCGAACCAGAAGGTGTTAACCCCAACGTGAGTAAAAAATTTGTCAATCTTGACGCATGCTCAAATTCTTCTTTGGCCTCTTCTTCAAATTTTAACGCCTCAGTATCAAGACCCCATAATTTACAAAGATTTGATTGAGTTGTATAGTATTGAATTGCAGACATCTCATGATCAATGCCACGCTTGAGATAGCCAATCAACCTAGAATCAACCATCATAGCAGCTACATTGCCTCGGGTACAGCAACCTTGAGAATATTTTCAACTTCGCCATGAACACGCGCAATAATGTGGGCTGCTACCAGACCATCACCTACACGCTCACATGCGTCAGCACCAGCACGTACCGCTGCGTTTACCGCACCTGTTTCGCCACGTACTAAAACTGTTACATAACCGCCACCAACGAACTGACGACCAACAAGACGAACTTCTGCCGCTTTGGTCATAGCATCGGCTGCTTCAATGGCAGGAACAAGACCTCTGGTCTCGATCATACCCAACGCGATTCCTGTTACATCACTCATCTTTTGCCCCCTTGTCATCTTTTGATGGATCCCATTGATCAATGATTCCTACAATTGTGAGATCTGTTGTTGTGTCAAAAGTTGGCATAGCCCATCTAGCGGCAGAACCACCAGCCGTCACCACCCATTTGCCTTTGCCAACACCTACTGGATCAGAAGCGCACCAAAGCTTGCCATGCAAGTCTTTCATCACACGCAATGAGATACCTTCAATCTGTTTTACAGATCGAGTACAAACCAAATCTTCTTGAACTTGCATTATTTCCATGCGAAGTACTATCCTTTGCTTTTATCTTTGTCCCAGTAATCGATAATACCCACGATTGTTAAATCACTCGGATAATCTTTACTACCTGCGGATTCACGTGCAGCAGAACTGCCGACACAAATAACCCAATCCCCCGGTATACAGCCTACTGCATCGACCGCAACTAAAGGTGTCCCTTTTGGCTTATCTCTTACTACCAACAAAGGTCTAAGTCCCAAACCCTTAATACGATTTGTTGATACCAATGTTTTCTCTACTTGCATTATTCTCATGGTGTTTCCTCACTTATAATCTCAAGTTCGCTTCCTAAGGGTAAATCTTGGACGCTTATTTGAAAGATTAAATTATTATTTTCAGCTAGGCTGGTATATCTGTTTAATATGGCGTTTTTTACTCGATGGCATTTTTCAATTACTCGTGTCCTTGAACCTGGCACATTGGAATCATATCGATAATGGATTGCGATAGGTACAGGCAAACCTTTCTTTAAATTCAAACCTGTAAATATTTTAATACCAATATCTAAATCAGATGCCCCTTCTTCTACGGTATCTAAATGTGCATAGTAAGCAATGTTTCTCAATTGTACCTCTTGAAAACCATCGCCGACACTAATATAGCGTTCAGCGTGGCCAATATCTGGGTATGTGCCGCCATACAAATCAGCAACATATTCAATTTGTGACAGATTGTATTCAACCAAATTAGCAATGAGTTTTCGCATTCCCTCATTAGGACGACCCTCGCCTTGTCCCCACCCTGTTGAATCACTACATTCATCAATGGCATTGTATAGTTTAACTCTTGCCTGATCTGCATTTAAAGACAATGTGGTGTTGTACAATTCAGCGCTGTCTAAATAGCGATGTACACTAATATTACCATTGGCATCTGGCGTATGGATTCTGATTGAATCATTATCTGTATCAACACCGATTAATAAAATATCGATGGTTGATCCACAGCAATATGTATTCTCAATCGCATCACGAAATTCATTGAGCTTTTTTAGCCCAGCTTCTGCAGCCACTTTGTCATTACTACTATGTGCTGCACACCCTTGGTGAGAGGGGTCAGAACCACTTCTGTGATAAACCAAAATTTTAAGATAACCAGATTCTTTTTCCTTAATGTCTAAGTCTCTGGTTCGGGCAAGTTCTGTTTTTTCCCAATGTCTAATATTGGCTTCTACATTAAATAAAGCGCCTGCATAAGAATTTCTAAAAGTGATCGCCGACAATGGCAATCTTAAAATGTACTTGGCCAAGCCTTTTAATCGTCCGTCAGAGCAAGCTGTAATATCAACACTGTGGTAACCACAATCTAAAAAGAAGCTGTTAGAATTAACTTTAAACTCTTCACTTCTTCCTAAATCATCGGAGAATTGTGCAACAGAGCTGTTCAAAGCATTGAAAACACCTTTGGCATATAAAGGCCCCATATTTAGGCCATTAATCCATGCGCTCTCTAATAATGCTGATGGAAACTTAAACCCCAGCTCTTGGGCAGTGATGGAATTTGCTTGTTGAGTAAAATCATCGTTATGCTGAAGGTTGGCAAGTTTTTTTAAAACTGGCACAATTGTATCAAACCGCACTTTAATTGATTCTTCACACCTGGCTAAATGGGCATTTTGCTTCATATTAGTCAAAGGATGCCTACAAGAGCGCTCGGGCAGTGTTTCACAAACCGTATTTAAATCCATTGGCGTTTTTTGCTGGATTTGTTGTTTGTTCAACGCCAGGTTGTTTTGAGCAGAGTCGCTAAACTGTTGTGTGGGTTTTACCTGCTCTTGCGCCAATCCAATAGGTGCACGATTATATTGATCTGCACCTCGAGCAATTCTCAGCTGATAGGCGTTTCTTGTATTCATTGTGCGAAGTTAACCGCGTGCGCCGCCTGAAAGTGTTACTCTACCTGAGCCTCCGTCTGCACGACCACTACCACCGCCACTACCATTGGTTATTTTGGGACCTTCTACTACTGTCACTTCACGATCTTTAAACTCGTGGGCACCTGTTTTATGCCCAGTTTTTGGATCGCCTTTTTGTGTCTCATTTCTATTCGCAGAGAACATGCCCTCTGTTCCAGTAATGTGACCACCTCGAGACCAATTATCTCCAGTTACACTGGCGCCAACTTCATTACCCTCGCCAGTCACTGGTTTATTCGGCTGTGCAGCTTCGCCTGCTGAAGGCGTTGACTGTGGCGCATCAAAAGGGTGTCTGAATTCTGGTGTACCAGTCATCACACCTTGTGCTTTAGCTCCTGGTCCGGTAATTAATGGATTAACACCAAAAACGCTGTCATGCACTCGACGTCTGCTTGTTTCAAACGCTTCATGTGCAGGCGATTGAACAGAAAAATCAGCATCATAGTGTTCACCTTCATTACTGTTTTGTAAATAAGGAGTCCCACTTATCGATTGCTCAAACCCTTTGTTAAAATTACCTGAAAATCTTGTATCTTCAGAGGGTGTAGTACCGCTAACTTCTTGTAAAGTATGAGATTTTTTCATAAGTGTTTCACCTTTTTGAACAGATGCATTGTCACAGAACTGGTTCATCTCTTCTTTGTCTCTGTAACCCGTTCCTGTAACAGCACTACAACTGCCAGCCTCATCACCCGTTACTATTTGAGATTGCCCTACTTGTGAACCTGAAATCTGTTGATCATTCCATGTGTGACTTACATTATCCTTATATACTGCTGCCATAGGAACGAATGAGCATCTTTGTTCATAACTTTCCTTACTGGCATATTCATTACCGGTGACGCCCACGCAGCTACCTTGGTCATCACCCGTTAATTTTGGGGAGCCGTTTACCTCTGTACCAGATACACGATTCCCTGTAATTGTATGTGTTTGTGCTACTTTATCAGAACGCTGATCACAAAATCCTTTTTCAGCGGAACCATCATACTGATTGCCTGTTAATCTTTGACAAGTACCCGGCTCATTTCCTGTAACTTTCTGATCTCTGTCCATCATATTACCAGTAATAGACATGCCTTTACGACTTTGATCAACAGAAACCTTTTTAGGTGTTAATGGTGGTTGTGTGCCGCAATTGGCAACAAACCTCTCATTAGAAACATATTCAGTACCCGTCACCCTTTCACAAGAATCCTGAGCATCTCCAGTTACTGTTGGAGTTGCTGACAACTCGCCACCAGAGATAGTTGAGCCTGAGGCTGTATGGTTGACATCTACTTTAGTGGCTCCGAGCATAGCAGCGTTACTAGGTGATGCTGAATAGTCAGTACCCGTTACTGTATTTCTAGCACCAGATTCAGAACCCGTTACATTATTTGCGCGCGCCTCGTCAGCACCAGTAATAGCCATATTTTTTCTGCTGGCTGTTGATGCAACTTTATCGTGTGAGCTGGGTGCATTAGTATTAGCACAAGTGCCTGCATAGTGATCGAAACCTAAATACTCATTTCCAGTAACAACCTTGCAAGAACCTGGCTCAGTGCCAGTAACCTTCGAAGTTGCTTCAACCAAAGTGCCAGTCATCACTTGACCTTTTGAGGTCTGTGTCTCTCCCACTTTTTGTTTGTCTGCAGTTGGTGTCGATGAGCATAGATTTGTAAACTGTTCCGTACCTACATATTCTGTACCAGTAACAACTTTACATCCACCTGCCTCACTGCCCGTGATTTTTTGTGTTTGTTCAACCTGTGTACCACTTACTGTTTGTCCAGACAATGTGGTGCCAATTTCTACTTTTTCTGGCGCTTTGCCTGGCTTCATCCGGCCACTTGGACGGCATTCTGCCGTATTGCCACGACCCACTGAGCAGCGTTCTTCGCGACGAAGTTTGGCTAACTCTCTGCCAGACATTGTGTTTTTATTTTTACGGGCCTTTGTGCGTCTAGCCTCTCTACCTGCTTTACCAGGCAAGGCTTGTTTACCTGTTTTGGAAAGCTCTCTGCGTCTATTTCTACAATAAGCGCGTACACTCGATGACGCATTGGCTTGGCCTGTTTCTACCAAATCACATACTTCATCCATTTCTTCGGCTGTTTTTGTTTCACCAGACTTTGTTTGGCAAGGATCGCAAGGCTCTTTTAAACCTTTTTCCTTGCATTCGTCACAACAATACTCGAAGTCATCCTGAATTGTAGTCTGAGCATCGTTGTTTACTAATTCCTGTTCTGTAGTTGTTGATTCTACAGGTGTCGAAACCTGGTTTGCTTGACCAGCACTCGGGCTAGCAACAGAATTACCAGATGTTTTTCGTCCCGGATTAACACGACCTGCTTTTTTCATACCTGCTGAGCCTGTTTTAGACATCTGTTGACGTCTAAGTCGAGATAGCTCTCGCCCAGAAAGTTTTTGTGTTGAATTTGCCATATTAAATTCCTTTAATAACCACTCAAAAGTTGATTGATAATTAACCTATCAACCCTATTTAATATTTTTTTAAACAAGCGACACAAATACGAGCATCACTTGTTTAAATATAAGTTGTCTGAATTAAATTTCAGCTGCTGTTGGCAAAATGTTTTCAACTTCGCCATGAACACGCGCAATAATGTGGGCTGCTACCAGACCATCAC
>CAZYIW010000014.1:0-27368 GCA_964647705.1 uncultured Piscirickettsiaceae bacterium
TCCAAATAAAATCATTTAATTCATAGGGTTTATTATGAACTGTTAAATGATGGCTTAATTTAGCCTTTATAGGGGAATAATATGGCACCCTCGAGACGATTCGAACGTCCGACCTACCGCTTAGGAGGCGGTTGCTCTATCCAGCTGAGCTACGAGGGTATTGTTGGTATTATCAACACCTGGGCTTCTAAATTCAAGTAATGATTTGTTTGAGTATTGCCTGTGGATTGTTGTAATCAATTTGAAGGCAATGAATGTGTGCCTGATTTTGGAAAAATAATGATGGAAAGCCAGTAGCACCAAGCTTTTTCGCTAAAGTGATATCGCCCTGCAAAATTTGTTGTGTTTTGTTGTCATTTAGGTTTTTTGCGAATTTTTCTAGATTGATATCCAGCCCAGAGGCCAGCTTAATCAAAGTTGAATCATCCGATGGATTTTTGGCTTGTAAATAGTAAGCTTTTTGAATTAATTCAATCATTTTCGCTTCCAAAGTGGGTTTTTGCCTACGAATGGCAATCACAGCACGACAAGCAGGGTAGGTTGAGCGCCTTGGTGCGCATTTTTTCCAAAAATCGTAGTTAAATTTTACGCCTGGGATGGTCGTTTCGATTTTTTGCCAATTTTTTTGAATATACGATCGCATATCATCAGACATTGGCTCCTCATTATCGGGTGCCAAACCACCCATGACATGTTGTATATGAATCTCATTAGGAAGTGTGTGTTTTAAGCGCTTCCAAGTTTTGGCAAAACCCCAGCACCAAGAGCACATGGGGTCGAGTACATAGTAGAGTGTTTTGTCCGAATTCATGTTAATTGAAACCGTATACAGGCGTAGAATATATACTACAGTAAATAAAAATAAAATCGGAGGTTAAGATGAAAATACAATTACTATTAGCGTCGGTTATTTTATCAACCCAAACTGCCATGGCAGGGAGTTTTATGGATACTGCCAGTGTTGTTTCTGTTGAGAAGATTTATCGCACACATACCATTCGTGAGCCTTATCAAGATTGTTATATTAAAGAGTTTTATCAGGGTGAAGGTGATGGCTCGATGACCAACGAGATTGTTGGGGGTATTTTAGGTGGTTTAATTGGCAATCAGTTTGGCGATGGCGATGGCAAAAAAGCAGCCACTGTGGCCGGCACTTTACTCGGCGCATCATTGGCACATGACGATGAAATGGCCAAAGCCAAAAGTGGCAAAGTGATCACTCGTGAGGTTTGTGAAACCAAGTACCGTAACGAAACCGAAACACGCCTTAGCCATTATCGTGTGGAATACGAATACGACGGCCGTACATTTACCTACACCACTAAAAATAAGCCTTTTTCTGATAATATTAGAGTTAGGGTGAGTGTGACACCACAATAAAAATTGTTTAAAAAATCCGCAAAGAATCAACAACTCATTGAGGCTGCTGATGCAGGGGATGCTGCGTCGCAGTGTGATTTGGGTGTGATGTATGAACTGGGCTTAGGTTTTGAAAAAAATCTAGATCAGGCATTTGTTTACTTTGAAA
The DNA here is from genome assembly GCA_964647705.1 of uncultured Piscirickettsiaceae bacterium. Classification (GTDB taxonomy): domain Bacteria; phylum Pseudomonadota; class Gammaproteobacteria; order PS1; family Pseudothioglobaceae; genus CAZYIW01. The sequence continues at coordinate 1,529 of CAZYIW010000014.1, forward strand.
AATCTGCTGAGCAAGGTTACGCCAAAGCACAGTATAATTTGGGCGTTTTTTATGCAATGGGCAAGTCGGTAAATAAAGATTTGGTCAAGGCCAAATATTGGATTAAAAAAGCCCATGACAATGGTTATACAGGCACTGGTTTTTTATAAAGGATTTTAAATATGCAAGCTAAAGATATTAATGTTGAAGACAGACTGATTTTTGCACTGGATGTGCCTGAAGTGGATCAAGCCAAGGCATTGGTACAGAGGCTTGATGACAGTGTTAATTTTTACAAAATTGGGATGGAGATGCTCATGACTGGCGAGTATTTTCAGCTCATGGATTGGTTGCTTGCAAAGGACAAAAAAGTCTTTGTTGATTTGAAATTTTTTGATGTGCCTGAGACGGTGGGTCGAACAATCAACCGTTTGAGTAAATACGGTGCAACCTTTGCCACCATCCACGGCAATCAAGCACTCATGGAAAAAGCGGCTGAAAACAAAGGCGATCTTAAAATTCTAGCGGTTACTGCGCTGACCAGCCTTGATCGTGGAGATTTGGATGATTTGGGTTTTGATTGTGATGTGCAAGATTTGGTTATCTCGCGTGCCAAAAGAGCCTTTGAAGCAGGCTGTGACGGGGTGGTTTCATCAGGCTTAGAAGTGCCATTTTTAAGAGAATATGTAGACAACAAACTCATTGCTGTTACCCCAGGCATTCGCCCTGTTGCCAATGACGATGATCAAAAGCGTGTGGTGGATGTGGCCACGGCGTTTAAATCAGGCTCGGATTATATTGTGGTCGGTCGCCCGATTAAAAATGCCAACGACCCATATGAAGCAGCTGCCAACATTCAGCAAATTATCAGGGGTTGTTTTTCTTAAAATTAAGGCAAAGAAAGCAATCATTGAATCGCCGGTTTAGTCGGCGATTTTTTTAGCCTTGTCTTAATTCAGTTACCTGGTCAAATCCAATACCCCAATTGTCGGTATTAACTTCATCAATGACCACCATCGTGGTTGCAGGGTCTTTTCCAAGCACGTCAACCATGAGTTGGGTTGTGCCTTCAATTAGTGCCTGTTTTTGTTCTTTAGTTACGCCTTCATTGGTGACTTTGATATTGATATAAGGCATTGTGTTTGTTTATAAATAGTACAAAGTTATGCTTACTATACCATTTTGCTTAACATCAAGAGTTTTTTATTTTCTGCAAACGCCTTTCCACACGGTATTGAATATTGTGTCTATGCTTTGAGTAAGAGGGGTGGTGATTGCACCATCGAGCCTGAGTTGTATCATTTGAATGGGCAAGCTAAAAAGTGAAGCCAAAATAAATTCCTTAGAATGTTTGTCTGAATTTATAAGATCGCTTGAGCAACTGGCATCAATTTGTTCGAAAATGACACCAAACGCATTGGATTGATACAGATACTCAATCTCGTCGATATATTCAGAAGGCTTGGAGTGAAAAATAAAATTCATTGTTCTGGATTCGGTTTCTGTCATTTCAAACATTAGCTTAACAATGTGTAAGTACTTATCTTCAAAATTGTCATATTGAGAGACAATGTCTTTAAATGCATCGCACATTTGTTCAAAGATTTTAATTCTTAATTCTTCTGCGATTTTATCTTTGCCTTCGAAATAGTTATAGATAGAGCCAATACTCACACCCGAGTGCTTTTGAATATCTTGTACCGATGTATTGAAGTAGCCCTGAGATGAAAACAGTGTAAGCCCAGACTCTAATATTTTGTCCTTCGTATTAAAGGTGCAGTTTTTTTTGGTGTTTTGAGAGTAAAAAAACATCTGTCTGTCTCTGGGTTTTGTGTACTTGTATTATAAACTAAAAAAATTTTAAAAAATAAAATGAATATTCATTCTAATTGTGTTAACATGATTTCAACATTTTAATATATAGGGGAGAATACAAGATGTTTTACAAAAAATTTACAATAGCTGTACTATCTATTTTTACCTTCATGTTGGGGTCAATATCCCAGGCAGATGAAACCTGTCAATCGCCTTACATGGCGAAAATTACTGGGCATGAAGATTATGTTTATGTCTGGACACTGGGTGTTGAAGGCTTGGGTGATGGACAAGATAAACTTGTTACTATCGGCGTGAATCCAGCAAATAGTGACTATGGAAAAGTTGTTAGTAGTGTATCGGTTGGTGGCAGAAATGAAGCCCATCATGCAGGATTTACTGACGACAGAAGATATCTGTGGGCTGCTGGTTTAGACACCTCTAAGATTTTTATCTTTGATGTTCATTCTGATCCAGCCAATCCTAAACTGCATAAAACAATAGATTCATTTGTTAGTGATTCAGGTGGCGTTGTTGGCCCACATACCACTTATGCACTGCCAGGTCGAATGATGGTTTCAGGCCTTTCAAACGACACTGATTTTGGTGGCAGAACGGCACTCGTTGAATATTCTAATAGTGGCGATCATGTGGCCACACATTGGATGCCAACCGATGGCAATCTTAGAGGTGCAGAAAAGACAGGTAGCCATGCAGATGGTTATGGATATGATGTGCGTGTCCTTCCTAGAAAAAACTTAATGTTAACCTCATCTTTCACTGGTTGGTCTAATTACATGATGGATTTTGGCAAAATGTTAAAAGATGAAGAGGCCATGAAACGCTTTGGTAATACCGTTGTTAGATGGGACCTACATTCAAGACAACCCAAAGAAGTGTTCGACGTTCCAGGCGCACCACTTGAGATCAGATGTGCATGGAAACCAAATAACAACTATTGCTTTACAACCACGGCATTAACCTCAAAACTTTGGTTAATTTACGAAGACGATAATGGTAAATGGAACGCCAAAGCTGTAGCAGATATTGGTGATGCATCCAAAGTACCTTTGCCGGTTGATATCTCTATTAGTAGTGATGACACCAAGTTGTGGATCAATACCTTTATGGATGGCAAAACCAGATTGTTTGACATATCAGATGCTTTTAATCCTAAGCAGGTTTATGAGAAAAAGATTGCCGAACAAGTTAATATGGTTTCACAAAGCTGGGATAACAAAAGACTCTACTATACTGGCTCGCTTTTGGCCAATTGGGACAAACAAGGTGAAGCCAATGAGCAGTATTTTAAGGCCTATACATGGGATGGTAAATATTTGAACCATCAATTTACAATTGATTTCTATGAAGAAAAATTGGGCAGAAGTCATGTAATGAGATTTGGTTCTGACTCACTTTATGCAAGTAAGCCAAAAAAACCATCTAATATTAAGTTATCTAAAATAATCAAATAAATCAAACATTGCTCCTGGTCATGGTTAAACATGACCAGGAGTTTTTGTAATTTTTTTCTTTTATACTAGTGCGTATGATTTCTTTTAAAAACATCTCACACTCTTTGATTGTATTGGCTGTTTTTTTCTGGGTAGGGGCATCGTCAGCCGGTTACGGCACACTCAGCTTCAAAGCACCTGAGGCGGGCACTTACAAGCTTTATGAAATAGGCGATGCGATAGATGGTCAAGTTATTGATCAAAACTCCAATACCAGATCGTTACATGAGCTGATGGATGACAAGATCAGTATTTTGGGCTTTGTTTATCTTAATTGCTCTGATGTAAATGGCTGCCCACTAACGGCATTTGTGGTGCAACAAGTTAAAAAAGAAGTCAGTCAAATACCCTCGCTAAAGGCCAATGTAAAGTTGATTAGCTTGAGTTTTGATCCAAAAAGAGATACGCCAGAGCTTCTAAACCATCACAGTGGTCATATGGGTGCAGACAATCGTATCTGGACTTTGGCGACAACAAAAAATGAAACAATGTTACAGCCTTTGCTTGACAGCTATAATCAGCCATTGCAGATTATCTATGATGAAAATGGAAAAGAAACGGGCGAGATTAATCATGTACTCAGAGTCTTTTTAATTGACAAAAACAAAAAAATTAGAAATATCTACAGCACTGCCTTTCTCCATAAGGACATTCTTGTGAATGACATTAAAACCCTTCTTTTAGAAAACAACCCAAACGTATCATTTAAAAAGACCAAAGTTAAAGAAATGCACCATCATCATGGAATGCACCACAAGCATTAAATTAACTGCATTTGTACTGGCCATGAGTGTTTGGCCTCTTGCAAATGCTCAAACACTTCACGGGGCTGGAGATTATAGAGAAAACTATAATCAAAATTTTGAAACAAAATCTCTAAGTCTGGATTTTAGAGAGAAAAATAAAAAGTCAATCGATCTGATTGCAAACACCAAAAAACAAATCGGCCTTCCACCATTATCAGCGCCAATAGACAACCCTTTAACCGAAGAAAAAGCATTGTTGGGAAAGAAGCTGTTCTTCGATAAACGTTTGTCTTTAAACAACACATTATCTTGTGCCATGTGCCATATACCTGAGCAAGGGTTTGGTAGTTATGAGCTTAAAACTTCTGTTGGTCTTGAGGGCAGAAGTCTAAAAAGAAATGCACCAACGCTTTATAACATTGCTTTTATGAAAAAGTTATTTCATGATGCAAGAGAAGATTCTCTTGAATGGCAAGTGTGGTCGCCTTTGTTGAAAAAAAATGAGATGGCAAACCCATCATTCTCTTACTTGGTCAATAAATTAAACAATATTGACGAATATAAAACAGCATTTGAAACAGTCTTCCCTGACGAAGGAATCAGTGTTGTGAATATTGGTAAGGCCATTGCTTCTTATGAGAGGACGCTCAGTTCTGCTTCTAGTAAATTTGATCAATGGTTTTATTCAAATGAGAAAGAGGCATTGTCAAAAGAACAAAAAAAAGGATATGAGCTTTTTGTCGGTAAAGCAGGGTGTGTCAGTTGCCATGTTGTTGGGCAAGATTTTGCCGTTTTTTCTGATCAAGCGCTTCACAACACAGGGGTTGGTTTTAAACAATCTATGCACTCAGACGAAGACACAATCAGAGTGCAAATTTCACCAGGAGAGTATGCTGATATAGAGAAAAAAATCATTGACTCGGTCTCTGGCGTGATAGAGAATGATTTAGGTTTGTATGAAATTACCCAAGATCCAAAAGATCGTTGGAAATATCGAACACCCACACTTAGAAATATCGCAATCACCGCACCTTATATGCACAATGGATCTTTGTTAAGTTTAAAAGATGTGGTGAACTTTTATAACAATGGCGGGGTAGAAAATCCACTATTAAGCCCGCTAATCAAACCATTGAACTTAACCAAACAAGAAAAAAATCAGCTTATAGAGTTTCTTAAATCTCTCACAGGCAGCAATGTCAATCAATTAATTGCCGATGCCTTTGACCATGAGAATATATAATCAACATTTTTAATTAATTTTCCAGTGATGTTGATGAAACATTTTATTGGTTTTGTGTTGTTGATGCTTACGCTTGGTGCTGCCTCCGCCGAGAGTCGATTGCAAGTTAAAGAAGTGGTTAAAGATGTCTATGCCATTATTGGAGAATTGGGCAATCGCACACCCGAGAATTATGGAAATAATGCAACTTTTGGTTTTGTGATAACTGATCAAGGGGTGGTGTTGATTGACTCTGGAGCCACTCAAACTGGTGCAAAGGCACTTGAATCTGTTGTTGCGTCTGTTACCGATAAAGCTATTGTTAAAGTGATTAATACAGGCGGACAAGATCACCGCTGGCTGGGCAATGATTATTTTAAAAAACAAAATGCCGAGATTATTGCCAGTAAAAATGCAGTGGCCGATCAAAAGGCGAGATTGAGTGATCAACTCATCAGACTTGGCGGCTTAGCTGGCGACAGTCTTTTAGCTGACACCAAACCAGATTATGCCGATGTGGTGTTTGAAAGTGCCTATAAATTTGAGTTAGGAGGCGTGTTATTTGAGATCTATCATGCTGGCCCAGCACACACGCCTGGAGATAGTTTTGTTTGGCTTCCACAAAAGTCTGTTATGTTTACAGGCGATATTGTTTATATCAAGCGTTTACTTGGCATCAATAATCATTCGAATAGCAAGAGCTGGGTGAGTGTTTTTGAATCGATGGAAAAATTCAAACCCAAATATGTTGTGCCTGGACATGGACCAATAACCAACTTGTCCGTTGCCAAAAAAGACACTTATCAATACATTAAAGATTTACGCTTGGCACTGATTGAGTTTATTGATAACGATGGAACGATTGAAGACATCAGCAAAATAGACCAGTCAAAATACGAATATTTGCTTAATTTTGATACCTTATCTGGAAGAAATGCCCAACAGGTTTTTACCGAACTTGAGTGGGAATGAATAAACGGCTAATTTATTAAATTTAAACCAACCATTTAGCCTTAGGTTGGAGTTATTTTATTGTTCAGTTGAAGAAATTATCAAAACTTGTTTCTAGTATAATCTTGCAGAATTGCCGATAATTCATTGGCAATTTTCAACTCAATAGTCGCGTAGCTCAGCTGGTTAGAGCACTACCTTGACATGGTAGGGGTCGGTGATTCGAATTCACTCGCGACTACCAATTTCCTTGGCTTTATTTCTATTCAAAGATCACGCATGATAGTTTATTTTGTGGCTATTTCGTAGTTTTATCAATAATTCAGGTTTTTTTTCAAAGATGTTTAAATGAGTTTGAACATTTAAACCATCTGGTAGCTCGAAACAAACACCCAATCAAGCAATATATGAGGTTTGTTGTTAAGCCAATATATGTATTGCAGAGCTAACTATATAAAAAACCTAGATTATTTGTACTTTTTTATTGATACAGGTCAATTACTACCATAATTATTTCAGATAGAATTTAAATTGTTTATGGGCTGGATTGCCTTTTTTATGGTTAATAATTTTGACAACCATCTTATAAATACACGGTTCCTATTGTTTGTAGGGTTTTTATAAAAGTTGGAGAAAGTTATGCGATATAAAAAGTTAAGTTCTGCCATGATAGGCTTTGGTCTAGGCGCATTATTAGCCACCAGTGCAGTTGCAGAACAGTCGTTACAAGACGTAATGAAGGCCAGAGGATTGACAGAAAAAGATGTCCTTTCAGCGGCTAAAATTTATATACCCACGGGCGGACGTGATGAATATTTAGCGTTCTCATCGGGTGGACAAAGCGGACATCTTATTGTTTACGGAATACCGTCAATGCGTATTCTAAAATATGTTGCAGTATTTACACCTGAGCCTTGGCAAGGTTATGGTTTTGATGATGAGTCAAAAGCAGTATTAAAACAAGGTGGCAACGATGACATGAGGATTCAATTTGGTGATACTCACCACCCAGCAATCTCTGAAACTGATGGTGAATACAATGGTAGGTACTTGTTCATAAACGATAAGAATAATCCTCGTATTGCAGTTGTTGATTTGCATGATTTTGAAACCAAGCAAATTGTTGGTAACCCATACTTTAAATCAGCACATGGTGGTGCGTTTGTAACACCCAATACTGAATATGTGATGGATGCTGCACAATACGCTGCACCAATCAGTAATGATTTTGTTCCGCTAGAAGAGTTTAATGAAAAGTATCGTGGTGGTTTAACGTACTGGAAGTTTGACAATGATAAAGGCAGAATTGATGAATCTAAATCATTTACCTTTGAAATGCCTCCATATTCACAAGACCTTTCTGATGCTGGTAAGTTTTCATCAATGGGATGGGGCTTTACAAATTCGTTTTGTTCAGAGCGTTATGTTGGTGGTGTAGAAAGAGGCAGACCTCCATTTGAGGCTGGTTGTTCTCAAAAGGATACTGATTTCTTGCATATTACTAACTGGGAAAAGGCAGCTGAGTTAGTAGCTAGTGGCAAAATTGGTAGTGAAGTTAATGGTTCAACATTAATCTCTATCGATGAGGCTGTTGCGAATGATCTGTTGTTTTTAGTTCCAGAACCTAAAAGCCCACATGGTGTAGATGTGAGCCCTGATGGTGCGCATATTATTGTATCGGGCAAGTTAGATAGCCACGCTTGGGTATATAGCTGGGATAAGATCAAAAGTGCAATTGATAATAAAAAGTTTGAAAGTACAGACCCATACGGCATTCCTATTATTGGTATGAAAGATGCACTTGAGAATCAAGTTCAAGTAGGTTTAGGTCCACTACATACTCAGTATGATTCTGAGTCATGTGTAGCTTATACCTCTATTTATGTTGACTCAATGGTAACAAAATGGAACTATTGTGACGGAAAAATACTTGATCAGCTTCATATCCATTACAACATTGGCCACTTAATGACCATGGAAGGTGACTCCGTATCGCCTGATGGTAAATATTTAGTTGCGCTTAATAAATTAGCCATCGACAGATTTAACCCTGTTGGCCCGTTGCATCCACAAAATCACCAGTTAATCGATATTAGTGGTGACAAGATGCAATTATTAGCTGATATGCCTCTACCTTTGGGCGAGCCACATTATGCAGTTGCAATTAAGGCTGATAAACTTAAACCGGTTGTTCGTTATAAGTCTGGTTGGGATTCTCGCAGCGATAAGCGCTCACCTTATAAAACTCGTGCAGGCCGTGAAAAGGTTGTGCGTAAAGATGGCGTAGTACATGTATATGGTACGGTTATTCGTTCACATATTACACCTGAGATTATCGAGGTTGAAGAAGGTGAAACGGTATCAATTCACTTAACTAACTTAGAGCGTGCTCAGGATGAAACTCATGGTTTTGCCATCTATGATGAGAATGTTCAGTTATCTATAGAGCCAGGTAAAACTGTCAGCACTACATTTGTAGCAGATAAGCCGGGTGTTTATCCATACTACTGTACAGAGTTTTGTTCTGCACTGCATTTAGAAATGCAAGGTTATTTATTAGTTAAACCAAAAGGTTATGTCGCTAAAGAAGGCAAGATGCAAGAAGGTCAAACCTATTCTAAAGCTGATTATGACAAACAGGTTAAAACAAATAATGATACTCAGGCAGTAATTGACTCAGTTGTTGGTTTTATTACTAGTCATAACTATAAGGACTTCCCTGAGGTTGTTGCTCTGGTTGAAGATGCAACTGACCAGTTGGGCTTTGCTGATAGTGCTAGGAAGAAATCCGAAGCATATGCTGCAGATGGTGATTACCATAATGCAACATTGTGGGCTGGGCAACATTGGCAGTATCAAGTTAAAACCGCTGATTTAGGACTGCGTGCTAAGACGTTCCTTGAGGAGCATGGCGCAGTGAAAGTTAGCGAATAGTAACTGTTATTTTTTAACTAAATAAATATAAATGGGAGAGGGAGACTCTCCCATTTTTTTAAAAAAGAAAAAAGGACAAAAATATGAAAATGTTAAAACCATTAATATTGGCACCTGTTATTACGTTAGGAATGCTATCGGTAGCATATGCAGATGGTGCTTCTTTGTACAAAGAAAAAACTTGCTGGTCTTGCCATGGCAAGGATGCGAAAACACCATTGCTGCCTATGTATCCAAAATTAGTAGGACAAAACGCTGATTATGCCTTTAACCAGATGATGGACATTAAATCGGGCAAAAGATCAAATGGACAGTCGGTTGCTATGCAAGGAGTGATGATGCTCGTAAACGAAGCTGAAATGAGAGAAATTGCTGATTGGCTATCAACACTCAAATAAGAGGATAAAAAAATGAAAATTACTAGCAAAATAATCGCAAGTGCAATTGTATTGACAATGTCAATAACTGCTTATGCAGGAAAAGAAACTAAGCAAGCTACCGATGTAGGGGTTTGGAGCAAGACCACCAAAACAGGTGAAACTGATGTGGCAATGCATCTAAAGGCCGACAGAGAAAATGGCATTGAGGTTTATGAAGTATGTTCTGCGTGTCACCTTCTTGAGGGTTGGGGTAGGAAAGATGGAACTTTTCCACAACTAGCGGGACAGCATCGTTCAGTGCTAATCAAACAATTGGCAGATATTAGAGCATTAAATCGTGACAATCCGACTATGTATCCATTTGCATTACCAGAGGCAATTGGCGATGAACAAGCGATGGCTGATGTGACTGATTATATTGCTAAATTGCCAATGAATCCAGATAATGGTGTAGGTCCATGGGATGAGTCCACTCCTGAGTTTGCACAAGGCGCAAAGCTTTATAAAGATAATTGTGTGGAATGCCACGGCGATCATGGTGAAGGCAAGGCAGAAGAATTCTATCCAAGAATTGAAGGTCAGCATTATAAGTATATGGTTCGTCAATTTGAATGGATTCGTGATGGTAAGAGACGAAATGCCAACCCAGAAATGGTTGAACAGATAAAAAGATTTACCGATAAAGATATTCAGATGGTTGTTAACTGGGTATCAAGAGTTAAGGTAAATCCGAAAGATTTAGCACCATCGGCTGATTGGCAGAATCCAGATTACGACTAATTAAAACCAATTATCAAGGCGTAATAGTGTTACGCCTTGATTAATGATTGAGGTTTTATATGAACATATGATCAGTGTGTTCATATAAAAGCTTAAAAATATAGAGAGGGTCAATGATAATGAGTGCGAATTCGCAAACACTAAAGGTAGGTATTTTATCGACCATAAGTATTGGCCTACTTATATCAATATTTTATTCATCAGTTTGGTGGGTGTCATTAACAGCACCAAATTATCCGGCAGAATCTTTTCCTGATGGCGTAAAGATCGAGTTTCATATTAATGGTGTTTTTAATGGATGCCAAAAACAAGATAAGGCTGAGATTCAAGAAGATGAAGCCTTGGATTGTGTCCATGAAATGGACACAATTAATCATTACGTGGGTATGTATCCAATAGCTGCAGGAGCGCCTGTAGAAAGAGGGTTTGGGCAATTCTTAATGGCATTTATGGTGGTAATGCTTTTAGGTTTTATGTGTACTAAGCCAAAACTTAGAATGGGGCTAATGGGCGTTGGATTTTCGATAATAGCAGTCTGGATGTATACAGCAATGTATACAGATGACGGCTTTAATTTACAAAATGAAGGCTTTGTACATGCCATGGTTGCCTCCCTAGATCAAGATGCTACCGATACAAGTGTTGACGAGCCAGAGTTTGTAATTGGTGGCATTACCGGTGTATTGAAAAAATCGCTGGAAGATTCTGGCGTTGAAGTTGTATTGCCTTCTGAGCTAGAAAGAGAGAAAAAACTTCAACAGCATGGCAATTTGTCAAATAAAGACAATATGATTGAGCAATTAAAGATTACTTATGAGATTGATCAGAAAAAACCAGAGAACAATTATGAACCGTGGAATGGTAGTTCATTTCAAATTATGTCTTGGCATTATGAAAAAAGCTTAGGTCGCTATTTTAATAATCAAGAAGAGATTAAACCTATGGTTGCGACTTTAAAAATGGCCATAAATATAGCGTTTATTGGGCTTATTGGTGCTATGGCGCTGCTTGTTTTCGGTGCAAGAAAGAACGGGGGTGCGCTTTATTGGCTGTTGGTATTAGTGCCTATGGCCTTGCCTGTGTTTTTTATTATTGATTATTCTGCATGGTTATGGTGGTATGGTCATACGCTCAATGATATGGGTGCTTTTTCAGTTAAGCCATTTATGCCCACTGTATTTGGAGATGGCAAGGTTGCACAATTTTCTACACATTCATATCCAGATATTGGATTTGGAATGATGATGGCGGTGTTTTTTCTTTTGGCCGTTGCGGCTTTAATACGTAAAAAACAATTTAATGACAAGTGATGTTACGCACATTTTTAATTTTTTGTTCTTTAGCTGGATTGGCTCTAAGCTCGCACGCAACAAAGTATCCATCTTTTCAAGAGTTAGTTGACGCAACTAAAGAGGGCGGTACTTTGGTTCCTCCTCCTGGGATTTATTCAGGCCCTGTGACCCTTGATTATCCAATTACTATTGATGGGAAAGGCAAGGTAACAATTGATGCAGGAGGTGAGGGTTCGGTTATTTATGTCGATACTGATGGTACCGTTATCAAGAATCTGCATCTGACAAATTCTGGAAGTTCTCATAATGATATTGACTCTGGAATTCAAGTAAGGGGCAACTTTAATGTTATTAAAGACAATGTGATTGATAATTGCTTGTTCGGGGTTGATCTTCAACAGTCTGAAAACAATATTGTGCGCAGAAATACTATCTCATCTAAAGATTTGGCGCTGGGTATGAGAGGTGATTCCGTTCGCCTTTGGTATAGTTTTAACAACAAGATTACCGACAATATTATTCGAAATAGTAGAGATATGGTTGTTTGGTACTCAGCAGATAATGAAATTGCTAGAAATGATTCTAGAGATGGGCGTTACTCTTTGCACTTCATGTATTCACGCTTTAATGATGTTGATTCAAATCATTATGAGAACAACTCAGTTGGAATATTTTTAATGTATAGCGATGGCGTTGTTGTGAGAAATAACTATATCGCTCATGCGAATGGACCCACAGGAATGGGCATAGGTTTTAAAGAAACGTCTGATGTAGAGATATCGAATAACAAAATTTTATATTGCGCAACTGGAATGTATATTGATATTTCTCCATACGAACCTGATACAACTAACAGAATTCACGACAATACAATAGCATTTACCAATATTGGCATTGATTTTTTAAACGATTGGAAGGGTAATGTTTTTGAAAGAAATGCATTTAAAGGAAACCAAACTCAGATTGCAGTTTCAGGCGGCAAGACTGCTGATCGTAATGAGTGGAAGGGTAATTACTGGGACGATTATGAAGGCTTTGACCAAGATAATGATGGTATTGGTGACAAGCCTTATGAATTGTATAGTTATGCAGATAGAATCTGGATGGACATACCAGCGGCTAAGTTTTTAAAAGGCACGCCGGTTATGGCGGTTATTGACTTTCTTGAACGCTTAGCGCCATTTTCAACACCTAATATGCTCGTTAGAGATAAGCAACCTCTAATGTCTGCGCCAGAAAATCTTGAAGCAATATTATGACTGATGACAATCATAAGAAAAAAGCCCCAATAAGCAAAAATAAGCAGCTTAGTACACGCCGCGAGTTTATTCGCTCCAGTGTTTTTGTTAGTGGTTTTGTTGCAGCAGCAATGGTTGGTTTAGTGCCAATTGTTCGTGGTGATTCATGCAGATTAAGACCACCAGGCGCTTTGAAAGATATTTGTGATGAGCAAAAATTTCTTGCCTCTTGTATTAAATGTGGCCAATGTGTACAAGTTTGTCCTGTCAATGCTATCAAGTTAGCAGATCTTGACGAAGGCGTAGGAATTGGCGTGCCGTATATAGATGCCAGAGAGCAAGCATGTGATTTTTCATGTGATGGGTTGCAATGTGTGCTTGCGTGTCCAACTGGGGCGCTTACTCATGACCTTGATTATCCTGCAGATACGCGTATGGGGTTTGCAAAAGTGAGCAAACCTAAATCTTGTTTGGCAGTGCAAGGCAAGGGTTTTAAGGGTTTGGCTAGGGGTAGTGACTATGATGGGCTATTAAGATACGACGAAATAGATAGATGGAATCCGATTAAAGTATCTGAACACCCCTATGATTTAGAACTGTGCGATTTGTGTGTTCGCCAGTGCCCAATAGAAATCAGAATTACTCAATGTGAGGCAAAAGAGCAAGAGAGAGCTCAAGCTAAAAAATCTGGAAAAATGGCAAGAGTGGCTGAACAACATGGTAACGAATGCCCACCTAAACATGCTATCAAGATGGAGAAAATCTCTACCAATGATAGGGTTTTAAAAATGATTCCAAAAGTGCTTGAAGGCTGTGTGGGGTGTGGTGTATGTGAGATGATTTGCCCAGTTGAAGAGGCGGCTATTGTTATAGACATTCATAAAATAACAAAATGGGCAGGGGTGTCATGAATTATTTTATTGAATCTCTATCTCAAGTTTTTGGCAACAAGCCAAAAAGACCAGAAAAAGATGAACAGTCAGATGAACTTAGAGAAATCTATAAAAATAAAAAACTGACAAAAGAAGAGTTTGAAAATATAGATCATCATACTCACGTGTTTGGCAAGTGGCAAAGGCGTAGATGGATTACGCTAATTGTGGTAAATTTTTTATTTTTAGTCTCTTATGTGTATGACGTTCAGTTATTAGAAGGTGCGATGACAGCATCACGCTTTGTTGGTTTCCATATGGCAGATTTAAATTCAGCATTACAGGTAATGCTGGCGTACAAGCATGTGGTTTTAAATCTTGTGATTGGAACCGCCACGGTATTTGTTATGTGGTTGTTATTGGGTGGAAGAACATTTTGCTCATGGGCTTGCCCATATCATCTGCTTTCAGAATTGGCAGAATTTCTACATTTGTGGCTGGTTAATAAAAAAATAATAAAAAACCACACGTTTCACAGAAAAACTCGTAGCGTTTTTTATATTATTTTTGCTCTGTTAGCATTGGTTTCAGGTTATACAATTTTTGAAACCATCTCACCTACTGGAATAATCAGTAGAGCGATTATTTATGGCCCAGGGTTGGCGCTTATCTGGGTTGGCGCTTTAATTTTATTTGAAGTGTTTTATTCACGTAGGGCATGGTGTCGATATGTTTGTCCAATTGGGGTTACCTACGGGGCAGTAGGTGCGGCCTCTCCATTAAGAGTTGTATATGATGCTAAAGATTGCCACCATGAGGGGGATTGTCGTAAGGTTTGTTTGGTGCCACATGTGCTGGATTTAACCATTAAAGGCAAGGCACATACAATTGAGCAAGACATTACAGCTGATTGCACTCGTTGCGGGATGTGTGTTGATGTTTGTCCAACAGAATCTCTTAATTTTAAATTTAAGGGGCTAAACAAGTTATAAGAAATTAACAAAATAGATTATGAAGCTATGATTAGATTAGAAAATGTATCCAAAAATTTTAAGAATAACAAAGTCTTAAAAGATGTTAATTTAGAAATAACAAGGGGTCAGCGTGTTGCTTTGGTTGGTTCTAACGGCGCTGGAAAAACTACTTTGATTCGTTGTTTACTAGGTGAATATAACTCAAAAGGCATGGTTACAATTGACAATGATAATCCTCGTGATTCGCGTGAGATAGTTTTGTCAAAGATTGGATTTGTGCCTCAGCTTCCACCACCACTCAGAATGCCTGTTGGTCAGCTGGTTGAGTTTGCAGCAAGTTTGTGCCACTGTGATAAACAGCGTATTAATAACATGGCTGAAAAACTAGGCTTCAATGTCAGAAAATTTAAGCATCAGTCTTTTGTTAGACTCTCAGGTGGGCAAAAACAAAAATTATTAATTTCTATTGCTTTAGGTAGAGACAGTGAGTTATTAGTAATGGATGAGCCAGCTGCAAACCTTGATCCAGAGGCAAGACATATTTTGTTTGAGTTATTGGCAGAAAAGCAAGAATCTTCAGCCATGCTCATATCAAGTCACCGACTTGATGAAGTGTCTTCGTTGGTTAATCGTGTCGTAGAGATGGATCAAGGCAAGATTGTATTGGATGAAAATATTGCTGATCTTGACAACATGTCAAGAAAATTAGTTTGCAATATAGACATGATTAAGACTGACCAGGCTTTCGCAAAAGCCTTATTGTCTTGGAATTTTAAAACTCTTGATAGTGAAATAACATGGGAAGGTGTAATTGCGGGGCCTGATCGGTTGAAGTTTCTTGGTATGTTGTCGCGCTATTCAGCACTAATATCAGGAGTCAATATTTCAAGTATTAATTAACTAGGCGTGCTTATGTATAAATATATTTCAATATTATTACTATCGTTCTCACCTGCGTTTGCATTCGATGCTGAAATTGGTGAGGAGATTAATCAGACTTGCGCTGGGTGTCATGGTGAGTTTGGCGAAGGTGGAAAGGATGGAGAGTATCCGAGAATAGCAGGGCTACCATTTGAATATTTAGTTACTGAGTTGGAGCTTTTTAAAAAAAGAGAACGTTTAAATATACCAATGATTCCTTACACAAATGAAAGAGAGCTTCCTGCAGAGGATATTATTGATATTTCAGGGTATTTGTCTACTGTGGTGTTGTTAACAAAAATACCAGCAATTGATGAAAGCAAAAAATTTAATGCCTATGAACGTCTATTGTTATCTCAGTCTGTTTTAAATATTCCAAAATTTGATGGCGATTTTGGAAAGGGTAAACAGATATACCTCAGCGATTGTAAAAGTTGCCATGGTAGGGATGGGAAAGGCAAAAATAAAAAAGGCATACCGCTGCTTGCGGGCCAGTATACAAAATACCTGTTAAAACAAATTAACAGTTATAAAGACGGGCAGAGAATACATGACGAAGAAGAGCTTGAGAACAGTATCTTTAAAGACTATAGTGCTGATGATGTTAAAAATTTATTAGCATTTTTGAGCATATTAGATGATTAGATTGCTTTAATTGCTTGTGTTTATAAAAAAATTTAGAGGTTTTTTTAATGTTTCATAAAATAGTTGCTTTACTTTTTATATCGTTTTTTCTAAGTTCGTGTTTTGAGGAACAAAATACCGGAGCAAAAGAAGTGCACTGGGATAGAGATTCTTGTGAACGCTGTCGAATGGTACTTAGCAATCCTTATTTTGCTGCCCAGGTAAGGTATCTTCCCAAGGGCAGGGAGAAAACCAAAGTGGCCATGTTTGACGATATTGGATGCGCAATCATTTGGTTGGAAGATAAAGCGTTTAAAGATGATAAATCGACTGAAGTTTGGGTAGCCGATCATAAGAATAAAGGCGGGTGGATAGATGCGAAAATTGCTACCTATGTGCACACGAAAACATCACCGATGGAATATGGGCTAGGCGCTCAATTTAATGCTACTGAAGGTGGTTTAAATTATGAGCAGGCAAAGGCTCATGTGCATCGGATTGAATATAAGTTTAATGTCCATGGAAAAAGAGGCCACAACCATAAGCATTAAAAAAATTAAGCCAAGAAAAGAGAGGAAATGAAGTGAAGCATCTTTGGTTAAGTGCATACAATGATATTGTCGAATCATTAAGAGCTAGATGGTTTGCGGTTTATAGTATTGTTTTTGGCGGTATCGTTGTTATCTTGTTTGCATTTGGACTTTCAGAATCCCGCATAATGGGCTTTACCGGCCTTTCAAGACTATTAGTTACCTATATTCAGCTTTCTATGGCGCTATTGCCAATATTCATATTAATCACAACAGTGAGATCTGTTGCTGGAGATAAGGAGTCAGGTATTTTCGAGTATATGCTCTCACTGCCAGTTTCATTGGCTGCATGGTTTTGGGGGCGCTTTTTAGGGCGATTTATCATTGTATTTTTACCTGTTTTTATCGCAATGACAGGTGCGGTGATTTGGGGTGTGGTTAAAGGGAGTGAAATACCTTGGTATTTGTTTGTTTTCTATACAGGTTTATTAATGTCATTGATATGGTGTTTTTTAGGGATTGGTATGTTGATATCGACCCTTACCAGATCATCTGACGTTGCCCAAGGCGCGGCATTTCTTACTTGGTTGGTTTTATTATTGTTTTTAGATTTAATATTATTAGGGGTAATGATTCAGGAGAAGCTATCCCCAGATTTGGCAGTAATTTTTGCGCTAATCAACCCTATGCAAGTTTTTCGTACTGCGACCATGATGTTGTTTGACCCACAATTGGTATTACTTGGTCCTACTGCCTATGTAATTTTGGATAACTTTTCTCAGGCTGGTTATATCGCCTACGCAATAATTTATCCAACGGTATTTGGGATGTTATGTGCTATAAGCGCGTATTTCATTTTTAAGCGTAGCGATTTGCCATAATTTATTTATTAAAAAGGAGTTACCAAAGATGATAAAAAAAATATTATTCTTACTAATTTTGCCAGTGCAATTGTCTCTAACTTCGGTAACACCTGCAAAAGAGGCAGCAACCAACTCCCAATTAAATTCGATTGCTGCACTGGGTAAGCTCAATGGCATAGCACTTCAATGCAACTATATTGAACAAATGCAGAGAATTAAACAAGCCTTGGTGTTAAATTTACCGAAAAAACGTGCATTAGGAGACTGGTTTGAAAGTTCTACTAATACGGCTTTTTTAAATTTCATGAATAACAATAACAATTGTGGCTCAATTGCCATATTTACCTTAAAAGTTGATGACGCTATTGTAGAGTTGGAAAATGCTTTTAAGAATTAGGATTGCATTACTAGCAGCACTATTTATCCTATCTTCATCAATTTGGGCGGATGAGCTAAAAGTGGTTGTTAGTATTAAGCCAATACATTCTATTGTTACCGGCTTATTAAAAGGAATTACCAAGCCAGAGTTACTAATTAAAGGTCAGCAGACACCCTATGATTTTCAATTAAATGAGCGACATAATAAACAACTGCATGAAGCATCATTAGTTGTTTGGGTTGGTCCTGAGCTTGAGTCTAGTCTGTTGGCAAAAATTGAACAATTACCAAAGTCTGTTAAGGTTGTTGAGTTGCTTTCAAGCCCAAACTTGAAAATATTGCCATCTAGACATGCACCTAAATTACGCGACCCATTCTTTTGGATGGATGATAGAAATATCATGATTCTCTTAGATGAGTTAACCAGGCTAATGATTAGTATAGATCCTGATCGAGCGCACATATATGCAAAAAATAGGCGTGATATGCTGGTACCACTTCGTAGAATTGATAAAGAATATGAACATGGTTACAGAGGAATGAAAGCTGGTTTGGGGGTAATGTATTATGATACTTTGCAATATTTTGAGCAAGCATATGCACTAAAAACTCTAGATCGGGTGAGTGGAACGCTCGGTGATGAAATTAGTGCAATCAATTTATTTAAAGTAAGGAAAAGAATAGTAGATAAGGAGGCTGCTTGTTTATTTATTGATAAAAGTATGCCAAGTGAGAATCTTGGGCTTATTACCAATAATCAAGATGTAAATATTGGTCAGTTGGATGTTTTGGCTAAAGATTTTGAGCCTGGTGAGCAGCTTTATTTGCAAATGATGCAATACAATACGGATGTAATTAAACAATGCTTAAATGCAGATATGGACGATGCTGCAAGGGCTAGATTGTTAGCTATTGATAAGCATAAAGTTAGTATTGATAGTGTTGGTCAAGGGCGCTTTATTCTTAAAGATCATGATAATAACACCTTTACTGAGCAAGATATGCGCGGGAAGTATGCGCTTGTGTTTTTTGGCTATACCTACTGTCCGGATGTATGTCCAACGAATATGTTTATTTTGTCACAGGCATTTAAAAAAATGGGTGATGCTACTCAAATGCTAGTACCGTATTTTATTTCGGTTGACCCTACAAGAGATAGTGCACAAGTATTGCGTGATTATGTGGCATTCTTCGACTCTAGAATAGTTGGGTTAACAGGATCACCAACAATGATTAAACGGGTGGCGGATCAATTTAGAGCAAAGTATGAAAAAGGCGATGTGGATGAGCAAGATAAAACCCTCTACACTATGGATCATACTGCTAGTTTGTATTTAATGGCGCCAGATGGCAGCTTTGTAACTAAATTTGCACATGGTATTGATCCACAGGTTTTGGCTGATGAGTTGCTCGCAACCATGGGTGTTAATAATGGCAGATAAAGCGTCATTTTTAAAAGCCCTTCGACCGTTTTCCCTTGTTGTGGCCATTGCAACTTGTGGGTTGGGTGTTAGTTTGTCTTTAATTGAAAATTCTGCCAATATTCATTTGGTTTATTTGGTAATGCTAGCTGGGCTAATGTTGCAGATTGCAGTAAATTTAATTAATGATTATCGAGATATTGAAAACGAAGGTTTTTCGCAACTAGAAAAAAAACTTATTAGGCGCAATACAAAGATTGGCTGGACTGTTATGCTTGGTGCAATTATGCTTGGTTTATATATGGTAAGTATCAGAGGGTTGCCATTATTTATACTTGGGGTTGTTGGAGTGTTTGGAGCTTGGGGATATACCGGTGGTCAAATTAACTATAAATCACGCGGTCTTGGAGTTTTACTGGTATTTCTATTTATGGGTGTATTGTTGGTGGGAGGTTCATACTATGCGGTATCTGGCACTTATAACTTCAATGTATTTTTATTGTCATTGCCCTTTAGCCTATTATCTTCACTACTATTACTAAGCAATGAATTGCGCGATTATGAGCAAGATCTTGCCAATGGAATTAAAACCATGAGCGTGCGATTGGGTTTTAATTTTAGTGTGCGCATGTACTACACTATAGTTACTTTATTGTACTTGGTTAGTGTAGTACTTTATTCAGCAGGAAAACTGAACTCAGTTGTACTAATACTTGTTAGCAGTATTGCCCTATGGCAGCCGTTAAAACTATTAAACACTAGTGAAAAACAACGTATGAATTTAACCGCATTAACCGGTAGGTTCTATTTCGTATATGGATTTGCATATCTTACAACTATCTTTATGAAGTAATCATGGATCACGACCTCATCTTAAAAATTGCACTACCAATTACTTTATTTTTTATTATGTTTGGTATGGGCAGTCACTTAACATTAGCCGACTTTACACGTTTAAAAACAATGCCAGGCTCTATAGTTGTTGGTATTGTTTCACAAATGATATTATTGCCAATATTGGCATTTGTAATACTATCCCCATTAGGACTGCCTCCTGAAATTTTTATAGGATTTATGATCCTAGCACTTAGTCCGGGAGGAACAACATCAAATATGTTTGCTTATATGGCAAATGGTAATTTAGCGCTATCTATCTCTTTAACTGCCATTGTCAGTTTGTTAACCCCTTTTACTATACCTTTGGTTGCAGGATTTATTATTACTGCTGAGTTAGGATCAGCGAGCGATATTCATCTACCATTTTTAATTACTGTGGCAAAGTTATCAGTAGTTACCATACTTCCAGTATTGCTAGGTATGTGGTTGCGACATGCCAAACTAGATTTTTGTAAAAAACATGAGACTGCACTTACTAAAATACCTTTTGTAATGTTGTTAATGGTCATTGCTGGAATTATTAACAATAATTGGGCAAACATGCCAGACTTTATTACTCAAACTGGCTTTCCAGCACTATTACTTGCTAGTCTGGCGATTGTTGTTGGTTATTATTTTGCAAGAATTGTTAAACAGGATAAGAAAAATGCCAGAACAATCGCGATTGAAACATCTATTCAAAATGGCGGTACCGCTATTTTGGTTACTGGCACTATATTGCAAAATTCACAAATGACAATTGCTCCAGTAATGTATGGCATACTGATGCTGGCACCTATGTTTGTGTATTTGTTGTTACTAAAAAATAAAGCCTAAACAATGCAAAACAAACTATCAACGAGCTTTGGCAATAGTCAAGTAACAACACAAAAGCGACAGCAGTTAATTCGCAGTGTTTTTCAAAGAGTTGCCAGTCGTTATGATTTAATGAACGACATTATGAGCATGGGTATTCATCGTTTGTGGAAGTGGCGCTTTATCCGTGAGATTAAAGCCAAATCTGGGCATCTTATTGTTGATCTTGCAGGCGGAACTGGAGATATTGCCAAAGGCTTGATTCAACCAGGAAAGGTATTGTGCATTGTTGATCCTTCGTTAGAAATGATGGCCGTGGCAAAATCAAGATTAAAAGATAATTGTAATTATATTGCTGCAGATGCACAACAACTGCCATTCGATGACAATTCAGTCGACATACTCACAATTTCGTTTGGCATTAGAAATGTCACAGATATAAATTTAGCTCTTGAAGAGATAAATCGCGTACTCAAGCCAGGAGGTAGTTTTTATTGTCTTGAGTTTAGTACACCAGTATTTTGGCTTAAACCTTTTTATGAAGCTTGGTCAAGGACTATTATTCCACGCCTAGGAGCATGGGTTTCTAAAAATCCTGATGCTTATCATTATCTTATTGAGTCTATAGCAAAGTTTCCTTCACAAAAAGAGATGCTTAAGATAATACAAAATGCTAATTTTAGTGACGTCTCGTATACAAATCTGTCACTGGGAATTTCTTGTATACATCGAGCGGTAAAACCTTATTAAGTTTACTCAAGCTCTTTCTCAATCAAATCTAAGTTGACTTGAAAATTTTTTGAGCAAGCAAGATTTAAACAGTTTGTAGTCATTGCTTTGGCTTTATTTTTGTGGCTATTTCATAATTTGAAGTTATTTTTATAAATTGTTGACAATATAAAAATATAAATTATTATTTAACTATATTTAGTGATTTTTTTTAAATATTGTTAACAATATGGCAATTTTGATGAATAACAAGCTGGGAACTTTGTCGGATCAAGTGTTTTTACGCATGAAGGAAGATATTGTGAGTGGATTGATAGCGCAAGGGCAAAAAATGGGTGAAGCTGAACTTGCTAAGCGTTATGATATTAGTCGCGGCCCTTTACGTGAGGCCCTGCAAAGGCTTGAGGCCATTAATTTGGTGACTCGAACACCACACGCGGGAATGCGAGTTGTGATTTTGAATCATGACAAAATGCGCGAGATTTATCAGATGCGAGAGGCAATGGAGAGTTTTGCCACGCGATTGGCAGCCAAGGCCATGACCAACAGCGAGATTGATAATCTCTACTACCTACTTAATGAGCACGAAACTGCGATTAAAAAGACCAATGGCAAGGTCTATTTTCAAGAAGAAGGGGATCCGGATTTTCACTATTATATTTTTTCTAAATGTGGTAACCATCAGCTAATTCAATTTTTAGAAAATCAATTGTACCAATTGTTACGAATGTGTCGTTACCGTACCAGTCGTTTGCCATTTCGCCCCAAAAACGCTTTGATTGAGCATCGTGCGATTGTTGATGCTATTAAAAATAGAGATCAGGAATTTGCTGAGATACTCATGCGTAGACACATTCAGAGTTCATGGCAACTAGTTGACTCTATGCTCAATGATGAACAGCAAAATGATACTAAGAATAAAACAATGAATGAATAGGAGTTTTCGTGAGTCGAGGAAAGAAATTTAGAGATTTAGTTGCAATTGAGAAGCCACTACAGGTGGTGGGAACGGTGGATGCTTATAGTGCGATTATGGCGCAAAAGGTTGGCCATAAAGCCATTTACTTATCGGGCGGCGGTGTGGCTGCTTGTTCTTTAGGTACGCCAGACCTTGGTATTACTACATTGCATGATGTATTAGAAGATGCAAAGCGTATTACCGATGCTTCAGATTTGCCACTACTGGTGGATGTAGATACAGGCTGGGGTGGTGCGTTTAATATTGCCAGATGCGTGCGTGAGATGGAGCGCGCAAATGTGGCGGCAATCCATATCGAAGATCAGGTTATTCAAAAACGTTGTGGTCATCGTCCCAATAAGATGGTGGTGTCGACCGAACAGATGTGTGAGCGTATTAAGTCGGCTGTTGACGCTCGTGTTGATGATAATTTTGTGATAATGGCCAGAACGGATGCGCTGGCTGTTGAAGGGATGGAATCCACAGTAGAAAAAGCAGCAGCTTTTGTCGAAGCTGGAGCGGATATGATTTTCCCTGAAGCACTCAATACTCTAGAACAGTATCAAACCTTCTCAAGCGCAGTTGATGTGCCAATATTGGCCAATATTACAGAATTTGGTGCCACTCCACTGTTTAATAAAAGTGAGCTTCATGAGTCTGGAGTGGATATTGTCTTGTACCCACTCAGTGCCTTTAGAGCCATGAGTAAGGCAGCACTGAATGTTTATGAGCATATTTTGACTGATGGCGATCAAAAAGCGGTGGTGGATACGATGCAAACACGTATGGATCTCTACGACTTTTTAGATTATCACCAATATGAGCAAAAATTAGACGAACTATTTAGCAAGGAGTAAGAACAATGGGTGGCGCAAAAAAAACTGGAGGGGCGGGATTACGCGGTCAAAGCGCTGGAGAAACTGCGCTTTCGACAGTGGGTGTTAGCGGCTCAGGCTTAACTTATCGTGGATATGATGTAGTGGACTTGGCACAAAATGTCAGCTTTGAAGAGGTGGCTTATTTAATTTTGCATGGCAATCTTCCAACACAAGAGCAATTAGATGCTTATATCGCCAAATTAAAGACACTCAGAGGTCTGTCGCAACAGATGAAGGGGGTGTTGGAAAATATTCCAAAAAGTGCACATCCAATGGATGTCTTGCGCACTGGTTGTTCAATGTTGGGCAACTTAGAGATGGAGGAAGATTTTAGCCAACAAGTGGATAAGGCAGATCGCATGCTGGCCGCTTTTCCATCCATTATTAATTATTGGTATCAGTATTCACATAATGCTAAGCGTATTGATGTGGAAACCGATGACGACACAATTGGTGGGCATTTTCTGCATTTATTACATGGCAAAAAGCCAAGCGATTTGCATGCGCAAGTCATGGGTGTGTCTTTGATTTTATATGCCGAGCATGAGTTCAATGCATCAACCTTTGCTGGTCGGGTATGCGCTTCAACACTGTCTGATATCCATTCAGCAGTGACCAGTGCAATTGGCACGCTGCGTGGTCCACTCCATGGTGGTGCAAATGAAGCCGCTAGCGATATGATTAATCAATGGAAGACACCAGATGAGGCAGAAGACGCAATCATAAACATGCTGGCCACTAAACAACTGATTATGGGTTTTGGCCATGCGGTTTATACCGAGTCTGATCCACGTAATGCGGTAATAAAGGGCTGGTCTGAAAAATTATCAAACATGGTAGGAGATACACACTTATACGCGGTGTCTGAGCGAGTGGAATCGGTCATGAAACGTGAAAAAGGATTGTTTGCAAATGCAGACTTTTTTCATGCATCGGCTTACCAATTTATGGGCATTCCAACCAAATTATTTACACCAATATTTGTTTGCTCTAGAGTAACAGGCTGGTGTGCGCATATCTTTGAACAAAGAGCGAATAATCGTATTATTCGACCGAATGCAGACTACATTGGGCCAAGCTTAAGACAAGTAGAACCCATTGAGGCTAGAGTTTAATGACACTTAAAAAATTGACTAAAGATAGTATTAATGAATACACACTACCGTAAACAGCTTCAAAACACCAATTTAGATTATTTTGATGTTCGACAAGCGGTGGAAGATATTAAGGCTGGGTCTTATGCCAAGCTACCTTACACATCTAAAATCTTGGCAGAGCAGTTGGTTCGTTGTTGTGACCCAAAGATACTATCAGATTCACTCAAACAGCTGATTGATAACAAGCAAGAGAAGGATTTTCCTTGGTATCCTGCTCGTGTCGTCTGTCATGATATTTTAGGACTCACAGCTTTGGTAGATTTAGCTGGACTTAGAGATGCAATTGCTGATCAAGGGGGAGATCCTGCTAAAGTCAACCCAGTGGTTCAAACCCAGTTGATTGTTGATCATTCCTTGTCAGTGGAGGCACCAGGTTTTGATGAGGATGCATTTGACAAAAACCGCGCTATTGAAGATCGTCGCAATAAAGATCGCTTTGATTTTATTGACTGGTGTAAGACATCTTTTAAAAATGTAGATGTCATTCCAGCGGGCAATGGCATTATGCATCAGATTAACCTAGAGAAAATGTCACCGGTTATCCAAGCGCGTGAAGGTGTGGCCTTTCCAGATACTTGCGTGGGTACAGATTCACACACACCACATATTGATTCATTAGGTGTGATGGCTATTGGTGTGGGTGGTTTAGAGGCAGAAACAGTAATGCTAGGTCTGCCATCGATGATGCGTGTACCCGATATTGTTGGCGTTGAAATTGTTGGTCGACGTCAAGCAAATATCACAGCAACTGACATCGTTTTGGCAATGACTGAATTTTTGCGTGGTGAGAAAGTGGTGTCATCCTATCTTGAGTTTTTTGGTGAAGGCACCAAAGAGTTAACCATTGGTGATCGTGCTACGATTTCTAATATGACACCAGAGTTTGGCGCTTCAGCAGGCCTATTCTATATCGATGAACAAACCATCAACTATTTAAAATTAACCGGCAGAGAGCAGGCTCAAATAAAATTGGTTGAACAATATGCCAAAGA
>CAZYIW010000014.1:27468-29910 GCA_964647705.1 uncultured Piscirickettsiaceae bacterium
TTTGGTATTGTGGGTTTTGCTTGTACGACTTGTAATGGTATGTCAGGTGCGCTAGATCCTGTGATTCAAAATGAGATTATTGAACGAGATTTGTATGCAACGGCCGTATTATCAGGCAACAGAAACTTTGATGGTCGTATCCATCCTTATGCTAAGCAAGCATTTTTAGCCTCTCCACCACTGGTGGTCGCTTATGCCATTGCCGGCACTATGCGATTTGATATTGAAAAAGACAGTTTGGGTACTGACGCCAACGGTGATCCAATTACTTTAAAAGATATCTGGCCATCCGATAAAGAGATTGACGCCATTATTGATGCTTATGTGAAGCCTGAGATGTTTTATGAGATTTATAATCCAATGTTTGATATAGAGGTCTCAACTCAAGCTGTGAGTCATTTGTATGATTGGGATGACAACAGTACTTACATTAGCCGTCCACCCTATTGGGAGGGCGCCTTAGCAGGTGAGAGAACCATGCGTGGTATGCGTCCTTTGGCAGTACTGGGCGATAATATCACCACCGATCATTTGTCACCATCTAATGCCATCATGTTAGACAGTGCAGCCGGTGATTACTTGCATAAGATGGGTTTACCAGAAGAAGACTTTAATTCTTATGCCACACATCGTGGCGATCATTTGACTGCACAACGTGCAACATTTGCCAACCCTAAACTATTGAATGAGATGTGTCGTGATCAGACGGGTGAGATTAAACAAGGTTCGCTGGCACGAGTTGAACCAGAAGGCGAGCAGATGCGCATGTGGGAGGCGATTGAAACTTATCTCGAGCGTAAACAACCATTGATTATCATTGCTGGCGCTGATTATGGACAGGGATCGTCGCGTGATTGGGCAGCCAAAGGTGTGCGCCTAGCGGGTGTAGAGGTGATTTTGGCACAAGGTTTTGAGCGTATCCATCGTACTAACTTAGTGGGTATGGGCGTATTGCCATTGCAATTTGCCGATGGTGAGACACGCAATACTTATAACATTGATGGCAGTGAAATCTTTGATGTTGAAGGTGAGATTACACCAGGTGCTTTGCTTAATGTCAAGATGACTCGAAGAAACGCCGAGGTTGAGAATATTCCAGTGACTTGCCGTTTAGATACGCAAGCAGATGTCCACATTCATGCAGCAGGTGGTGTGTTGCAACGTTTTGCACAAGATTTTTTGCAGGAGAGTGCCCAATGACTCATGCGCCACAAATAGCAATTCCAGCAACTTATATGCGTGGTGGTACCAGCAAGGGTGTTTTTTTTAAGCTGACAGATTTGCCAGTGGCGTGTCAAGTACCCGGTAAAGCCCGAGATGCTATGTTACTGCGTGTTATCGGAAGCCCAGACCCTTACGGCAAACAAACCGATGGCATGGGTGGTGCCACTTCCAGTACCAGCAAAACTGTAATTTTGGCCAAAAGTAGTAAACCAGATCATGATGTTGATTACTTTTTTGGACAGGTGTCCATAGATAAGCCATTTGTAGATTGGAGTGGTAATTGCGGTAATCTAACAGCTGCGGTTGGATCATTTGCGATCAATAGTGGCTTGGTTGATGCGAATCGCCTGCCTGAGAATGGTGTTGCCACGGTGCGTATTTGGCAACAAAATATTGAGAAAACTATTGTGGTTAAAGTACCAATGATCAATAAAGAGGTGCAAGAGATAGGTGAGTTTGAGCTTGATGGGGTAACTTTTCCAGCGGCTGAGGTTCAGGTTGAATTTATCTCGCCAATAGACAGTGCCAACGCCATGTTTCCAACCGGTAATTTGGTAGACGATTTAGAAGTGCCGGACGTGGGTATGTTTAAAGCAACAATGATCAACGCTGGCATTCCAACCATCTTCTTAAATGCGAGAGAAATTGGATATACAGGTACCGAGCTTCAAGGTGAGATTAATAGCGATGAAAAAGCGCTCGCTATGTTTGAGAGCATTCGCGCTCATGGCGCAATGAGGATGGGTTTAATTCATAACATTGAAGAAGCGATGAAGCGCCAACACACACCAAAAATTGCTTTTGTTCATGAAGCAAAGCGTTATAACGCGTCCAGCGGTAAAACTATTGACAAGGCTGATATTGATTTGAATGTTCGTGCTTTGTCTATGGGGTTATTACACCATGCAATGATGGGTACAGCAGCAGTGGCCATTGGTGTGGCAGCGAGCATACCAGGCACCCTTGTAAACATCGCAACGGGTGGTGTAAAACGTGACTCTGTCACTTTTGGTCACCCCTCTGGCGTGCTAAGAGTAGGCGCAGAGGTGACACACAGTAATGGTGAGTGGATGGCAAATAAAGTAGTTATGAGTCGAAGTGCGAGAGTACTAATGCAAGGCTCGGTATATATACCGAGCGATGTTATATAACTTCGCTTAGATAATGATTAACGATAGGAGAATAAAAATGACTTACAAGCAAGAGCTAGATGCATCA
>CAZYIW010000015.1:0-26964 GCA_964647705.1 uncultured Piscirickettsiaceae bacterium
GTATCATTGCGGTCCTTGTCTGAGATTAAAGGTCCATGTCTGAAAATAATCTCCATAATCAACCACGACCCAAATTTAGTGATTTAGGCCTTTCTAACTCAATTCTAAAAGAATTGGATTCTATTGGTTATGAAACCCCTTCTCCAATTCAAGAGCAATGCAATGCACACTTACTAAATGGTGAGGATATTATTGGCCAGGCACAAACGGGAACAGGAAAAACAGCAGCCTTTGCTCTGCCTTTATTAGACAATATTGATTTAGCTCTAAAAGCACCGCAATTATTAATCTTGGCACCAACACGTGAGTTAGCAATTCAAGTATCAGAAGCTATTCAAACTTATGCTAGGGGAATGAAGGGCTTTCATGTGCTGCCAATCTATGGTGGACAATCATACGATATTCAATTGCGCCCACTAAAACGTGGTGTGCATTGCGTTGTTGGCACACCAGGTCACGTCATGGATCACATAAACCGGGGCACTTTAAAGCTTACAAACCTGACATCATTTGTTTTAGATGAAGCGGATGACATGTTAAAGATGGGCATTATTGATGACATCAAATGGGTGATGGAGCGCATCCCAGAAAAAAGACAAATTGCCTTATTCTCTGCAACAATGCCTAATGCAATCAAAAAAGTTGCTGAAGAGTTTCTACAACAACCAAAAATTGTAAAAATCAAAGCCAAAACAGAAACTGCGACCACTATTTCTCAAAAATACATGCTTGTTGATGCTAGACAAAAACTAGAAGCATTAACGCGCATCTTAGAGGTGACAAATTTTGATGCAATGATTGTCTTTGTTCGCACCAAAACACTCACAGTAGAGCTAACTGAAAAACTATCAGCACGTGGTTTTTCAGCTGAAGCGATTAATGGTGATATTCAACAAAATCAACGAGAGCGCATCATCAATAATTATAAAAAAGGCAAAATTGATATTCTTATTGCCACCGATGTCGCTGCTCGTGGCTTAGATGTTGAGCGTATCTCACATGTGATGAATTATGACATTCCTCAAGATGCCGAATCATACGTACATCGTATTGGTCGTACAGGGCGTGCAGGACGATCGGGTGAGGCAATCTTATTCGTATCACATCGTGAACGTCGCATGCTAAAAACCATTGAGCGAGTAACACGACAAAATATCGAGCCAATAGAGCTGCCAAGCGCCAAAACAATTAATACAAAACGTATTGAGGCTTTTAAACAAAAAATCACAGAAACATTAACTAATCAAGATTTAAGTGTTTTTGAAAAAATAGTTAGTGAATTTCAACAGACCAATGAACGAGTTAGTCATCTAAAAATCGCTGCAGCATTAGCGCTCATCGCACAAGGGAGTGAGCCGTTATTGCTATCTGAAAAAGAACCTAATTTTGGTGAAAATCGAGCAGGTAGCGAAGAAAAAGTTATCCCTGTTAATGCAAATTCTTTAAAAGACTTTCCAAAAATTCCAATGAAACGCTATCGTCTTGAAGTTGGCAATAATAATAATGTCAAACCTGGAAATATTCTTGGTGCCATTGCTAACGAAGCTGACATGAACAGTGAATACATTGGTTCGATTCAAATTTTTGAAAACTGTTCAACTGTTGATCTGCCTGATGAAATGCCACAAGAAATTTTTGACATCTTGCAAAAAACTGTTATCAATGGCAAGCGCCTTAATATTGCCAAATTAACTGAGAAAAACAACAAAGTAAGCTTTAGCAAAGCAAAGCAAAAAAGAAAAAGAAATTTTGGTCGTGGTAAATTTTCCACAAATAATCGCAATAACAAACGTGACAATAGAAGAGATCATAATCGTAACAGAAAACCAAAATTTAGTCGTAAATAATCCTATATATTAAAGCGATTTATTTGAAGCCATGACACAAGTTGCACAAACTGGTAATGGCCCTACTGAACAAATTCCATCGATGGGCTGTTCAATCAAGTGGTTCTAAACAAGTAAGACTCTTTTTAGACGCATTCTATATCCTGAACGCATCATTTTGCGTTACTATGTGTGCATGTCTTACTAATATTTATTCAAATGGGCTTTCAATCAATCAACCCCTTCACTGGTGATATCGTTAAACAAGTCGATTATTGGCCTTGGGAGAGAACACAAAAAGCACTGGATTTGGCCGCAAAGGTGTGCCCTATTTGGCAAAAAACATCACTAACCGATAGACAAAAACACCTCTCTCAAGTGGCTAATTTGCTCAGAGAAAGAAAAGATGCTTTGGCGCTGATGATGACTCAAGAGATGGGAAAGCTTATCGGCGAGTCAGAAGCAGAAGTGGAAAAATGTGCCTGGGTCTGTGATTACTATGCAGAACACGGTGGGGAATTTTTAGCCGACGAGTTAATTGAATCAGATGCAGGTAAAAGCTATGTTACCTATCAACCATTGGGAACAGTGTTGGCTATCATGCCGTGGAATTTTCCACTGTGGCAAGTTTTTCGTTTTGCTGCACCAGCGCTTGTTGCAGGCAATACTGCTTTGCTCAAACACGCTTCAAATGTGCCTGATGCTGCGTTGGCCATTGAAAGGCTGTTTCTCGATGCTGGTTTACCTAAGGGCGTGTTCACTACATTGATGATCTCAAGTGGCGATGTGGCAAAGGTGATTGAAAATAATTGTGTCAACGCCATCACATTAACAGGCAGTGAAAATGCAGGCAGGCAGGTGGCCTCAACTGCAGGCAAAAATTTGAAAAAAACCGTACTTGAGCTGGGGGGCTCGGATGCGTTTATCGTTTTAAAAGACTGCGACCTTCAAAAAGCAGTCGAGATTGGGGTAATGTCGAGATTTCTCAATGCTGGTCAAAGCTGTATTGCAGCCAAGCGTTTTATCGTTGTTGATGCTATTGCTAATCGTTTCGTCTCTGCTTTTAAAACAGCGGTTGAATCCTTAGTTGTTGGCGACCCGTCAAGTGCTGACACTACTTTAGCGCCAATGGTTTTAACTGAGCTAAGAGACGAGATACACCAACAAGTGCAAGATTCAATTGCCAAAGGGGCTGTTGCAGTTTGTGGCTGTGAGCACTCTTCTGAGGCGCATGCCGGTTACATGCCCTCCATTATTGATCATGTTCAACCTGGTATGCGCGCATACAATGAAGAATTGTTTGGCCCCGTGGCCATAATCATCCGCGCCAAAGATGAAGATGATGCCGTTCGTATTGCCAATGATTCGTCTTTTGGCTTGGGAGGTAGTGTTTGGACACAAGATCTTGCTCGTGGAGAGCGTATCGCAAGGCAAATAGAATCAGGCGCGAGTTTTGTTAATGGCATTGTTAAAAGCGATCCTCGTTTACCATTTGGTGGGATAAAAAATTCTGGTTATGGGCGCGAGCTCTCAAAAATCGGCATGCTTGAATTCGTTAATACAAAAACCATTTGGATTGCATCTTTGTAACAAATCATAATAATAGGTCTTAAACTACTATTAATTCAGTTAAAATGTCAATCGCTGGTAAAGAATACAGCTGTTATTTTGCTTGTTGTTAATAATTTACACAGGTGTTAAATACTCTGGTTTTTTCGGTATTTTTTAATTTTTCGAGGAAAAGAAATGTCTGCAACAGGTAAAGTTAAATGGTTTGATGCAAAAAAAGGTTTTGGTTTTATTGAACAAGAAAGTGGTGATGACGTATTTGTTCACTTCAGTGTTATACAAGGAGGCGGCTTCAAAACACTTGAAGATGGCCAAGAAGTTGAATTTGAGGTAGAGGATGGTGCCAAAGGCCCACAAGCCACAAGTTGCACCCCGGTATAGTTTGAATTAAAACTGACAAAACCCAGCTTTCGCTGGGTTTTTTTGTTTTAACAACTCAAGACAAGCAACATTAGCCATGAAAACATTTTATTGGTATGACTACGAAACCTTCGGCATCAATTCAAGAACTGACCGTATTGCCCAATTTGCTGGTATTCGCACCGATGAAAATCTCAATGTGCTTGATGAACACATGTTTTATTGTAAGCCAACCTATGATTCATTGCCCTCACCTGAGGCCTGTGCAGTTACTGGAATTAGCCCGCAATATTGTGAAAAACATGGCGATATTGAGCACCAATTTATCAATAAAATCAATCAACAGTTCTCTCAAGCCAGCACCTGTGTAGTGGGTTACAATTCGATTCGATTCGATGATGAATTTACCCGTCACGCTTTATTTAGGAATTTTCTAGATCCTTATGCTTGGCATTGGCAAAATAACAATACGCGCTGGGATATTATCGATGTGGTTCGCCTTTGTTATGCTTTTAAAAAAAATGAAACGCTAAACTGGGTTTATAACGATGAAGGCAATCCTGTCTTTAAATTAGACAAACTCGCCCCTGCCAATGGCATTGAACATGCCGATGCGCATGATGCTTTGGCTGATGTGCGTGCAACTATTGGCATTGCCAAGATTATTAAAGACAAACAACCCAAGCTTTTCGACTATGCTTTTAGTCTTAGACAAAAAAATGAAGTTGAAAAAAAGATTCAGTTATTTGAGCCGGTATTACATACCTCAAGCAAATACCCAGCCAAACTCTCATGTACTCGCCTGGTAGCGCCGATTGGCTATCACCCCAAATACCCTGACCGTGCTATTTTGTTTAATTTGGATCAAGATCCAGCGATTTTGTTAGCGTTAGCAACAGATGAGCTAAAAACATTATTATTCACCAAAAAATCTGAATTACCTGAAGGTGTAGAACGGCTGCAAATCAAAGAAATGGTCTTTAATAAAAGCCCTATGGTAACGCCTTATAGATCGGGGTTTCCTGCCGAGCATGTGATTGAACAATTACAAATTGATATAAATCAGTGCATGAAACACTTGGCATTTATCAAAGAAAATCAAATTCAAATCTCTCAAGTGGTGCAAAAACTCTATGGTGATGATCAGCAGCTAGGAGCCTCTGGTGATGTTGATCAATCGCTCTACGAGGGTTTTATTGATAATGCAGACAGGCGTATTTGTAACCAGATACAAAATTTAAGTGAGAATGAGCTTGGCAATTTTTATCCAAAATTCAAAGATAAAAGACTGGGTCAGC
Organism: uncultured Piscirickettsiaceae bacterium; assembly: GCA_964647705.1. Taxonomy (GTDB): domain Bacteria; phylum Pseudomonadota; class Gammaproteobacteria; order PS1; family Pseudothioglobaceae; genus CAZYIW01. The sequence continues at coordinate 5,054 of CAZYIW010000015.1, forward strand.
TGTTAATGCATTTTAAAGCCAGAAACTACCCCAACAGTCTGTCTGATGACGAAAAAGAGGACTGGTTTGAAATTGTACAAAGTAGAGTACAAACCGGTGATAACGGCTATCTGTCGATTGACGAGTATTACCAAAAATTGTCTGAGATGCGTAAACAACATCCTGACAAAGCCAAGCTATGGAATGAACTTGAATCTTTTGCTGAGCGATTTTTGTAAAGCTTTATAAACCCTACTCCAAAAGGACAAACCAAATAAAATACTGCGTCATTTGAGTAGTAGTATGAATTCAGGTATAATTGCCGGTCAAAATAAATCCAGAGTTGAGAATAATGAACGCTGAGACGCGAAAAGAGATGTTTGGGAGACTTTTAAAAAAGATTCCAAACCCAACCACTGAGTTAAATTATAACTCGCCCTTTGAACTACTAGTTGCGGTTACATTGTCTGCACAAGCAACGGACAAAAGTGTCAACAAAGTTACTGACATACTTTTTCCCATTGCTAACACGCCAGAGGCAATTTTCGAGTTGGGTGAGACCAAATTAAGAAACACAATCAAAACCATTGGTTTGTTTAACTCAAAAGCCAAGCATCTGATTCAAACCTGTAAAATTTTGATTGATAAATACAATTCTAAAGTACCAGAAACACGTAAAGAATTAGAAGCGTTACCGGGTGTTGGACGAAAAACTGCCAATGTTGTTCTCAATACTGCTTTTGGACATCCAACAATTGCTGTTGATACACACATCTATCGTGTTGCCAACCGTACTGCAATTGCCAGTGGTAAAACAGTGCTAGAGGTGGAAAAGAAGTTGGTTAAATTTATTCCTGAAGAATATCGGGTTCCCGCTCACCATCTGATGATTTTGCATGGTCGTTACACTTGTAAGGCCCGCTCACCACAATGCAGCGAATGTGTGTTGTTGGATCTTTGTGAATACGAAGAGAAGAATCTTTAAAATCCCTCAACCACCTCTATAATTAGAGGTTATGTTATACACACAAAACAGAACCGAACAACGCAGGTTTTTAGCCAATGCTTGGCAAAAATTTCTCGATAAAAAACCACTGGATCCATTAGAGGATCAACTAACTCGTGTCATTGAGATGCATCCAGAATACCATCAGCTTATTCAAAATATTGAATCTGACTATTTTCCTGAGCAGGGCCAAGTCAATCCTTTTTTGCATATCAATTTACACCTTTCTCTGCGTGAACAACTTTCAATTAATCAGCCACCTGGTATTAAAGAGTATTATCAAAAAATCTTAAAAAAAACCCACGATTCACATGAAGCTGAACACCAAATGATGGATTGTATTGCACAGATGATCTTCTCCTCGCAAAAAAACAAAACACCCATGGATCACCAAGCTTATTTACAATGCCTTGAACGTTTATGTCAGTAGAAAAATTTATCCAAAAGCATCTGGGTAAAAACATCAAAAGCGTTCATTCCATTGGCAGTAGTTTGTTTAGCGCAAACAAAGTAGTGCTTGAAGATGGCTCTAAAGTGTTCATCAAAACGCAACAAACACCCAATCAATCACTAATCCAAGAAGCTTATGAATTAAATCTTTTAAGAGAAAGTGTCAATACGCCAAAGGTATTGGGTAGTTGTGAATATTCACTAATTTTGCAGTGGATTGAGTCTGGGGACAATCCATACGCACAATCTCAACTCGGCACTCAACTGGCAAACCTGCACCAAAACCATTCACAATATTTTGGTTTTGATTTTGATAACAAAATCGGTACAACACCACAGATCAATGCGGTTGGAAAAAGTGTTGAAGATTGGGCCGAATTTTATTGGCAGTACCGCTTAAAGTATCAAATTGACTTGGGCTTAAAAAACCATCATCTGAGTCAAAGTGATTATGAAAGACTGTTAAAAATACAAACAGTGTTGCCGTCATTACTGACTAAAAATATTCGCCCATCACTGCTTCATGGCGACTTATGGTCAGGCAATTTTTTAAGCTCAGAAAGCCAAACATATTTTATTGACACTGCCAGCTATTATGGACATCGAGAAGCCGATTTAGCGCTTACCTTTATGTTTGGTGGGTTTTCTAACGTGTTCTACCAAAGCTATGAAAAAGTTTATCCACTAGACTCCGGTTTTGAGAAACGAAAGCCCTTATATATGCTCTACCATTACCTCAATCATCTGAATTTGTTTGGAAGTGGCTATTATTCAGAGGTGATGGGTTGTGCGAAAAAGTTGGTCTAATTCTGCCAATTGACAAAATTCTTGAGCAGTTGCAAGCCATCGTGTTGTGATTTCTCTGGATGAAACTGCACAGCAAAAATATTGTCTTTAGCAATCGCACAAGTAAAATCAATGCCATATTTTGTTGTGCCTGCTACCACTGTTTTGTCTTTCTCTTTTACATAATATGAGTGCACACTATAAAAACGTGCGTTATCTTCAATATTATGCCAAAGTGGGTGTTCTATAATGTGTTTAACCTGATTCCATCCCATATGTGGTATTTTTAAATCACTTTTTGGAAATTTAACCACATTACCTGGGATTATTGATAGACCTTGTGTGCCGCCATTTTCATCGCTATGGTCGAATAAAAGCTGCAAACCGAGACAAATACCTAAGAAAGGTTTCTCATGTGCAGAGTATTTGATTACTTCACTTAATCCGTGCTGATTTAACGCCTGCATACAAGCGCCCATTGCACCTTGTCCAGGAAAAACAATGCGATCGGCATCTTCAATAATGGCTTTATCGTCGGTTAGACAAACCTTATCGTTAGGAGCAACGTGCTCAATGGCTTTTTCCACTGAGCGAACGTTACCCATGCCATAATCAACAATGGCAATAGTTTGCATCTTATAGGCTGCCCTTAGTTGAAGGAATGACGCCGGCTTGACGTTCATCCAGTGTTGTCGCCATTCTAAGCGCGCGACCAAAGGCTTTAAAAATCGTCTCCGCCTGATGGTGTGCATTAACACCGCGAATATTATCAATATGCAGTGTCACAAGTGCGTGGTTGACAAATCCTTGAAAAAACTCGCCCACCAGATCAACATCAAAAGTGCCAATCATCGCACGGGTAAAACCCACATTTAGCTCTATACCTGGGCGCCCAGATAAATCTAGAACTACGCGTGATAGTGCTTCATCTAGGGGAACATAAGCATGGCCATAACGAGTCATACCTGCTTTATCGCCCACGGCTTTAGAGAGCGCTTGCCCAAAAGTAATGCCAATATCCTCAACACTGTGGTGATCATCAATGTGTGTGTCGCCATCACATTTGATATTTAAGTCCATCATTCCGTGGCGTGCTACTTGATCGAGCATGTGATCTAAAAACGGCACACCAGTATCAATAACAGATTTGCCTGTGCCTAATAGATCTAGTTCAACACTGATGTCAGTTTCGTTGGTTTTTCTCTCGACTTTTATCATTTTTATAAGTAGTCTTTTATCAAAATCTCAGCAATTTGTATGGTATTGAGTGCTGCTCCTTTACGAATATTATCAGAAACCACCCATAAGTTAAGACCTCTTTGGTGAGAAATATCCTCTCGGATGCGACTAACAAATGTATCGTCTTTATTGGTGGCTTCTTCAAAAGGTGTGGCGTAGCCACCATCCTTATGCTCATCCATAACCGTTACACCTGGCGCATTAGAGAGAATCTCTCTGGCTTTATCCGCAGTAATCTTTTCTTTGGTTTCGATATGCACAGCCTCAGAATGACCATAAATAACCGGCACACGAACAGCTGTTGGATTCACCAAAAGATTCTCATCTTCAAAAATCTTTTGTGTCTCCCAAACCATCTTCATCTCTTCTTTGGTATAGCCATTGTCTTGAAAAACATCAATATGAGGCAAAACATTAAATGCAATTTGTTTTGGGTAAACATTCACCTCGGCTTCTTTGCCGTTTAACAATTTTGCAGTTTGATCCGTCAGTTCAGTAATGGCTTTTTTACCTGTGCCTGAAACAGCCTGATAAGTTGCCACATTAATGCGTTCAATGCCCACAGCATCGTAGATTGGCTTGAGTGCCACCAACATCTGAATGGTTGAACAATTAGGATTGGCAATGATATTACGTTGTGTATAGCCTGCAATCGCATGTGCATTCACCTCTGGCACCACCAATGGAATATCTTTATCACGCCTAAAATGTGCTGTGTTGTCAACCACCACACAACCAGCCTCGGCGGCGATTGGCGCGTATTTTTCTGAAATTGAGCCACCCGCTGAGAATAGACCCAGTTGTGCTTTAGAGAAATCAAATTGGTCTAAGTCTTCTACAGTCCAACTTTTACCTTGGCACATAACTATTTTACCCGCTGAATTGGCACTGGCTAACGGATATAGGTTGTCTATTGGAAAATTACGCTGCTCCAAAATAGAAAGAATGGTTTCACCCACCGCACCTGTCGCACCAACAACGGCAACATTAAACTTTCTGCTCATATTTAACTCAAAATCAACAAAAGATACAAAAGCCGGTATTATACTTGATTGTCAATATCGATGAATTGATGCTTGAGTTCAAATTTATCGCTCAAATGCTTTCCTAACGCTTCTACGCCATAACGCTCTGTTGCGTGGTGACCAGCACTGATAAACACAATGCCGTTTTCCTTAGCAATTGCTGGCGTGGCTTCACTGACCTCTCCAGTCAAATAGGCATCAACTTCTGCCTCTATGGCTATATCAATATAATTTTGCGCAGCGCCAGTGCACCAAGCGATGGTTTTAAACTGACCATCTGTCTTGCCAATAACAAGAGGTGTTCTTGATGTTGTTTGTTCAACCGTTTGAATAAAGTCTTCTATGTTAGAGTTAATCTCGCCTTGCCAAAGTAGTGTCTGATCAATTTGTGATGAGTTTTGGATATCAAGGCGCTTAGCCAATTCTACATTATTGCCAATTTGTGGGTGTGCATCGAGTGGCAGATGATAGGCAAAAAGATTGATATTATTGGCCAATAATGCTTGGATTCTATTTTTTTTAATACCCGTGATATTGGGTTTTTCATTTTTCCAAAAAAAACCATGATGCACAAAAATTGCATCTGCTTTTTGGTCAATCGCACAATCTATCAATGCTTGATTAGCACTGACGCCAGAGACGATACTTTTAATCTCAGATTTGCCCTGCACCTGAAGTCCGTTTGGACAATAGTCTTCGAAAGAGCTCACGTTTAGGTATTGATCACAATAGCGTGAAAGGGTTTTTCTGCTAACCATAAAACCCCTCTACCACAGATAAAAACTGGCTATTTTCTTCAGCTGTACCCACCGTTACACGCAAACAATTTTCAAGCATGGATGAGTTCGATAGATTTTTTATCAGTATATTTTGTTGCTTTAATCTCTCAAACAACAAATTCGCATCTGGTGCCTTAAACAAAATAAAATTCGCTTGTGAAGGATATGCTTCTATGCTGTCGATTACACTAAGCGCATCAATCATTCGGCAACGCTCAGCAATAGTAGTATTGGCATTTGTCTTGATCATCTCTTTGTGCTTTAACAAAAAATTAGCACTAACCTGTGTGAGTGTATTGATGTTATACGGCAGACGAAGTTTGTCGAGTTGTGAGGTGGTTTCTTTTTTAGCAATTAGCATACCTAGGCGCAAACCTGCAAAGCCAATTTTGGAGATGGTTCTGAGTAAAACCAAATTATCAAACCGGTTAATATCGTTTAGAAAACTGTCTTTTGCATAAGCATAATAGGCCTCGTCCACAACCACCATGGCATCTGTTGACTCAATGATTGTCTCAATTGAGGTTTTGTCAAATGCATTGCCTGTTGGATTATTTGGATAGGCAATAAAGATAATTTTTGGCTGATACTGATCAATGGCATCTAACATCGCATCCAGGTCAATTTCAAAATTATTGTTTAGCGCAATGCCTTGATAATTCACTCGAGTGAATTTGGCAATCATCTCATACATGACAAAGCTTGGCTCAACACTCAACACAGTATCATCTGCATCGCAAGCAAGTGCTAAAAGCTGTATCAACTCATCAGAACCATTGCCTAATAACACACCCAAATCTTTGGGGATGTCCATCAGTTTGTATAGTGTTTCTACCAGTTCAGCTGCATCAGCGCTTGGATAACGATTAATCTGCGCTTTTGATAAATTTTTCAAATATTCATCTTTAATTGCATCTGGTATTGGATAAGGGCTTTCCATGGCGTCTAGTTTTAGCATACCATCTGCACTGGGCACGTGGTAGGCATTAATGGCTTGAATCTGATCGCGAAGCCAGTTGTTAATAAAACTCATGACGGTTTAACACGGTTAGGATGGTATTGCATTTTACCAAGACTCTTGGCATTTAATAAGGTTTGATAAGTATACTCTAGAGCCTTGTCACAGGCTTCATGCACCGATAACCCTTTGGCTACCAAAGCACTGATACTACTGGACAATGTGCATCCAGAGCCGTGGTAATCCCCTGGTAATTTTTGGTATTCAAACCTGTTTATTAGCTTTTTATTATGATAGAGTCGATGCTCAATTTTCTTATCTGAAGTGTCTGTATTTGTCACCAAAACGTAACGACAAGGAATAAGACCAATTGCCTCTTTTTCATTGCTATTTGCACTCAGCGTTATCAATTCTGATGCATTTGGCGTTAACAAATCAACCTTTGGTAGTAGTTCATCTTTCAAGACGTTGATTGCCGATTTTTCTAACAGCAAATCGTTTGTTGAAGCCTTTAAGATAGGATCAAGTACCACAAAAGGTTTTTTTGTTTGAGCGATGATTCTACTGACTGCGTGGATTTGTTTGGCAGAGCAAAGCATACCAATCTTTATAACAAAAAAGTTGATATCGTCGCGAAGAGAGTCAAACTGTTCTATGAGAATTTGATCATCAACCTCATTAATTGATTCTACCTTTTGAGTATTTTGAACGGTTAGTGCGCTCACCAAAGGCAGGGGTGTTACTCCAAATTGATTGATGCTTTCAATATCTGCTGCCATACCCGCAGCACCCGATGGATCAAGGCCGGATATAACCAATACTGCATTAGTTTGCACGTTTATTTTTTTGTTTCTTTTTTAATCAGATAATCTAGAATTTCAAAGATTCTGGCTTGGCTACCGGCGTGGGTAGAATCAACCCAGTATTTGCCATTAACCACAAATGTTGGCACACCATTGGTTTTATATTTGGGTGTATTTAACTTAGACTGATTAACCTTAATACGCACAGAAAAAGACTTAAATGCTGCCATGGCTTTTTTCTCATCCACACCATGATCCACCAGCCAATCAATAAAATCGTCATCGTCATCAAGTGGTGTACGGTGCAAATGAATCGCATCGAACAGCTTAGCGTGTAGGCGATCAATCTCACCCAATTGTTCTAACACATAATAAAACACCGCGCCATCTACCCAGCGCTCGGAAAATACCGCAGGTTGACGAATAAATTGGGCATTTTGAGGCATTCTTTTCACATAACCTTTGACCAATGGTTCTATATTAAAACAATGCGGACAGTAATACCAAAACAGCTCTCTAACTTCAATTTGATCGCCCGTTATAGTCTTAACAGGTTTGTCTAATACCACATAATCCTCGCCTGAAACAAATTTCGCATGAGAAGTACTAACCCCTATAATAAGCGCTGTGCTGAATAAAAATTTGGCTATTTTGTTCATACCGATTCTCCTAAAATTTCATCCTTATTATACTGTTGTAATCTATAACTATTTTCACTTTGAAAACGACTCCAAAGCTCACTATAACTCTTATTTTCAACAGGGTGCAATGTGTCTGGATTTATCTCAGATAAGGGCGCTAAAACAAAAGCATACTTTAAGATATCGTCTCTAGGCAGATTGGCACTGTGATCGATAAGCTGATCGTAAAAAACCAAATCAAGATCGATATTTCGAGAAGAAAATTTAGGCTGTGATCTGTCTCTGCCCTGCTCTTGTTCAATCTTGCGTAACGATTGTGCCACTTCTGAAGAGGATAAATTGGTCGTTGCATTAACACCCAGATTAAAAAAGTCATCCCCACTAAAACCCTCTGATGGGCTTTCATAAATTGAGGATATTTGCACATGGGAAAACACCAATTTAATGGCTTCAATGGCCCGTTTGATGTTTAAGCGACGCTGTTGATTAGAGCCTATGTTAATGTGAATTTGCGCCATTAGGATTTCGTTCTTTCGATGATAACTCCAACACCCTCAGCGCCTGTGACTGCCTCGCCCTTGTTTAGCGTCAGCTTAACCCATTGAACATCAAACTCATTGATGATGATCTGGGTGATTTCCTCTGCCAAGGTTTCAACCAATTGAAATTTGCTCTCCTTCACAAATCCAATCAGGCGCTTGGCCACTACTTTGTAATTAATTGTTTGATCAATTTGATCGGTCTTACTGGCGGTTTTAATATCAGCAGACATTTGTATATCTAGTACAACGTCTTGTCGGATCTCTCTTTCCCAATCGTAAATGCCAATGACAGTGTCTATTTTTAATCCTTGTATAAATACTTTATCCATGTTTAAATAATTCAGATTCTATTAACTAGGCTTGTATGTTACCAACACTCATTATTTTTGCCTACCTAATTGGCTCTGTCTCAACAGCAATTATTGTTTGCCGGATAATGAATCTTCCTGATCCCAGAACCCAAGGTTCAAAAAATCCAGGCGCAACCAATGTATTAAGAATTGCAGGCAAAAAAGCTGCCGCTGTTGTTCTAATTGGCGACGGATTAAAAGGTGCTATTCCAGTATTAGTTGCAATGTTTTTCCTACCGGATATATCGCTTTTCAACCTCTGTTTAATTGCCCTGTTTGCTTTTTTGGGTCATGTTTATCCGATTTTTTTCAAATTTCAAGGTGGCAAGGGTGTGGCCACATTTATAGGTGCGCTCATCGCAATTAATCCTTGGGTGGGCTTGGGTTTTATTCTTACATGGTTGTTTGTGGCCAAAGTTTTAAAAATCTCTTCCCTTTCAGCGCTTATCGCAACCTTACTAACCCCTGTTTATTTTTATTACATAACCCAAAACCTTGATGCCACCTATGTGATTGGTGTGATCTGTTTGTGGATTTTTATAACACATCGAAGCAATATTAAACGCCTAATCTCAGGAAAAGAGAGCGTAATTAAGTCTTAATATTCACACCTTTTTTCAAAAGATAAAAGGCGATTATTGCCAATATTGCAATCATAAAAATCAACATACCGACTGAGGTATAAATATCCGCTGTACTGACCCCTAAAAAACCCAGTCTAAATCCATCAACCATATAATAGATAGGATTAAATCGGCTAACATCCTGCCAAAATTCAGGCAAGATTTCAATGCTATAGAACATGCCACCTAAATAAGTCATCGGCATTAGAATAAAAGTTGGCACGATTGAAATGTCATCAAACGACTCTGCAAAAACGGCGTTGATAAAGCCGGCCAAAGAAAACAGCACAGCCGTTAACAAAAACATCATGGCACTAATCCAATAACTTTCAATATTTAAATCAACAAAAAAAGCAACTGCGATAAAAACCCCCAGGCCCACTGCAAGCCCCCTAGCCACACCACCGGAAATATAGCCCAGCAAAATAACCCAATAAGGCACAGGTGAGACCAACAGTTCTTCAATACTATGGTTGAATTTAGCCAAGAAAAAAGAAGAGACAGTATTGGCATAAGAGTTTTGAATAACGGTCATCAAAATAATGCCTGGGATAATAAAATGCAAGTAATCAACACCTTGCATAGGACCAATCATCTCGCCCATCAAACCACCGAAAATCAGCAAATACAAAGAGGTGGTAATAATGGGTGGAAAAATAGTTTGAACCCAAATACGCGCAAAACGCAAAATCTCTTTAACGACAATGGTTTTATATGCAATCCACACGCTAAGCTGCCTCAGAATCGTCCTGTGTAGTTAGCAACAAAAACAAAGATTCTAAACGGTTTTGTGCACTACGAACATGATTAATACGAATACCTATGGTGGACAAAAGCTCTACCACTTCAGTAATGCTGAGTGTGTGTTCTAAAACCACTTGCAGTGAATAATCATCTAAACGTTCACTCTTGAAACCTTTGATATGGATCACCTCAGGCAAAACCTCAATCGACTCCAAGATAAGGCTTTGTTTACTAACTTTGGATAGAAGTTTTTTCATACTGGTTTGTTCAATAATCTCACCTTGATCCAAAATTGCAATATGCCGACACAACGACTCTGCCTCTTCAAGGTAATGCGTGGTTAAGATGATTGTCATGCCTTGTTCGTTGAGTTCTTTTAAATACTCCCACATAGAGCGACGAATCTCTACATCAACACCAGCTGTTGGCTCGTCCAAAATTAAAATCTTAGGCTGATGAATGAGTGCTCTGGCCAGCATCAGACGTCGTTTCATTCCACCCGATAAAGATTTTGCCATATCAAATCGCTTCTCCCAAAGCTGCATTTTTTTGAGTAAGATTTCAGCCTGTTTTTTTGCATCTTTACGCTTTATTCCGTGATAACCAGCCTGATTGATGAGTATCTCTTCAATTGGCTCAAAGGGGTTAAAATTAAACTCTTGAGGCATCAAGCCAATCAATCTTTTAACCTCGTTTGCATGAGAGGATTGATCAAGCCCTAACACCACAACTGAACCATCGGTTTTATTTAATAAGCCACAAATGATTCCAATCGCTGTGGTTTTACCCGCGCCATTGGATCCCAAAAGTGCAAAAAAATCACCCTGCTTAACCTGCAGGTCAATCCCTTTTAAAGCATCGACTTTGCCTTTGTAATTTTTCTTTAAACCTTGAGTGGAAAGTGCAACTGTCATATATTATTAGGCTTTTTATTTCATGCGTTTTTGCATTTTAACACCAATTGTTTTTACGCCATAGGCTTTGGATTATTTGTATAAAATTTTGCTATAATTACCCACTTTAAATTTGCATAGGTTTTTTATGCCTGTTACTGAAGTCACATTGCCTGATATTGGCGATTTTGATGCCGTTGAAATTATCGAAGTTTTGGTATCTACTGGCGATCAAGTTAATAAAGATGACTCTATCATCACGCTAGAAAGTGATAAGGCGTCGATGGAAATTCCTTCCCCTGTTTCAGGAGTTGTAAAAGATATTCATGTGAACTTAGGCGATCAGATCTCCAAAGGCAGTCCAGTCATCAGCGTAGAAACACAAGAAGAATCTTCACAAAAAAATGACTCCAAGGCTGCTTCTAGCCAGCCGTCGCAATCTCAAGAAAGCACCCCAAGCACAGAAGTCATCTCTGTACCCGTGCCCGATATTGGCGATTTTGATGCCGTTGAGATTATCGAAGTTTTGGTATCTACTGGCGATCAAGTTAATAAAGATGACTCTATCATCACGCTAGAAAGTGATAAGGCGTCGATGGAAATTCCTGCACCTGAGAGCGGTAAGGTTATGGCTGTTAAGGTTGAGCTTGGTGAACAAGTTTCAAAAGGTGACAGCATTTTGGAATTAGAAGTTGCTCGCAATCAAGCATCAAAAATACAAGCAGAACCTGAGCAAGTAGAAACAAAACCCGAAATAAAAGCGCCTAAAGAGGCACCAAAGCCTAAGACATCTGAGAGCAATCAACCCGCTTTTGATCCATCGGTGACTAATCGCGCGACTGGAGAGTCTCACGCCTCCCCTTCTGTTCGCAAACTGGCCAGAGAGCTGGGTGTTAATTTATCCAAAGTTGTGGGTAGTGGGCAAAAAGGTCGTATATTGGCCGCCGATCTGAAGGCTTATGTGAAGCAAATTCTCACTTCAGGAAACTTGGGCAGTGCAATCCCTGCTGTGCCAGTAATTGACTTTTCTAAATTTGGCGATATTGACACACAGCCACTTTCCAGAATAAATAAAATATCAGGCAAACACCTAACGGCTTGTTGGCTTAATATTCCACACGTCACACAATTCGACGAAGCCAATATTGATCAAATTGAAACTTTCAGACAAGAGCAAAAAGCCAAAGGTGTTAAGCTAACGCCACTGGTTTTTATTATGAAAGCTGTGATTCAAACTCTAAAACAACACCCAAGGTTTAATGCGTCCCTAGATGAATCTGGTGAGAATCTAATCATCAAAAAATATTTTAATCTGGGTATTGCCATGGACACGCCAAACGGGCTTGTTGTGCCAGTCATTAAAGAGGTGGATCAAAAATCATTAACCGATTTAGCCACAGAATTGGCCGAGACTTCTGCCAGGGCAAGAGAAGGCAAGCTCAGCCCCAAAGACATGCAAGGTGCGGGTTTTAGCATCTCTAGTTTAGGCGGTATTGGTGGCACACAATTCACACCCATTGTTAATGCACCAGAAGTCGCCATATTGGGCGTCTCACGCACACAAACTAAACCTATTTGGGATGGTAAAAATTTTGTCCCAACACTGACATTGCCATTGGCTCTATCCTACGACCATCGTGTGATTGACGGGGCACAAGGTGCACGCTTCATGAGCGATTTAAGTGCTACTTTAGAAGACATTAGGCAAATCTTATTATGATTAAAACACAAGTAGTTGTCATCGGTTCTGGACCGGGTGGTTACACCGCTGCTTTTCGTGCAGCAGATTTGGGCCTTGATGTTGTCTTGTTGGAACGCTACGAAAACCTAGGTGGTGTTTGCCTTAATGTTGGGTGTATTCCATCTAAAGCATTACTACATACTGCTCAAGTGATTAACGAAGCCAAAGAAGCTGCGCATTTAGGTGTTAGTTTTAACAAGCCTAAGATCGATCTTGATGGCGTACGTACCAACAAAGAAAATACAGTCGCCAAGCTCACAGGCGGCATTAAAGCTTTATCCAAAGCCAGAAAAGTCAATGTTGTGAATGGCTATGGTAAATTTATCTCTGCCAATCAAATCCAAACTGACAATGACGAAGTGATTGAATTTGAACACTGCATTATTGCCGCTGGCTCACGTGTTACAAAAATTCCAGCATTCCCATTTGATGATCCACGCGTGATGGATTCTACCGATGCGCTTGAGCTTTCCGATATTCCCAAACGTTTGCTAATTGTTGGTGGCGGTATTATTGGTTTAGAAATGGCAACTGTCTATCAAGCGCTGGGTAGTGAAATCACTGTTGTTGAACTTGGAGATCAACTCATTCCAAGTGCCGATAAAGACATTGTTAATCCGCTTTTCAAACGCATTAAAAAACAATATGCCAACATTTTCCTAAAAACCAAAGTGACTAGTATGCAAGCTCAAGATGATGGTATCGAAGTCGGTTTCGAGGGCAAAAATGCACCTCAGACAGATACCTTTGATAAAGTTTTGGTTTCGATTGGTCGTTCACCTAATGGCAAACTCATTGACGCCGATAAAGCAGGTGTGGATGTTGACGACTGGGGCTTTATTCCAGTCGACAGACAAATGCGAACCAATGTTGATCATATTTTTGCCATTGGTGATATTGTAGGTCAGCCAATGTTGGCACACAAGGCCGTACATGAAGCCAAAGTTGCTGCCGAAGTAATCGCTGGTCACAAGTCTGGTTTTGATGCAATTACGATTCCATCGGTAGCCTATACTGATCCCGAAGTTGCATGGACAGGCAAAACCGAAAAAGAACTCAAAGCAGAAGGTGTTGATTATGAACTGGGTAAGTTTCCTTGGGCAGCTTCTGGGCGTAGTTTAAGTATTGGTCGCACTGAAGGCGTGTCAAAGGCACTGTTTGATGCACAAACTGGAAGAATTCTAGGCATGGGTATTTGCGGTACCAATGCAGGTGAGCTTATTGCAGAAGCCACATTGGCAATTGAAATGGGCTGTGATATGAGTGATATCGCCCTTACCATTCACGCGCACCCAACCCTATCTGAAACAACCGCCTTTGCAGTAGAGATGGCAGAGGGTACAATTACCGATTTACTACCACCAAAAAAGAAAAAATAAACAAATGATGGATACAACACAAGCACGAAAAAACTCAATTGACTCTCAGATTCGCCCATGGGGTGGGCTGAATTATCTGGCCAACAATGCACTCAGAGACATTCCTAGAGAGATGTTTGTACCTCAAGCATACAAAAATCTTGCTTTTGCTGATATTGAAATACCTCTAAATGATAAAGCCAAGATGCTCTCGCCCAAAGTCGAAGGTCGTCTACTCAGTGCTCTGAATATTCAAAAACACGAAAGCGTGCTTGAAATTGGCACCGGCAGTGGTTATCTCACAGCCGTTTTGGCTAAGTTGTCTAAGTCGGTTACCAGTATTGAGATTGATCCACAACTCAGCGCCTCAGCAGGTGAGAAGCTTGCATCATTAAACATAGACAATGTAGCGCTTGAGGTGGGTGATGCATCTAAGGGTTGGAAGTCGAATGATTTTTTTGATGTGGTGGTAGTCGGTAGTGCAGTACCAAAGATAACTGGTCGTTATTTTCATCTTGTTAATGTCGGTGGTCGTATCTTTGTGGTTGAAGGCAGTGGTAATGTGATGAGCGCTAAACTCATTACTCGAATCAACGAACATGAATGGAAGACTGAATCTTTATTTGAAACTCATCTAGACACCATGCAAGGGCTTAAATCATCAACTGGCTTTGAATTTTAATCCTCGTGTTTGAGGTCTTATGAAAAACGCCTTTTTTAATCTAGTTCTCAAAAAAACCGCTCTTGGAATCACCCTGCTCATTATTATGGCAGGGTTTTTTTTCTATCATATTCCAAATTTTCAGCTTGATGCCTCCTCGGATTCTTTAGTCCTAGAAGGTGATGAAAATCTGCGTTACTATCAAAGCATAAAAAAAGACTACGGCTCTGACGACTATTTGGTTATTAGTTATCAAGTCAATGATGATCTACTTGATATGGAGCAGATTCATCACTTAAGAAAATTCACAAATGAGCTGGGCTCAATCGATCAGGTAAAGTCCATCAACACAATACTTAATGTTCCGCTATTTCGATCCCCTCCTATCTCTTTGGTGGATTTGTCTTCAGAAGATATCACAATTGACAATGGCAATGCAGATTTAGATCTGGCCATAAAAGAGTTTAAAACTTCGCCATTGTACGAAGACAACCTAGTAAGCCTTGATGGCAAAACAAGTGCGATTCTCATTACCCTGAAAGAAAATCAAGAGTTCAATGAAAGACGCCAAAGACGCGATGCAATGCGTCTTGATAGGGCTAATGACAAACTTTCTGAAAACCAATTACATAAGCTTAAGGCATTGGAAAAACAAGTGCTGAACGATGCCACTATTCAAAGCGACCTACAGGCAAAAACCATTGCGCAGATTCGTACCACAATTGATAAATACCGCGACAAAGCACATTTATTTTTAGGTGGCTTGCCAATGATTACCACCGATATTATTGCCTATATTGAAAATGACTTGGTGGTCTTTAGTTTGGCGGTAATTGGGTTAATGACTCTGATTTTGGCAATTATTTTCAAGGGTATTCGCTGGGTATTAATGCCAATTGGCATCAGTATCACGGGTGCTTTGATTATGACTGGTGTGCTCGGATTTTTAGGCTGGAAAGTCACCGTTATCTCTTCGAATTTTTTCTCTTTATTGTTGGTGATGACACTCTCGGTCACCATACATCTGGTGGTACGTTATCGAGAATTGGCTCAGCTAAGCCCTGATGAAGATAAATACGCCTTAATTAAACGCACTTTGGAGCAAATGTTTAAGCCTTGTTTGTTTACCACACTCACCACATTCGCTGCATTTGGATCGCTACTCATTAGTGGTATTCGTCCGGTGATTGATTTTGGTTGGATGATGGCCATTGGTGTAACCATTGCCTTGGTTTTATCATTTGTGGCTTTTCCAATGCTAATGAGCATAATGCCCAAAGCCAAGGTTAGTAAACACAAAACTGAACTGGGCGTGACACATGCTTTGGCCAAATTTAGTGAAAAATTTGGCACGCATCTCATTGTTGTACTTATTGCCCTAGCGGGATTGGCTGGCTTTGGCACAAACAAATTGACAGTTGAGAATCGATTTATTGACTACTTCAAAGAAACAACGGAAATTAACCAAGGACTCTCTGCCATTGATGAAAAACTCGGTGGCACTATTCCACTCGAGATCATCTTTGATGACATGGCGGAAGATTATTGGTATGACTCAGATCTGAGAGAAGAAATACACACTGTTCACCAATATCTTGATCAGCTGGAAGAGACAGGTAAAGTGCTCTCTATTGATACTTTCATGCAAGTTTTGACTCAGGCTAATGATGGCGAGCCGTTGAATGGGTTTTTCCTCAATGTGGTGAAAAGCCAAATACCTGATAGCGCTAAAGTGCACGTGCTAGATCCTTATCTATCAGAAGATAATGGCCAACTTCGTATGGTTGTTCGTGTCAGAGAAACCAATAAAGATCTAAAACGCGATGAGCTGATTAAAAAAATTGAAACACACATAGAAAAAGACTTAGGTTTCAAACAAGACAGTTTTCATGTCACTGGCATGTTGGTGCTCTACAATAACATGTTGCAAAGTTTATTTGATTCACAAATCAAAACCATCTTAGCGGTATTCGCTATGATTTTTATTATGTTTTTGTTTGTTTTCAAATCCATCAGCCTTTCGGTGTTGGCACTGATTCCTAACACACTACCGTCTTTATTTATCCTTGGTATTATGGGCAATCTTGGCATCCCACTGGATTTAATGACCATTACCATCGCCGCCATCGCCATTGGTATTGGCGTGGATAATGCCATTCATTATATTCATCGTTTTAAAGCAGAATTTCAAAAAGATGGTGACTACCTTCAAACCATGTATCGCTCCCATGGGTCAATTGGTTTGGCAATGTTCTACACCTCAATTACCGTGACTCTAGGCTTTTTGATTTTGGCACTTTCAAACTTCATCCCATCAATCTATTTTGGCATCTTTACCGCTATTGCGATGATCAGTGCGGTTTTGGCCAACCTAACGCTATTGCCTAAATTAATCTTAATGATTCAACCAAAAATCAACACAAAATCCAATGCATGGTT
The DNA here is from genome assembly GCA_964647705.1 of uncultured Piscirickettsiaceae bacterium. Classification (GTDB taxonomy): domain Bacteria; phylum Pseudomonadota; class Gammaproteobacteria; order PS1; family Pseudothioglobaceae; genus CAZYIW01. The sequence goes on from CAZYIW010000015.1 coordinate 22,071, forward strand.
CTATCTTGCAGTAGTATTGATATTGGCTTCGATACTTTATCTATATTACGATGAAATCGCCTTATTTCTAACTGGTTTATCAAACCAACAATTGCCATAACACTGGCTTGGTTTAATGGCAACTTTACATTCATTTGATGTTCTTATTATCGGCACTGGCAGTGCTGGTTTGATGAACGCCCTAACGCTCTCAAGCAATCTCAACATAGCACTTATCGCCAAAGACAAAGTTTTAGAAGGCAGCTCTTACTACGCGCAAGGCGGTATCTCAGCGGTTTTGGATGACAAAGATGATTTTGACACACATATTAAAGACACTCTGCAAACTGGTATTGGCCTGAGTGATCCCAAAACAACACGCTTTATGGTTGAAGCTGCCCCCGATGCCATTCATTCACTAGAACACCTAGGGGTTGACTTTACCAAACAAAACAACCAATATCATCTAACAACCGAGGGTGGTCATAGTAATCGACGTGTTGCACATGTGGCCGACAAAACTGGCCGTTCCATTCAAACCAATTTGTTGGACAATGTCCGAGAAAAAAACAACATCGAACTGTTTGAAAACTTTATTGCAGTCGATCTTTTAATCAAAGATGGTGCTTGCTTTGGTGCTTACATCCTTAACAATCAAACACTCAAAGTAGAAACATTTTTAGCCAAGCAAGTAATCTTAGCAACCGGTGGCGCGTCCAAAGCTTATCTCTACACCTCTAATCCCGACACCTCAACCGGTGATGGTATTGCCATGGCCTATCGTGCAGGGTGTGAGATTGTGAATATGGAGTTCACCCAATTTCATCCCACTTGCCTATATCACCCACACGCCAAATCATTTTTAATCTCAGAAGCACTCAGAGGTGAAGGTGCCAAACTCACCCTACCTAATGGCGAATTTTTTATGCATAAATACGACGAACGCGAAGAACTGGCACCGCGTGATATTGTCGCCCGCGCCATTGATTTCGAGATGAAGATGGGTGGTTTTGATTGTGTCTATTTAGACATTTCTTTCAAACAAAAAGACTGGATTCAAAATCACTTTCCCACCATTTTTGAACGCTGCCTTTGTTTTGGCATTGACATCTCTAAAGAGTCTATTCCGGTGGTGCCAGCAGCACACTATACCTGTGGTGGTATACACACCAATCTTGATGCTAAAACCAATATTGAAAATCTCTATGCCATCGGTGAAGTCTCACATACCGGTGTTCATGGTGCTAATCGCATGGCCAGTAATTCTTTGTTGGAATGCGTGGTATTTGCCAAAACTTGTGCCGAATACATCAATGAACAAAAGCTTGATTTTGATTTTCCAAAATTTGACGATTGGGATGCATCCAGAGTAACTCTTTCCAAGGAAAAGGTGGTGGTTTCTCACCTCTGGGATGAGATTCGTCGCCTTATGTGGAACTTTGTTGGCATTGTTCGTAGTAATCGGCGTCTTCATTATGCAACTAAAAAACTCGCTGAGATTGAGGCCGAGGTTGACGAATATTACCAACTTTATCTAATTTCTAGTGATTTAGTCGAGCTTAGAAATTTGGTAAAAACCGCACAAGTTATCGTAGATTCTGCAACTAAACGCACAGAATCTCGCGGACTACATTACAATGAAGACTATCCCAATACCCAAGAAAAGCCAATCAATACCATCATACAAAAATAATGTTACTACCCATTCTTCACTATCCAGACAAACGCCTTCGCACCGTGGCTAAAGAAGTCAAAGTGGTGGACGACTCAACGCGTGAGCTGGTCAAAAATATGTTTGAAACCATGTATGATGCCCCTGGTATTGGCTTGGCGGCAACGCAAATCAATCATCACGAAAGGATTATTGTTATCGACACCTCTGAGGATAAATCCAATCCCCTTTGCCTAATCAATCCACAAATTATTGAAAAAGATGGTGAGATACAATGGGAAGAAGGCTGTTTGTCCGTACCTAATTATTCCGAACTCGTTAAGCGTGCCAATAAAGTCAAAATCCGTGCGCTTAACGAACAAGGCGAGTCATTCGAGCTTGAAGCCGAAGAGCTGTTGAGTGTTTGCATACAACACGAAATGGATCACCTAAACGGCATATTGTTTGTTGATTACCTCTCCAAACTCAAGCAAAGACGCCTTAAAGAAAAAGCCAAAAAAGCTCAAAAAGTTAAACTTTAAACCCATGTCAATTACTCTGGGCCAATACCAATTGCCATCACAAGTATTGCTTGCGCCAATGGCTGGCACCAGTGACAAACCTTTTCGAATATTGTGCCGAGAACAAGGTGCTGCGCTCACAACATCCGAAATGGTGGTCATCCAAGAGCACCTACTGGCCAGCAATAAATCAAAACATCGGTTGGATTTTTCTGGCGAACAAGCGCCCATCAGCGTTCAAATTGCTGGCAGTGAAGCCAATACACTGGCTGAATCATCCAAACAAGCCGTGGCGTTTGGTGCAGATATTGTTGATATCAATATGGGCTGTCCACAAAAAAAGGTATGCAATAAAGCAGCCGGTTCTGCGCTCATGCAAGATGAAACACTGGTTAAAACCATCTTGGATACTGTGGTCAATGCCGTTGAAGTTCCCGTTACTCTTAAAATTCGCTCGGGCTGGAGTAGAGACAACAAAAATGCCTCTACCATCGCCAAAATAGCGCAAGACAGTGGTGTCAAAATGCTCAGCGTGCATGGCAGAACGCGTGAAGATAAATTTAAAGGAGATGCTGAATACGACACCATTAAAACCATCAAACAACAAGTCTCAATTCCTGTCATTGCCAATGGCGATATTACTTCAGGCAAAAAGGCCAAACAGGTGCTTGACTACACACTCGCTGATGGGGTGATGGTGGGCAGAGCCACACAAGGCAATCCTTGGATTATTGGCGAAATTGATTTTTTCTTAAAAAATGGCAAAAATCCACCAAAAATTCCACTTATTGATAAAAAAAGAACGATTTTGAACCATATAAGCCAAATTTATGACTTTTATGGCGAAAAAATGGGCACACGACTCGCCAGAAAGCACATTTTTTGGTATGCTACGCAACTTAACGAAGAAAGTGGTCGCACTTTTTGGAAAAAAATCAATCAAATAAGCGATCACCGAACCCAATACCAAATGCTTGAGGAATTTTTAAATTCATGAACACCGATTTGCCCGCTTGTATTAATGCAAAGCTCGAGCGCTACTTTGAACAGTTAAGTGGCGAAAAAGCCTCTGGCGTGCACAAAATGGTTATGCAAGAAGCCGAATCAGTCACCATTAAATTTGTCTTAGACATGGTGGAGCAAAACCAAAGTGAAGCCGCTCGAATTTTGGGCATGAATCGTGGCACACTGAAGAAAAAAATCGAATTGTATAAACTGTAAAACTTTATAATTACTTCTTGTAATTTTCATCAAATTTTAAAAATCATAAAATGCCCATAAAACGCGCACTTATCAGTGTTTCTGATAAAACAGGAGTCCTTGAGCTTGCACAAGCACTGGCTGAAAAAAATATCGAAATTCTATCCACCGGTGGCACAGCCAAACTACTGGCCGATAACAACATTCCGGTTATTGAGGTTTCTGACTACACCGGCTTTCCTGAGATGATGGCAGGTCGTGTGAAAACACTAAACCCAAAAATCCATGGTGGTATTTTGGCACGTCGCGGAATCGATGAAGGCGTCATGGCTGAAAATGACATCAATCCCATTGATCTAGTGGTGGTCAATCTCTACCCTTTTCAACAAACCATTGCCAATCCAGATTGCACGTTAGAAGATGCCATTGAAAATATTGATATTGGTGGCCCTGCCATGCTCAGATCAAGTGCCAAAAACCACGCTTCAGTCACAGTGGTGGTAGATGCTTCAGATTATCAAACCATCATTGATGAAATTAACGCAAATGGCGATACCACACTTGAGACTCGCACCAAGCTGGCTCTTAAAACTTTTGAACACACCGCGCAATATGATGGCGCCATTGCCAATTACTTAGGTAAGCAAGAAGACGGTTTTTCTAATACCATGAATCTGCAGTTTAATAAAACTCAATCCATGCGCTATGGTGAAAACCCACATCAGTCAGCAGCGTTTTATGTTGAAAACAATATCTCAGAAGCTTGTGTGGCATCTGCAACGCAATTCCAAGGCAAAGAAATGTCGTTTAACAACATGGCCGATGCCGACGCAGCACTAGAATGCGTGCGCACTTTTGATGAGCCCGCTTGTGTGATTGTTAAACACGCCAACCCTTGTGGTGTGGCCGTGCGTTCTAACATTTTTGAGGCTTATGACGATGCCTTTAAAACCGACCCAACCTCGGCTTTTGGTGGCATTATTGCTTTTAATCGCAATTTAGACAAAAAAACTGCGCAAGAAATTATTGATCGCCAGTTCGTTGAAGTTATCATTGCCCCGCATGTAGACGATGATGCCAAACAGGCGCTATCAGCCAAACAAAATGTTCGTGCATTAGAATGTGGCGACCTAACCACTGCAAAACCCTCTCTAGATTACAAACGCGTTACCGGTGGCTTGCTCGTGCAAGACAAAGATCTAGGCTCTATCACCAAAGACGATGTCAAATGCGTGAGCAAAATCCAACCAACGGATGAGCAACTTGATGATTTAATGTTTGCTTGGAAAGTGGCTAAATCTGTTAAATCTAATGCCATTGTTTACGTTAAAAACCAAATGACCATTGGTGTTGGTGCCGGGCAAATGTCTCGTGTTTATTCTGCTAAGATTGCCGGCATTAAAGCGGCTGATGAAGGTTTGGTTGTAGAAGGTTCAGTGATGGCATCCGATGCATTCTTCCCCTTTAGAGATGGCATTGACGCGGCAGCCCAAGCTGGCATTAAAGCCATTATCCAACCAGGTGGCTCAATGCGCGATGACGA
>CAZYIW010000016.1:0-26787 GCA_964647705.1 uncultured Piscirickettsiaceae bacterium
AGGAGAAAAAGATGAAAAGAAGATTATTTCTAAAAAGCGCAGTCGCTTCTTCTGCGGTTGCAACTGCAGTGGGCGCAGGTCTATTGACGCCTTCGATGGTTTTTGCTAATACAGATGCTTTCAAAGCAAAATCAGATGCAGCATCAAAAGCATGGGGTTCTGCTGGCAAAGGTTCATTTAAATTCAAAGCACCTAAGATTGCTGAAAATGGTGCTGTGGTTCCAATGACTGTTGACGCTTCAAAGGTAGATGGTGTGACAAGTATTGCTATTTTGGTTAAAGAAAATGGCGTACCAATGGCAGCACAATTTAACCTTTCAGGTGCACAAGGCTATGTTTCAACTCGTGTGAAAATGGGCAAGACTTCTCAAGTCGCAGCATTAGTAACAGCGGGTGGTGCAACAAGCGTTGTCACTCAAGAAGTGAAAGTAACTATTGGTGGTTGTGGCGGTTAATTTAACAGCTGATCATATCTAATTATTAAAGGAGAATACTAATGGCAAAAATTAAATTAAAGCCTAAAGCTAGAAAAGGTGTAATCGGTGTTAAAGCATTAATCAAGCACCCAATGGAAACAGGTCTACGTAAAAAGAAAGGCAAAATCGTACCAGCTAATCACATCACTCACATGACTGTTTCTCATAACGGTAACGTTGTGGTTGATGCAGATATTGGTAGTGCTATTTCTAAAGATCCGTACTTTAAATTTAATATTCCTGGTGCAAAAGGTGATGAAATCACTCTAGTGTATAAGGACAACAAAGGTAAATCAGGCACTAAGACTGCAAAGTCTAAGTAAGTGAGTTTATTGAGGAGAGTTAAATGAAAAAGTTATTAACTGCAGTAGTCAGTTTAGGCTTGGTGGTTGGTACTGCATCTGCAACTGATGTAGAAGCCGATCGAAAAGCTTTTGTTGGCCACTTTAATTCAATGTTTCCTAATGTTGAGTTTGCAGACTACACAAATGGTGTATATGCGCTTGACGAAGGTTCAAGGGAGCAATTCGAGGAAATCTTGGACGGCATCCCACCTTATGAAGAAGCAGTAGAGAAAGGCGCCGCTGAATTTGAAAAGTACAACCTTGCAAAATGTGATGCTTTAAAAGATCCAGCTGCTGCTCGTGTGGCACATCCATACTATGATGAAAAAGCTGGTACAGTGGTAACACTGGAAGGCACAATTCGTAAGTGTTACACTGAACAAACTGGCAAAAAAATGGCACCAATGAAAGGCAAGATTGCCAGAATCAGCTCTTGGATTTCAGATCAAGCAGCTGGTGAGAAGATCAATGTGAAAGTTGAATCTGAAGGTGCAAAAGCAGCTTATGAGAAGGGTAAGGCCTTCTTCTTTGCTAAGCGCGGTCAATTCAATATGTCTTGTGCAGATTGCCATGTATACAACTCAGGCAAGAAAGCACGTGCTGATATCTTATCACCTGCACTAGGCCACACCACGCACGTTCCAATGTATCGTGCTAAATGGGGCGGTATTGGCACATTGCATCGTCGCTATGGTGGTTGCTTGAAGAACATGCGTGCTAAGCCTCTAATGGCTCAGTCTGAAGAGTTCCGTAATATGGAGTTCTATCATCAGGCAATGAGTAATGGCTTAGAGATTACTGCTGACAGATACAGAAAATAGGAGAAGACTATGAAAAAGATGTTATTAACAACTTTTGCTGTGTTTTCTTTAACAGCACAAGCTGATTATCTAGCTAGTAGCCACAATTGGAACGATGGTTCATCTGACCCTTACAAAGCAGCCATTGCTGCTGCAGAGTCAGACCATGCCAAAGCATTAGCGGCAAGTATGGCTTGGCGTGATACAGGTGCGATGATCAAAGAAGCCAAGAAGTTAAAAGCAGCAGGTAAAAAAGATGCTGCATTAGCGATGGCTAAAAAGGCTCATATGCAGGCAGTAAATGCACTGGCTCAAGCGGCAGTTGCCGGTTCAGCTGGCCCTAGATTCTAACCTTAATTGGAATCAGAAAAATGCCCCTTTATGGGGCATTTTTTTTGTCAAAAATAAAATATTTTCTGAATTAAATACAATTTTTCAGTTGTAAAATAAAAATTCTATTCATTTAAAAATACAGCAAATTGAATGCCAAATTCTGAGTTTGTTCATCTTCATTGTCATAGCGAATATTCTGTCAATAGCTCGCTAGTGCGTATTCCTGATCTTGTTAAAAAAACAAAGGATCTGGGCATGAGTGCTGTTGCTTTAACCGATAAATTTAATATGTTTGCAGCGGTTAAGCTATACAAAGAAGCTAAGTCCAATGGGGTTAAACCAATCTTTGGCTCACAGGTTGAAATCAAACATGATGCACAGCATTACCCGTTAATCCTTTTGTGTCAAAATCATCAAGGTTATCTTAACTTATCCACAATAATATCTTTGGCTTATATGCATGGCCAAGCGATAGATGGTGTGACTATAGATATACAAACGCTTAAAAAATATAATCATGGTTTGATTGCAATCTCACCTGCTGTTAAAGGTGATGTGGCTTCAATGTTACTCAAGGGGCAGATAAACGAGGCGGGTAATCTGGCAAAGGTATATCAGTCAATATTTGGTGATCGTTTTTATCTATCTGTACAAAGAACTGGTCAGGTAAATGATGAAAAACATCTGCATTTGTGTATTGAGCTTGCTGTCAAATTCGGTATCGCAATTACTGCTACAAATGATGTAGAATTTTTAGAAAAATCTGAGTTTGATGCGCATGAAGCAAGAATCTGTATCTCTGATGGTTTGTTGATCGATGATTCGAGGCGAGATAAGCGCCACACTCAGGAGCAATACCTTAAATCTGCTGAACAGATGCATACACTGTTCTCAGACTTACCAGAAGCACTTGAGAACACTGTGCAAATTGCTAAGCGTTGTAATGTGCACTTTGAGCTTTATCAAAAAAACTACTTGCCTGATTTTCCAGTACCGCCAGATCTTTCAGTATCAGAGTTTTTTGAACAACAATCCAGAGACGGCCTTGAGAGGCGTTTAAAAGGGCAGAAACTGGACGAAAGTCTTTATCAGAAGCGCTTAGAATATGAGATCTCAGTGATTATAAAGATGGATTTCCCCGGCTATTTCTTGATCGTGGCAGACTTTATTCGCTGGAGTCGTGAAAATGAAATACCGGTTGGTCCTGGACGTGGTTCAGGTGCAGGTTCTTTGGTGGCTTATGCCTTAGGTATTACCAATGTCGATCCGATTAAGCATGAACTCCTATTTGAGCGATTTTTAAATCCTGAACGTGTGTCTATGCCGGACTTTGATGTGGATTTTTGTACCGACCGTAGAGACGAAGTGATTGCTTACGTCTCCGATAAATACGGTCAAGAAAAAGTATCGCAAATTATCACTTACGGCACCATGGCAGCTAAGGGTGTGGTTCGAGATGTGGGTCGAGTTTTAGGCCATCCTTATGGCTTTAGTGATAAGATATCTAAGTTAATACCCAATGACTTAAAAATGACACTCTCTAAGGCGCTGAGTCCCAGCGATGAAGGTGGCTCAGATGAACTAAGAGCACGATATAAATCTGAAGAAAGTGTGACAACGCTAATTGACTTGTCCAAACAACTTGAAGGGTTGGTGCGTAATGTAGGTACGCATGCTGGGGGTGTATTGATTGCACCTAGTAAGATCAGTGATTTTTGCCCCACCTACAAGGCCAGTGAAACCGATGGCGTGGTGTCTCAATTCGACATGAAAGACATTGAAGCACTGGGTTTGGTTAAATTTGATTTTTTAGGCTTGTCTAACCTAACAGTAATTGACAAGGCTGTGAAAATGATTAGTGAAAAATCTCTGAGTCAGGTAGCTATTGATATTAATGATATTCCACTTGATGACGCTAAAGTTTATCATCTTTTGCAACGCTGTGATACGACTGGTATTTTCCAACTAGAAAGCGGAGGTATGCGAGGCTATCTTAAAAAGATGAAGCCCGATAGTTTTGATGATGTCGTGGCAATGTTGGCACTTTATCGTCCAGGACCTCTAGATTCAGGCATGGTAGATGATTATATTGATGTTAAGCATGGTCGCAAAAAGCCAGCCTATCCACATCCGCTGCTCGAAGAAGTGTTAAAACCCACAAATGGCGTTTTTGTTTATCAAGAACAGGTGATGAAATCTGCTCAAGTTTTGGCAGGATATTCACTCGGTGCTGCAGATTTACTCAGACGCGCTATGGGTAAAAAGATTCCAGAGGAGATGTCCAAACAGCGTGGAATTTTTGTTGCAGGCGCTGTCAAGAAAAATAAAATTGATGAGAAAAAAGCCAACCAAATTTTTGATTTGATTGATAAATTCTCCGGTTATGGATTTAACAAATCACACTCGGTTGCCTATGCTTATATATCTTATCAAACAGCGTGGCTAAAGACACATTATCCCGCTGCTTTTATGGCATCAGTGCTCTCAGGAATGATGGATGATTCAGATCGTGTGGCGTTTACGGTTAATGAAATTAGACAAAGTGATTTAGAAATCACAGCGCCTAATGTTAATTTATCAAATTACGAGTTTAGTATTACGGATGAAAAAACCATCACCTATGGTCTGGGTGCTATCAAAGGTGTTGGCGAGGCCATGTCTTATTTTATTTCACTAGAGCGTGAGAGCGGTGGAGAATATAAAGATTTGTTTGATTTTTGTTTAAGATTGGAAAAAAAGCATCTAAACAGGCGTGCTATGCTGGCATTGATTTATTCAGGCGCCTTTGATGTTTTTGGCGTTGAACGTGCAAGTTTGGTAGCCACATTTCCTAAAGCAGTTGCCCAAGCAGAACAGCAACAAAAAGATTCATTAAATGGCCAATCAGGACTGTTTGTAGGTGGATATAAAGCTGAGTATGTAAGCAGCCCAAATTTAAGCTTTAGAGAGCGTCTGGCGTTGGAAAAAAGTGCTATGGGCTATTATTTCTTTCAGCATCCAACCGATGAATATAAGCCAGATTTGAAAAATATCGGTGCAACATTACCATCCAAACTTAGCTATCGTCAAAATAAAGAAGTTCGGGTTGTTGCACTCATTTCTGAGATCCGCTACAGGAATACCAAAAAAGGTAATCAAATGGCTGAACTTATTATTGAAGATGGGAGCACAAAAACCAGTGCAGTTGTATATGCAAAAACGCTTTCAAATGTAAGTGACAAACTCACTATTGATGAGGTGGTTTTAATATCAGGCAAAGTGCGCAAAGATTTTCGTGACAATTGGCAAATATCGGTAGAAAGTGTGAGTGGTATTGACGAGGTCAAAGCCAGTTATGCCAAAAGCTTTGAAATTATACTGAGTAAAAAACACCAAACCCTATTTACAAAGATTGCTGATGCTCTCAAACAAAGTCATGGTCGTTGCCCAGTTCAGATTTCCTACACCTTTGATGGCATGAGTGGTTGTGTGCCACTTAATCAAGATTATTTGGTCACGCCGAATCAAGCATTAACAGATCTGGTTGATGGTATCGCCAAAGACAAGGTTAGTATCATCCATTACCATTAAAACAAATCTCTAGCACTGCCTCATATAAAAACGCGCGTTTTCTTTTCTGTATTGTTGAATATTTAATTCATCGTCGAGCAGAATATCAATCTGCCCTGAACAACTAGTATTTAGAATTTTTATCGCCAGATTCTCATAACGATTCACAACAATTGGTGCAGGGTGCTTAAAACGGTTTTTATAGCCACTGGATATGACAACGATTTTAGGATCAACAGCGGCTAAGAATGCTGGCGATGAAGAGGTTTTGCTACCATGATGGGGTGCCAGTAAGACATCGCTTTTGAGTTTATTACTTAGAGTTTTAACCAAATATTTTTCAGCTTTTTTCTCTATATCGGCACTTAATAAGACGGAGAGATTTTCGTTAGATATTTTCAACACACAAGACGCATTATTGCCTTTGAGTAAATGATTGACATTAGGGCTTAATATCTCAAAATCAATACCATCCCAGCGCCATTTTTGCCCAGATTGACAAGATTGTGATTGTTGTTTGATCTTTTCACCAGCTGAAGTTAGTATTGATTTAACTTCAAAGTTCTCTAAGATACTCTCCAGCCCTCCAATATGATCATTATCGCCATGCGAGATAATTAGCTTATCAATTTGTTTAACACCACTGGCCTTAAGAAAAGGGGTGACAACCCTGTCTCCTAGACTAAATCCAGATGCATATGAAGCCCCTGTATCAAACAACATTGTATGATTATGGGTCTGTATTACTATTGAGAGGCCTTGGCCTACATCCAGAAAAGTTATCTTAGCCTTAGCGAAATCAACCTTAGGTGCGGGCCAAAAAACAATCCAAAGGATTAAAGCCAGTGCTATTGAATTTAATTTCAATGCACTGGGTGATAATAACACCACGACCAATAGAACCAATAAAACCAAACCAATAGAAGAACGGTGATGAAAATCCCAAGTATTAAAATCCAATTGTGAGAGGAAATTTAGAAGAACCGATAACAAAGCCAAAGTCTCATTGACAATCATAAAACAAAACTGTGCTAAAGATTCGAGTCCAAACCCTATCATTACAGCGCCAATAAGTGAAAAAGGTGTGGCAATAATACTAAAGACAGGAATAGCGATTAGATTAGCTATAGGAGAGAAGGTTGATCCGACACCAAAAAACCAAGCAACTAAGGGCATTGTGCCTATGGTAATAAGTAATTGAATATAAATAAGCCGAAACAAGTAAGATCGATTTGGGTGCTGTTTAGCGGCATAGATAATGATCGCAACCACATAAAAGCTCAACCAAAATCCAATACTGTAAACACTCAATGGACTAAGAATTAAAACCAGTAAAAGAGCCAAACCATAAAGCTGCCAGATATTGTGGTTTCGCCTCACAATGATAGAGATAAAAACCACACCTGCCATGATAAGGGCGCGTTGAGTTGGGACTGAAAAGCCCGCAACCACAGCATAGCTAAAAGCACTTAGCAGGCCCAAGTAAGAGGCAAATATTTGACTCGGAGTGTACAACAAACAACGAGGACAAAGTCGCCACAATCGTTGTGAAAGCCAAAAAACCAATCCAGCTACCAGACCAATATGCAACCCAGATATAACACTTAAATGGGTGGTATTCGTTGATTGAAATAACTGCCAATGATTATCTGATATAAGTGAACGATCGCCAATTATCAAGGCGTTAATCACACCTAAGAATTCAAATTTTTGTAAAACAGGGTTGATGGATTGACGAATATTGTCTCGAAGTGCGTGCATTGAAGAAACACCGCGGTTTGAAATTAGCTGGTTGTCGGTTGATTTTTTTACATAACCGGTTGCATGAATATTATTAGAAAACAGGTGCTTTTCATAATCAAAGCCAGCAAAGTTTTGATAGGAGTTGTTGTTTTTTAGCTTTACCAATAATTGATATTGATCCCCAGGAGTTAAAGAGGGGAGATTTTGACCATACCAGGACAATTGAACTCGTCCACTGAAGGGCTGATTAACAGAAAAAACAAATCTACTTTTATCATTAGAATGTTGAGCAAGACTAAAGACATGTCCTTTAACCAAAATAGATTTATTTAAAAATTTATCATCCAGATAATTGCCCATTACCAAATGAGAAAAAAACCCCATCCAGATAAAACCAAGGGTAAAGATGCCAATCAAAACACTAAGTTGCTTATGGTTTTTAAAGAATGCTAAAAAAAGACAAATAAGAGCGAAAAATACACCCCATTCAAATGGAGAAATTGCCAACGAGCTTTTCAGCGAAAAAACAACAATACCGAGAAGAAAAAACAAGGCGTAAATTAGCATAAAAATTTGGCTATTTTGTTAAGAGTTTTTCAAATTAGAAAATTTATATTTAATGATACTCTTATATATCGTGAAACACCTGTTTTTATGCGTGGAACAATCAAAGTTATCCTCCATGGTGATAAAAAAACAATAAATAAGAAATTTCTAATATTACTTATCCACTGATATTTTTGTAACTAATTGATTTATATGTAAAAAAATATTATGTTTATTTTTTATTCAAAACCATAAAAAACCCTATGTTTAGGGCAATTTTGTAATTTTTTAGCAAGATATTAACAGAGTTATCCACAATTTTGTGTGTAACTTTTTTGGGGCTTGATTTATCAAGGTTTTTTCTAGATTATAAGAATTTTCTAATGAATATTTCGACGATTTTTCTGGCAATTTTTTGCTTGTTATTTTTCTCTATTTTTTCAGAAAAATTCTGACTGATAAAATACACTTCGTTGTCGTCATTTTTCATGCCAAAATCCGGCTTTGAAACATCGTTGGCAATAATCACATCACAGCCTTTATTTTTGAGCTTTTTTTGAGCGTTTTTGACAATATTTTCAGTCTCAGCAGCAAAGCCAATACACAGTGGTCTATTTGCCAAATGACTGACTTCGTAAAGTATGTCTTTGTTTGCAACCAAATCCAAAGTTAGGTGGTCTTTTTCTCTTTTAATTTTATTTTTTTCGAAATTTTTAATACGGTAGTCACTCACTGCTGCAACTGAGATGAATATGTCTTGATGTTGAATACTTTCCATGACTTTTTGATACATTTGTTCGGCGGTATCTACAGCCATATTATGACTCTGTTGATTTAGTTCAGTAGAAACATTGCCATGAATAACACTGACGCTGGCGCCAGATTCGATACAAGCTTGTGCTAATGCGATGCCCATTTTTCCACTACTGTGATTAGACAGATAACGAACAGGGTCGATTGGTTCAATGGTTGCGCCTAGGGTAATTAGAACATTTTTGCCTGTAAGTTTTGTACTTGTAAACGCGCCAGAAACTTTTTGTGCAATTGCCTGTGGTTGCGCCAAACGGCCTTCACCAATATCGCCACAAGCTTGTTCACCAGAGTCGGTAATTAATTCAATTGAGTGTTTTTTCAATATTTTAAGATTGTTTTGCACGGCATCTGAGTGATACATGGCTTGATTCATTGCTGGTGCGATAAGTACTTTTCCTTCAAAAGCCAGTGCAATGCTAGTGAGCAAATCACAAGCCTTACCTGAAGCCAGATTGGCAATAGTATTGGCACTTGCTGGTGCAATCAAAAAGGCATCCGCCCATCGGGCTAACTCGATATGACCCATGGCAAGTTCTGCCTCTTTGTCCCATAAATTGCTATGAACTTTGTGTTTTGAAGTTGTCTGTAAGGACAACTCAGTGATAAATTTAGCACCACCATTGGTTAGAATAACGCGTACCTCAGCACCCAAATCTTGTAATCGACGAACGATATCAGGCGCTTTATAAGCAGCAATTGAACCACTCACACCCAGAAGTATTCTTTTGTTGGTCAGTGCTTTCATTTTTCAACACCAGCAGTGAGTTTAATATCAGGCCCAAGCATACGAATATCTTGGATATTTAGATTCACTTTATCAGCCATAGAATCTAACGCTAAATTGGCCAAAGAGTTTGCATTGCTGCCCATGAGTATAGGAGCGATATAGATTATAAATTGATCAATCAAGCGATTTTGAATCATAGCGCCAACAAGACCTGGGCCCGCCTCAAGCAAAACATTGTTAATTTCTTTATTCGCCAATTCATGCAAAATATTTTTAAGATCAAGTTTGCCTGATGTAACAGTTTTTGCATTATTTTGATTAAATATTAATGTCGGTGCATCGTTAGAAAAAATATTGAAATTTTTATCTTGAATTTGGTTCTTTCCATCGATAACAACTCTTATGGGCTTTGAGCTTAGATGCTCAAGGCGAACCGTCATAAAAGGATTGTCAGCCAATACCGTTCCCGAGCCTGTGACAATGGCTTGATTTTTGGCTCTTAGCTTTTGCACATCGAGTCTGGATGCCTCTGAGCTAATCCATTTGCTTTCACCACTGGACATAGAGGTTTTTCCATCAAGGCTCATGGCAATTTTGCAGGTTACAAATGGCATAGAAGTGCTCATGCGTTTGAAAAAACCTTGGTTGAGTGTTTTTGCTTCATTCTCTAACAAACCAATATCAACCTTAATACCCGATTTTTCAAGCATTTTGACGCCTTGTCCACTGACTTTAGGATTAGGGTCTAGGCTGGAGATGACCACTCTTGAGACGCCTGAATCTATGATTGCTTTTGCACAGGGTGGTGTTTTACCCGTATGTGAACACGGCTCTAGATTCACATACATCGTGGTGTTTTTTGCTTGATGATTGATCTTACCTAGGGCATCTATTTCTGCATGGGCTTCACCAAATTTGTGATGATAGCCTTTGGCGATAATTTGATTGTTTTTGGTAATAACGCAACCGACCATCGGATTACCTTTAACACCGAAAAAACCTTGCTTGGCAAGTCTAAGAGCTATTGCCATATTTTCAGTGTCATTTATTGAAAAGTTTGCCATTAGAATTGCGATATAATTATCGGTTAATTTAATTGTATTTTACTCGGAGTAATTAGCGTGGATGAACAGAAAAAACAAGCCCTAAAAGCGGCGCTTGCACAGATTGACAAACAGTTTGGAAAGGGTTCGGTTATGCTTTTAGGCGACGAGCAATCACAAGGTGATATTGAGTCGGTATCCACAGGCAGCTTAAGTTTGGATATTGCCTTAGGCATTGGTGGTTTGCCACGAGGCCGAATTATTGAAATTTATGGCCCAGAATCATCAGGTAAAACCACACTCACGCTTCATGTAATTGCACAAATGCAAAAAGCTGGCGGTACTGCGGCTTTTATTGATGCAGAACATGCGCTCGATCCGCAATATGCCAAACGCTTAGGCGTGAATACAGATGAGTTACTCATATCACAGCCAGACACGGGTGAGCAAGCACTTGAAATTACAGATATGTTGGTACGATCAGGCGGTGTGGATATTGTGGTAGTTGATTCAGTTGCAGCACTCACGCCAAAAGCCGAAATTGAGGGAGATATGGGTGACTCTCATATGGGGTTACAAGCCAGACTCATGTCCCAAGCGCTTAGAAAACTCACCGCAAACATCAAAAAAACCAATACCATGGTCATTTTTATCAACCAGCTGAGAATGAAGATTGGTGTTATGTTCGGTAATCCTGAAACAACAACTGGCGGTAACGCATTGAAATTTTATGCTTCGGTGCGCCTAGACATTCGCCGTATCGGTGCGATTAAGAAAGGCGATGAAATTTTGGGTAATGAAACCCGTGTTAAAGTGCTAAAGAACAAAGTTTCACCACCTTTTAAACAAGCGGAATTTCAAATTCTCTACAACGAAGGTATTTCTCGAGAAAGTGAAGTTATCGATTTAGGCGTGGCCAATGGTTTTGTAGAAAAATCTGGAGCTTGGTATAGCGTTGATGGTGAACGTATTGGACAAGGCAAAGATAACGCCAGAGAATATTTAAAAGAACACCCAGAGTTAAGCGAAAGTATTGAGAAAAAAATTCGCGAAAAATTAATGCAAGGTAGTGGCTCAAACGCAGAATAAGTGCTATGCCAGCGCTTTAAGAATGCTAGCGAGACGTGAACACTCACAACTTGAAATTCAACAAAAACTCCAACAAAAGGATTTTGAACACGCCGATATTCAAAAAACAATTGCATTATTGATTGAGCAAGGTTACCAAAGTGATGAGCGTTTTGCTGAAGCCTTCATAAGGATGCGTTATAACCAAGGCAAAGGCCCAATAAAAATTGTATTAGAGCTTAAGCAAAGAGGCGTTGATCAATTTGATTTATCCGTTTATGATTGGCGAGATAGGGCTAAACAAGTGGCACAGAAAAAGTTTGGCTCAGAGGCGCCAAAAGACTATAAAGAGAAAGCAAAAAGACAGCGTTTTTTACAATCCAGAGGTTTTGATTTTGAACAAATTCGATATGCTGTCTGATAGCAGTTTATTTTCCATGCGTTCGCCACTGTATATTAAGTATCCTAACGGAGAAACACGTGTTGTCGAGCAGCTTTTTCAGCATCCTCAAGGGGTATTATATTTTGAGCTGTTTTGGGAAAAAGATCCCACCTATAGTATCCACCTGATAGAAGGCGAGATAAAAGGACAAGGTCCATGGCGTGTGGGCGAATGTAGTTTTCATGTGTTAGGCTGTAATCATACGCATCCACAACTTTGCGAAACACATGCTTTTTGGCAACAAGAACACCTGTTAAATCCTGAGCAGTTTAGAGCAGATGAGGTGATGAATATAGCACGACAAAAAGGTGCAATAATTCCTAAAAACCATCCAATTAATGATGCGCGGTATTGATACCCAAACAAAAGCTTACGACTTTAAGACAAGAGACATTAAAGTTTTAAAAAAACTTTGGCCCTATCTTGTTAAGATGCGTGTGCGGGTTTTCCTAGCACTTGGTTTTCTGATACTGGCTAAATTTGCTAATGTAGGCATACCCATCATTTTAAAAGAGATTGTTGACAGTCTTGACCAACCCAATACCATGTTAGTCATGCCACTGGGTCTATTATTTGCATATGGTTTATTGCGCTTATCCAGTTCATTATTTAATGAGCTTAGGGATGCGGTATTTGCCAAGGTTCGTTATCATGCAATGCATTTGATAGCTCTTGGTGTTTTTAAGCATCTACACACATTGGACTTATCCTTTCATCTTGATCGTCGTATAGGTGGTATTACTCGTGATATTGATCGCGGCACACAGAGTGTTTCCACGCTTTTGAGTATTTTTGTTTTTAACATCCTGCCATCGCTTTTTGAGATTTTATTGGTGATTGGTTTGTTATGGATTAGCTACGATGTTTTTTTTGCCGGTGTTTCATTAATGACTGTGGTGTTTTATATTGGCCTGACTTTGGCAATAACCACATGGAGAATGAAATTTCGTTATCAAATGAATGATATGCAATCTCAAGCCAATACCAATGCAGTCGATAGTCTAATCAATTACGAGACAGTGAAATACTTTAATCAAGAGAACTTTGAGATTGAGCGCTATGACAATACCATGAGCCGCTGGGAAAATATTGCTGTTAGAAGTTTTACCTCAATGACTGCCCTTAATTTTGTTCAAGGTTCTGTTATTGCTATTGGTGTGAGTGTGATTTTGTATTTAGCAACACAGGGTGTGGTGGATCAACAACTGAGCCTAGGTGATTTGATTATGATTCAAGCTTTGTTATTGCAACTTTTTTTACCACTGGGTAACTTGGGTATTATCTATCGACAAATCAAACATAATTTTATTGATATGAACAATATGTTTGATTTATTAGATCGGCACTCAGCCGTTAAAGACATAGATGGCGCCAAAGATTTAGCCGTGGTTAATGGCAGGGTGGAATTTAATAACGTATCATTTGCATATCCTGGCAAATCAGCGGTTCTTAATAATATTAACTTTAGTATCGAGCCAGGGCAAAAAGTTGCAGTGGTTGGGTCTTCTGGTTCTGGAAAATCTACTTTAGCGAAATTGCTTTTTCGTTTTTATGATGTTCAAAGTGGCACAATCCTAATTGATGGACAAGACATTAAACAAAAAACACAACAATCGGTGCAATCCTCAATAGGTGTGGTGCCCCAAGACACTGTGATGTTTAATGAAAGTATTTACTACAACATCGCTTATGGGCATCCAAATGCAACGGATGAGCAAATTAAAAAAGCTGCCAAGTTAAGTTTTATTAGTGATTTTATTGAATCTTTGCCTCAGGGTTACGACACATTGGTAGGTGAGCGCGGTCTAAAGCTATCAGGAGGAGAAAAGCAACGACTCGCCATTGCCAGAGTATTGCTCAAAAATCCACCAATATTGATTTTTGATGAGGCAACATCGGCTCTAGACTCTTATTCAGAAAAAATGGTGCAAAAGGCTTTGAACGATTTATCAGAACAACACACTACATTAGTGATCGCACATAGACTTTCCACCATTGTGGATAGTGATCAAATTATCGTTTTGGCTAATGGAAAGATCAAAGAGCGTGGCACACACAACCAACTCATTAAAGAAGATGGCGAATACGCCAAATTATGGAAGATGCAATCTAGACAACACGATGAAGTTTAAGCTAAAAAATACCAACAACAAGGCCAGACGCGGTCAACTGGCCTTTAAATGTGGTGTGGTTGAAACTCCGGCATTTATGCCGGTTGGTACTTATGGCACTGTGAAAGCCATGACACCTGAAGAGGTGAGTGACATAGGTGCGCAAATTATCTTGGGCAATACTTTCCATTTAGCAATTACACCTGGTGTTGACATCATCAATCAACATGGCGATTTACATGACTTTATGCATTGGCAGGGGCCAATTCTAACTGACTCAGGTGGCTTTCAAGTTTTTAGCCTAGGTCAGATGAGAAAAATCACTGAACAAGGCGTTAATTTTCAATCACCTAAAGACGGCTCAAAAATTTTTATGGGGCCGGAAGAGTCCATGCAAATTCAAAAAGCATTGGGTTCAGATATTGTGATGATTTTTGATGAGTGTACACCGTATCCTGCAGACAAAATAACGGCCGATCAATCAATGCAACTTTCACTCAGATGGGCTAAGCGTTCTAAGTCAGAGCATTTAAACCTAGAAAACCCAAATGCATTATTTGGCATTGTCCAAGGAGGCATGCATGAAGACTTACGCCTAGAGTCTGCCAAGGCATTGATTGATATTGGTTTTGACGGTTATGCCATTGGCGGGCTTTCTGTTGGTGAGCCTAAAGATGAGATGATGGCGGTTTTGGATTATCTGCCTGCTCACCTACCAAAAGACAAGCCACGTTATTTAATGGGTGTCGGCACACCGAGTGATTTAGTAGAAGCAGTAGACAGGGGTATTGACATGTTTGATTGTGTATTACCTACCCGCAATGCCAGAAACGGATATTTATTCACCAGTGAGGGTGTGGTGAAGATTCGTAATGCCAAATACAAACATGATCCTTCACCAATTGATAAAAATTGTGGTTGTTATACTTGTCAACATTATTCTCGTGCGTATGTGCATCACTTACAAAAAATAGGGGAAATTCTAGGTGCTAGGCTAGCTACTATTCATAATCTATATTATTACCAACATTTAATGAGCTCTATGAGAAGGGCAATTGAACAAGGTGCTTTTGCTGAATTTAAACAACAATTCTATCAATTAAGAGATGACCATATCTAAACTGTTATTTTTTATTGATGAAGGTGGCTTTGACGACTACACAAAACTGTTTGTTGATCTAGGTTATGAGGTAGATTTTGAAACCTCGCAAAGAAGAGCGGTTAAATTAGCTAAAAAAAATAGCTATGAAGTTTTGGTGGCGGAGTTTAACTATAATCCTGAATTTCGTGATCGTGTTAGCAATATTGAATCTCTTTTAGCAACAATGGAATCACATTCACCCAAGGCGAAGATTGTCATTCTATACGACCCAATCAATCAGGCACAATTAGATCAACTGCAACAACGCTATCGAATGGATAAGGTGTTGAGTTTTCCAATATTAGAACAAGATATTCATCAAGCGGTTAGTTGATCTGCTGTTTGTTAAAATAAACATCTAAAACTTCTTTGGCCAGTGGAGCAGCCTTTGAACTACCACTGCCAGCATTCTCAACAATCACAGCAATGGCAATTTTGGGATCTTTAATGGGTGCAAAAGCTGTAAACAGTGCATGGTCTCTGAGGTGTTCTTCATACTTTTCTGCAATATATTCTTCCTCTGGATCTAGCCCAAATACTTGTGCAGTTCCAGTTTTACCTGCCATGGTATAGTTTAGGTTTTTGTTGATCCTTCTAGCGGTACCTTGATTGCCATAGATGGTTTTTTCCATGCCTTCAAGCACACTTTCCCAATGATCAATATTTTTAATGGGGATTTGTTGTGGCGAAGGTGTTTTGGTATTGTTGATCACGCCATCGGCAGATTGGATGCTTTTAAGTAATTTGGGTGGATAGAGCTGCCCTTTGTTGGCTAGAGCTGCGGTTGCAACTGCAAGTTGTAATGGACTGCTTGTCATAAATCCTTGTCCAATGCCGGTAATTAGAGTCTCACCACGGTACCAAGGTTGTTTTTTGTTAATTTTTTTCCAAGCCCTAGAAGGCAATACACCAGCACCCTCACCAGGAATATCAATGCCTGTTTTTTGTCCAAAATTAAAATATTTCAAGTTGTCATGGATCAAATCTATGCCCATATTGTCGGCCAATTCATAGAAAAAAACATCACAAGACTGTGCGATAGATTCTTTAACATCAACCTCACCGTGCCCAGTGCGTTTCCAGTCGTTGAATTTGCGTTTAACGTTCGGTAATTTAAAATGCCCAGGGCAGAACGTTTTACTGTGTTTTGTAATAACACCACTTTCAAGCCCGGCCAAAGCAACCATGGGTTTGACTGTTGAGCCAGGTGGGTAGAACCCTTGTACTGAGCGGTTGAGAAGGGGAATATCCTTTGAGGCTTGAATATTTTGGTAGTTTTTTTGTGAAATACCACCAACAAACCAATTGGGGTTATAGGTTGGTGTACTCACTAAGGTAAGAACCTCACCATTGGTTACATCAATCGCGACAATAGAGCCACGCCTTGACTCTAACAATGACTCTGCTTTCTTTTGCATATCTATATCAACACTCAAATACAGATTATTTCCGGGTGTTGAGGGTTGGATAACCTTGGTGTCAATTATCCTGCCAGATACGTTGCGTTCAATTTGTTGTGTACCAGTTGTGCCGTGTAACAAGCCTTCATATTGCTTTTCGATACCAGTTTTGCCTACAAAAGTAGTGCCGAGATAATTTTTATCGTCATAAGTTTGCTTGTCTTTTTTGTTCATGTGAGAGACATATCCAACGACATGAACACTGGAATCTTGTTGTGGATAGATGCGGTGAAAGTAGGGTTGTATATCAACACCAATATAATCGTTACTGACCAAAAATTTGGCCACTTGTTGCTCATTGAGTTTGTGCCTGATGGGGATGCTGTGAAATTTTTTATAACGCTTCCTGTTTTTATGAAAATCGGTAATATCTTGTTCTTCAATAAAACCAGATTGCATCAGTAATAATAATGTTTTTTCAATATCAGGGACTTTTTCAGGCGTGAGTGTTAGTTTGTAAGATAGCTCATTAGTGGCCAGCAATTGTCCGTTTCGGTCTAATATCTTTCCACGTGTTGGAACAATTGCCACATCACGCATCTGATTCCCCAGAGCTTCTTGTAGATAGTGTTCGTTTTGTGTAATTTGCAGATTATATATTCGTAATACAACCAACAAAGTCAGTGCCAATATAAAGCCAATAGCAATAGTGAATCGAGAAGAAAAAATTCGATGTTCAAGTTGAGTATTACCGATTTTCTCCATTATTGTTTCATGCGAGATAGTAGGTGTTTAATGATTGGCCAAATCAAAGCAGTTGTCACCGGTGCAAGGAGTAAATAATAACTAAAATTAAAGCCATGGATTAATGTGTGTACTAACAGGATAAAGAACAGATAAATGCATGAAGCAGCAAAAATGTAGATTTGCTGAGTGCTTATATTTGAGACAAAAAATGATTGTTTGACATTGGCAATAAAGGCACTACTTAGAATCAGTGCTAAAGCATTTTGGGCGAGAATATCACCGGTTAATACATCTAGCAACACACCCAATAAAAGTGCTAAAAAAAAGCGACCTTTGGCCTGATAATAAACCAACCAGTAAGCGAAGAAAGTCAACATCCACAATGGCGATAAATCAATCGCAATGTCAGGCATTGGGACAACACTTAGTACCAGCGCAATCAACGAGATTTTTATCAAAAAAACAAAAGGTCTTTGATTGGGCATGACTATTCCTTTAACGAATTAAATTTACCCACAAGTACAAACTCTAATTTTTCTGTGGTTTGTAGTGGTTTGAGCTCGATATGTAAAAACGGCTCATTGGGTAAAACCTGCTTTTGCGTTACAACACCAAGGGGGTAACCTTTTGGAAACTTTGAGCCGATGGCACTTGAGACAAACAAATCGCCAACTTCCACATCTGATTCAGATTCGATAAAATGAACTTTCATCGTTGGGGTTTTGGATGCAGAACCCTTACTGATGCCTCTGATGCCATTGCGCGCATTTTTAACCGGTATGTGTTGTGTTGGGTCGCTGGCCATCAATACAGTTGCGTAAACGGGCGTGGTTTGCGTTACCTGACCGATAATACCTTGTGCGCCAAGAACCACTTGCCCAACTTCGATTCCATTGTCACTGCCTTTATTGATAACCAATTGTTTTTTTAGTCGGGACTGACTCACCTTAGTAACACGAGAGAGTATGAATTCCGCATCTTTGAGAGTGTAGCTAGAACCTAATAATTCTTTGAGTTTTTTATTTTCTAGTTGGAGCTCATTATAGTTTTGGAATTTGGCTTTAAGCTCAAGCAGTTGTAGGTCAAGATCTTTGTTTTTTTGGATAAGTAGTTCTTTTTCACTGCCTTGTTCACTGATCCAGTAATAAAGCTGTGCAGGCAAATTAACCACTAGATAAATTGGAGAAACCGCAGTGGCAATGTGTTGTTTAATATTGTCTAGGTATGAAAACCTATAATCAGACAATATAAGAAATATAGAAAGAAATATTGGAATTAAAAGCCGAGTCAATGTCATTATTAGTTACCCATTGCGTCGGTAAATTAAAACATAGAAAGTTATTCAGAGGCCAAGAATCCCATGTTGTGTTTGCTGATCATATCTAAGGCAACACCTCCTCCGCGAGCAACACAAGTTAGAGGATCATCGGCTATTCTAATTGGTAATTTGGTTTCTTGATGGATCAATTTATCAATACCACTTAATAGAGCACCACCACCAGTCATCACTATACCATTCTCAGCAATGTCAGCTGCTAATTCAGGCGGTGTTTGCTCAAGAGCCGTTCTTACAGCACCCACAACCATGCTTAGTGGTTCTTGCAAGGCTTCCATCACTTCTCCATTGGTTATCTCAAAGCTTACAGGAATGCCTTTGGCCACATCTCGACCGCGAAACTCCACTTTTCTTACCACATTGGTTTTGAATGCAGAACCTACCTCTTCTTTGATTTGTTCAGCAGTTGCTTCACCAATAATAATTCCTTTTTCTCGGCGCACATATTTAATGATTGTTTCGTCAAATAGATCACCACCGACACGCATCGAATCTGAATAAACAATACCATTAAGTGACATAATGGCAATTTCGGTAGTACCACCACCGATATCAATTACCATGGTTCCTGAAGCTTCTTCAATTGCCATACCAGCACCAAGGGCTGCTGCCATAGGCTCTTCGATTAAATAGACATCGCGTGCACCAGCACCAACAGCAGATTCTTTAATTGCTCGACGCTCAACTTGAGTTGCGCCACACGGTACACAAATAAGCACTTTGGGCGATGGTGAGAAAAAACCAGATTTCAATACTTTGCGGATAAAGTGTTGCAGCATTTTTTCGGTGACTTTAAAGTCGGCAATCACACCATCTTTCATCGGCCTTATGGCTTCAATTTGCCCTGGGGTTCTTCCCAACATGTTCTTAGCATCTTGGCCAACCGCAATAACCGTTGCTTCCATTGAACCTTTGTCATTACGAATTGCCACCACTGATGGTTCGTTAAGTACTACCGCACCGTCCATGTAGATCAGTGTATTTGCAGTACCAAGATCAATCGAAAGATTCTGGCTTTTGAAAAGGTTAAACATAATAATCCCCCGGTGCTATTGCAGTATAAAATAAATAATCTGAATACTATAACCACATCACTAAAATTAGGCAATAGCTAAGGGAAAATAAATATGAAGATTCGCAAGCAAGATGTGATTGAAAGTGTCTCCCAAGCGCTGCAATATATTTCTTATTACCATTCACCCGATTTTATCAAGGCCATGGTTCGTGCTTATGATCAAGAAACCAATTTATCGGCCAAAAATGCCATTGCTCAAATTTTAATTAATTCTAAACTCTCAGCACTTGGTCAACGACCCATGTGCCAAGATACTGGCATTGTCAATGTGTTTGTTGAAGTGGGCATGGATGTTGACTGGGAAAGTGACATTTCCCTAGAAGAGATGATTAATGAAGGTGTCAGACGTGCTTACACTAATTCGCAAAACCCTTTAAGAGCATCGGTTGTGAAAGATCCTTTATTCTCAAGAGAGAATACCAAAGACAATACTCCAGCGGTTATTCATACCAAGGTCGTACCAGGCAAAATACTAAAATTTATAGTGGCTGCAAAAGGTTGTGGTTCAGAAAACAAAGCCAAATTCACAGTATTGATGCCAGATGATGATATCAAAGACTGGGTGTTAAAAACCATTCCCACCATGGGGGCGGGCTGGTGTCCACCAGGTTTGATTGGAATAGGTGTGGGCGGCACTGCTGAAAAAGCCATGCTCATGGCCAAAGAAAGTTTAATGGAGGAGGTTGATATTGAAACAGTGCGTCAGAAGTCGCAAAAAACCCCAATTGAGAAACTTCGATTAGAGTTGTACGATGCCATTAACGATTTGGGCATTGGTGCTCAAGGTTTAGGCGGTCTGAGTACTGTGCTTGATGTCAAAATCAAAGATTATCCCACGCATGCAGCCTCTCAACCAGTGGCCATGATTCCTAATTGTGCGGCAACACGACATGTGCATTTTTCAATGGACGATTCAGGCATCGCCAAATTACCGGAGGTGGACATCACTCACTATCCAGAATTGGAGATGGATTATTCGCAATATAAACGGGTTAATTTAGAGACACTGACTCGCAAACAAATGCAAGAGTGGAATATTGGTGACACATTACTGCTTAGTGGCACCATTCTCACTGGACGCGATGCAGCCCATAAACGTCTAAAACAGATGATTGACAGTGGTAAGGGTTTACCCAAGGGCGTAGATTTTAACAACAAATTTATCTATTACGTTGGCCCAGTGGATGCAATAGGTGATGAAGTAATCGGCCCTGCAGGGCCAACCACCGCAACACGCATGGATAAGTTTTCAGACATGATGTTAGAAAAAACTGGCATCCTAGGAATGATTGGTAAGGCTGAGAGAGGTGAGGCAACCACAAACAGCATTAAAAAACATGGGGCAAGTTATTTAATTGCAGTGGGTGGTGCGGCTTATTTGATTGCACAATCGATTAAAAAATCCAAAAAAATTGCTTTTGAAGACTTGGGCATGGAAGCCATTTACGAATTGGAAGTCAAAGACATGCCAGTAACAGTTGCAGTGGATCCACAGGGCAATAATATCCACAGCATTTTTCAACAATTACAAGTTAAGTATAATTAGCCATTGAAGTTGGTCGGATGGTCGCTGAAAGCTTGTCTTTTAGAGGAAAGTCCGGGCTCCATAGAGCAAAGTGCTAGCTAACGGCTAGGTATGGCGACATAACGGAAAGTGCTGCAGAGATTTAGACCGCCTGCATGCAGGTAAGGGTGAGAAGGTGTGGTAAGAGCGCACCGCGCGTTTGGTGACAACCGTGGCAAGGTAAACCCCACTTGGAGCAAGCTCAAATAGGATGATGATGAGGTGGCTCGCCAAGTCATCGGGTAGAGTGCTTGAGGTGTTTGGTGACAAACATCCCAGATGAATGACCATCAATTACAGAACCCGGCTTACAGACCAACTTCATTTTATTTCGTTTTCCCATCTATGGCGTGAAATATTGTAAATACGGATAAAAAACAATAAAAGTAGTAATAATATTTGCCTAGAATTTTATTTAAAATTTCTTGATTCAGTTAAAAATGAATTGTAGAATGAGTGCATGATGATGAAAAATATTGGATTTTTTGCTTTTTTAATACTCTCAGCCACTGCCCATGCTGATAAAGGGATTTATTATCAAGATAAATACATCACCATCTATAACGACAACACGGTGGTATATACCGGTAGCGAACGTGCGGTGAAATTTAAGGAATCAACAACTTGGGTTGAGGAAGATTACTTTACCCAACAAGAAAAATATTGTGAAGTGGACTCAAACTATGGGAAGAAGCTCATGAGCTCGCTAAAAAAATCAAAAACAAACACCAAGCAATAGCAATTTAGGCAATCTGTGCTAGCACAGCGCGATCATTTTGATTGTAATCTTTAAATCTTAAAATATTTTTAAATTCTTTTTTTAATAAATCAACAACCTTATCTTGTTGATCATAACCGTGTTCCATTAGCAAATAACCATGAGGTTTAAGGTATTTTGGCGCTTGGTTGATAATCGTATTGATATCATTCAGACCACTTTTTCCAGAAACCAGAGCAGAGGTTGGTTCATTTTTTAGTTTTTCAAGATAAGGGTCGTTTTCTTTAATATAAGGTGGGTTAGAGACAATCAAATCAAAACTTTGATTGACAATGGGCTCAAACCAGCTGCCTTGGATAAAATCAATCTTGGTTGTGGCGTTTTTTTTGGCAATATCGAGTGCTTGTTTTGATAAATCGACGGCGGTCACATGCCAGTTTGGGTTTTTGTCTGCCAAGGTGATGGCAATGACACCACTGCCTGTTCCTAAATCCAAAACATCACAAGGCTTTTGTTTGTTTGGAAATAAATCTAGGGCAATATCAATTAATAATTCTGTTTCAGGTCTTGGAATCAAAACATCAGGCGTAACCTGAAAATCTAAATGATAAAAACCCTTGGTACCCGATAAATAAGCAAATGGGATGCCACTAGATCTTTTTTCAATCAGCGAATCAAGCAGATTTTTTTCTTGGGTGTTGAGTTGGTATTTCGGCTGCGCATAAATCTGCGCTGTGTTTTTTTGAAGTGCTAAAGATAACAGTGGTGCAATGTCTTCTGCACCAGTGGATAGATAGTCATCAATAGTGCTCAAATGCTATAAATTAACCGTGGTCAATCCTAAAGATTTCCAGTTTTGCATACCACCACGGAAATATTTGATTTTTGCAGCTGGATAGCCATAGCTTAATAGGGCTTTGACCGCAGCGGGTGTTTGTCCACACCAAACGCCATTACAATACATCACCAAAGTTTTGGCATAAGTAAAGTCAAAGGTGTCATCCACTTGCACACCCAATTCGTCCTCCATGATTTCTAACGCTTTGCCTTTGTTTTTAAACTTTGTATATGGGATATTGATGGCTGTCGGGATACCACCTGAGATGGCTACCCAGCTTGGTGTGCGCGTGTCAATCACGACAATACTTTCATCACCAGCTGACTTTTGTTTGACATATTCAATCATATCCAATTCGCCAATGGTTTCCACCGCATGGGGGGCAAATGGATGCATGGGTTGTATTTTTCCACGTGCAGTTTTTAGATAAAAACTGGAGATGGTGTTTTCTTTGTCTTGGTTACGTTGGAGTTTAACGGCTTTGCCTTTGTGCATAACTTCAACAGAAACCACACCGGGCGAGATAAAAACCTCTTTGGTTTTTTCACCTTCGGCATTGGCCATCAATGCTAAGCTAGATAAAAATAAAGCGATTAGTTTTTTCATGCTTTCTCCATTTGTGTAACAATAATTGCTGATTTTTTTGATTTTAAATCAATGGCATTCTTAATGGCAACAATAAACCCCAAACCAATAAAAGCACCTGGTGGTAGGATTGCCAATAGTGTGCCTTGGTAATCTTCAAACAAGCGTACGCTTAATTGCTCTCCTACAGAACCTAACAAAATAGCAGATTGATCGAATAGCGTGCCAGAGCCAATCACCTCACGCATTGCGCCTAAGATTATCAACACCACTGAAAATCCAATGCCCATCATCAAGCCGTCTAATAAGGATTTGTCCCAACTATTTTTGCTAGCAAATGCTTCAGCTCTGCCCAATATAGCGCAATTGGTTACAATCAGTGGCACAAAAATCCCCAAAATCAAATACAAATCATAAAAATACGATTGCATAATCAACTCAACAATAGTCACAAAAGAGGCAATCAGTAGTACAAATATCGGAATACGAACTTCGTTTGAAATTTGCTTTCGAAAAAGCGAGATAGTCACATTTGAAGCAATCAGAACAAAAGTTGTAGCCAATCCTAAGCCAATGGCATTGACCACATTATTGGTAACCGCTAAAAGAGGGCACAAACCCAATAAAGCCACTAAGGCTTGGTTATTATTCCACAGGCCGTTTCTGGCAATTTTTAGATAATCATCCATAAGCTTGATTATATCAACATATGGTGATTTTTTATTGCTTGAATGTGGTTATTTATGAAAATGTTAGTGCATAAACAACAGGAGAAAGAACACCTGATGGTATGAAAATACACCAAAAACACTTTTTATAGATTCTGCGATAAGGGTGAAATATAGATCTTTTTTTATAATGCACAGAAATCATTTTTGCCAACAAGAATGACAAAAATAAAGAAACAACAAACCACGCAAAATAAATAAGCATCTTATAAAAATATAACTAGTTTGATGGCATACTAATACAAAAAAATACTCTTGTCAAAAAAAATTGTATAAAAATCAATTAATTATATAAAAAATGGGGCTTAAAACCCCATTTTTTAGTTGTTAAGAAAATACCAGTTCATTGTTACCAACATCCACACTAACAGTAGATCCAGGTAAAAATTCTCCAGATAGAATCTTCTGAGACAGCGGATTCTCCAGCAGTTGCTGAATTGTTCTTTTTAGTGGTCTGGCGCCAAAAACAGGATCATAACCTCTGTCAATAATCATATCCATTGCCTTGTCTGTTAGCTCAAGATTTAAATCCAGATCTGCAAGACGAGACTTAAGAATATCAATCTGCAGTTTGGCAATGCCTTTGATTTGTTCTTTTTCAAGGTTGTTAAAAACCACTATCTCATCAATACGATTGACAAACTCGGGACGGAAATGCTCACCCACTATTTTTGTAAGCTCGCTGGTCATGTCCTTGCCAGGGTTTTCTTGAATAAGGTGTGATCCAAGGTTTGATGTCATCACAATGACGGTATTTTTAAAGTCAACCGTTCTGCCTTGTCCATCGGTTAGACGACCATCATCCAACACTTGCAAAAGAATATTAAACACATCCGGGTGTGCTTTTTCAACCTCATCAAGCAAAATGATAGAGTAAGGCTTTCTGCGAACTGCCTCAGTTAATACACCACCTTGCTCATAACCCACATAACCAGGTGGCGCACCAATGAGGCGAGCCACTGAGTGTTTTTCCATAAACTCACTCATGTCAACACGCACAATGGCTTGTTCAGTATCAAATAAGAAATCAGCCAAAGCTTTGGTCAGTTCGGTTTTACCCACACCGGTTGGCCCCATAAACATAAACGAGCCATCTGGACGATTAGGATCAGCAAGCCCTGCACGCGATCTGCGCACCGCATCAGAGATAACTTTCACAGCTTTGTCTTGACCAACCAAGCGCTTGTGGATAATTTGTTCCATTTGCAGGAGTTTGTCTTTTTCGCCTTCCATCATCTTGTCCACTGGGATGCCTGTCCAACGCGCAACAATATGGGCTATTTCATCTTCAGTGACTTTGTTACGTAGCAGTGTCATGTCTTCGCCACCCAATGATTCGGCTTGTTCAATTTTGCCTTCAAGCTCTGGAATCTTGCCATATTGCAACTCACTCATTTTCGCTAAATCGTTATTACGATTGGCTGCTTCAAGCTCGGCTTTGGCTTGTTCTAATTCTTCTTTTAGATGGTGTGCGCCTTGTACCTGAGATTTCTCTTTTTTCCAAACCTCTTCCAAGTCTGCATATTCTTTTTCAAGTTTTTTAATATTGCCTTCAAGCTCTTTTAGACGCTCTTTGGAAGATTTGTCTTTTTCTTTTTTAAGCGCCATACGCTCAATTTTGAGTTGCACCAATTTACGATCAAGCTTGTCCATTGATTCTGGCTTAGAATCAATCTCCATGCGAATTTGTGACGCTGCTTCATCAATCAGATCAATGGCCTTATCAGGCAGTTGTCTGTCAGTAATATAACGCTGAGAGTAAGTGGTGGCTGCAATAATGGCTGGATCGGTAATCTCTACACCATGGTGCACCTCGTAGCGTTCTTTTAAGCCACGTAAGATAGCAATGGTGTCTTCCTCGGATGGTTCGTCCACCAACACCTTTTGGAAACGACGTTCCAATGCTGAATCTTTCTCAATGTATTCACGATATTCATCCAATGTGGTGGCACCCATACAGTGTAGCTCACCACGAGCAAGTGCAGGTTTTAGCATATTGCCTGCATCCATGGCGCCATCGGTTTTGCCGGCACCCACCATGGTGTGCAATTCGTCAATAAATAAAATTACTTGTCCTTGTTCGGCTTCTAATTCTTTCAGTACGGCTTTTAAACGTTCTTCAAATTCACCGCGATACTTAGCACCTGCAACAAGTGCTGCCATGTCCAATGACAATACGCGTTTATTTTTAAGCCCCTCGGGCACCTCACCGTTGACAATTCGTTGCGCCAAGCCTTCAACAATTGCGGTTTTACCCACACCGGGTTCACCAATTAAAACTGGGTTGTTTTTTGTGCGTCGTTGTAATACCTGAATCGCACGACGAATCTCACCATCGCGACCAATCACAGGATCAAGCTTGCCATCTGTGGCGCGTTCGGTTAAGTCCAATGTGTATTTTTTGAGTGCTTCTCTTTGTGTTTCTGCGTTTTGATCATTCACTGTTTCACCTCCTCTTAAGTTGTCAATCGCAGCGCTCAGGTTTTTTTCATTGACGCCATGATTTTTCAGTATTTTTGTTGTTGTGTCGTCGCCTTTTATCATTGCCAATAAAAACAACTCGGTTGACAGGTAACTGTCACCATGTTCAGTGCTTAGCTTTTCGGTTTGATTTAAAAGGCGCAACAAGTTTTGTGAAATATTAATATCCCCAGTGGCCG
>CAZYIW010000017.1:0-26694 GCA_964647705.1 uncultured Piscirickettsiaceae bacterium
CGATAGTACCCACGTTAACGTGGGGTTTGGTTCTTTCGAATTTTTCTTTTGACATGTTTTTCCCCTATGCTATATTTATTTAAAAATTAATTGTCACCCTAAACTTGGAGCTCACCACCGGACTTGAACCGGCGACCTCTTCCTTACCAAGGAAGTGCTCTACCGACTGAGCTAGGTGAGCACAACCTCTCCACTTGGAGCGGGTGATGGGAATCGAACCCACCTCATTGGCTTGGAAGGCCAAGGTAATACCAATATACGACACCCGCAAATCCCAATTGCTTATGGTGGAGGGGGAAGGATTCGAACCTTCGAAGGCAGAGCCGACAGATTTACAGTCTGTTCCCTTTGGCCACTCGGGAACCCCTCCAAAAAAAGCAATCAGGTATTATCCCATAGCTATTTTTTATTAGCAAGGGCTTAAAAGTGGTTTTTTATTTTTTTTTGTGTTTTGAATTGACTGGTTTAAACTCTTGCCACGCCAGTGTTTTTTGCAGCCTCAAATACCGCTTTGGGCACATGGCTTATTAACCGAGGATCAAAAGGTTTTGGAATAATGTAATCTTTACCAAACTCTAGGTTTTCAATATTGTACGCTTGCAATACTTCTTCTGGTGCTGGTGTTTTGGCCAAATCTTTTAATGCATGAACAGCGGCAATCATCATCTCGGTATTAATCTTACTTGCTCTGGCATCTAGAGCCCCTCTAAAAATAAACGGGAAACCCAAAACGTTGTTAACTTGATTTGGAAAATCACTACGTCCTGTAGCCATTATCAAATCTTCTCGTGCTGCATGTGCATCGGTTGGCAAGATTTCAGGATCTGGATTTGATAGAGCAAATACAATAGGATTATCAGCCATTGAACGTAGCATATCTTGGGTGACTAGATTGGCCGCTGCAACACCTATAAAAACATCAGCATTCTGCATTGCTTCTGACAATGTTTTTTTATCTGTTTGAGCAGCATATTGAGACTTTTCTTTAGACAATTCTTTTGACTGAGTTGAAACAATACCCTCTTTATCTACTAGTAATATATTTTCTTTAGACAAGCCTAAATCACATAATAAATTAAGTGTTGCAATACCTGCTGAACCTGCACCTAGGCAGACCAGTTTGGCTTCTTCTAGTTTCTTTCCTTGAATTTCCAATGCATTTAAAAGCCCTGCTGCGATAATAATGGCTGTGCCATGCTGGTCGTCATGAAATACCGGTATATCCAGTGCATCGATTAATTTTTTCTCAATCTCGAAACAACGAGGAGCCGCAATATCTTCTAAGTTAATGCCACCAAAAGTTGGGGCAATATTTATTACCGTTTGCACAAACTCATCGACATCTTGAGTATCGACTTCGATATTAAAAACATCAATATCAGCAAAGCGTTTAAATAAAACCCCTTTGCCTTCCATCACTGGTTTTGCAGCCAATGGACCAACATTGCCCAGACCTAGCACCGCAGACCCGTCACTCACAACAGCCACCAAATTGCCTTTGGCGGTAAAATCATAAACCAAGGATTCATTCTTGGCAATTTCTCTTACAGGGGCAGCCACACCAGGCGTATAGGCCAGCGCTAGCTCTTCATGTGTCTCTAATGACTTATGTGAAGAAACATAAATCTTACCTGGTCTTGGTGCTCTATGATATTCAAGAGCTTGCTCATGAAATTCTTTGCTCATTTTGAGTTACTTTGATAAATAATATGAATTATACTAGAGGTTATCCATAGTGAATATAATTGGAAAATGCACATGGTGAATAAAATAAGTATTGTTGGCGCAGGTCGTGTGGGTGAATCTACCGCTCAAATGTTGGCTATTGGTCAGATGGCGCAACACATTGTTCTTATCGACCTTGATGATCAATATGCCAAAGGTGTTGCACTGGATATTCAAGAAACATCGAGTGTTTATCACTTTGACACCGAATTATCAGGTAGTAGCGATATCGCACAAATCCAAGATTCTAATATTGTTATCATTACTGCCGGACTGCCTCGAAAGCCAGGCATGGACAGATCTGATGTTCTGGCTGTTAATATTAAAATTATTGATCAAATTATGGACGGGGTGATAAAACACGCTCCCAACTCTTATGTTATCGTGGTATCTAACCCAGTTGATATTTTAACTTTTTATGCCAGTCAAAAAACCGGTTGGACACGTAATCGAGTCATGGGTCAAGCCGGTATCCTAGACTCAATGCGCATGTCGAATTTTATTGCAATGGAGACACACTACTCAATTAACGATGTTCAAGCCATGGTTTTGGGTGGTCATGGTGATAGTATGGTGCCACTACCACGATTCACAACAATTGGAGGCATCTCAATCGAACACCTATTAGATTCTAAAACCATTGAACATATTATTCAACGTACTCGAGACGGTGGCGCTGAGATTCTTAACCTGAAACAAAAGTCCAGTGCATATGATGCACCTGGCGCAGCAGTTGCTAGTATGGTTGAAGCCATTGTTTTTAATAAACATCGCTTATTGCCTTGCATTGCTATTCTTGAAGGAGAGTACGGTTATCAAAATATTGCTATTGGAGTGCCTATTGTATTAGGTTCAGGCGGTGTTGAGCGCATTATCGAACTCAAATTTAATCCTAAAGAACAAAACGATTTTGATACATCTGCGCAGATTACTAAAAATTTAATCAATGAGATTCAGAATCTAGCTTAATGCTTGATTCATTCGAGTGATATTTACCAAAGAAATGCCTTTAGGGCAAACTCGCTCACAATGCCGATGATTTGAACAGCTTCCAAAACCTTCTTTCTCCATGCTTTCAAGCATTTTTTTAGCTCGTTTTTTAGATTCAACTTGTCCTTGAGGTAGCAGTGCTAAATGAGAAATTTTGGCTGAAACAAATAAAGAAGCGCTGGCATTCGGGCAAACTGCCACACAGGCACCACAACCGATACATTCGGCAGCATGAAAAGCCTCATCGGCATGTTTTTTTGCGACCAGTATGTTATTGGCTTCAGGGGCTGAACCTGTGTGTACCGACACATACCCACCAGATTGAATAATACGGTCAAACGCTGATCGATCTACGGTAAGATCTTTAATAACTGGAAAGCTATTCGCACGCCATGGCTCTATCCAGAGCTCACGTTCACTTTCATATTCGCGCATATATAACTGACAAGTTGTGGTTGCACTTTTTTCTCCATGTGGATAACCGTTAATTACCAAAGAACAAGCGCCACAAATACCTTCACGACAATCATAATCAAATACAACAGCGTCTTGCCCCTTATTAATGAGTTGTTCATTAAGTTGGTCCAACATCTCTAGAAAGGAGGTGTCAGCATCTATGTTGTCTATTTCATAGGTTACGAATTTACCTGGAGTTGAGGTATTTTTTTGACGCCAAATATGAAGTATAAAATTCATTTATAACTCCTAATGCTTGGTTGTACAAATTCGAAATGAAGATGCTCTTTGTGTAATTTGGCTGCTTCATTGTTCATAAATTCCCAAGCCGCAACATAAGAAAAATTATTATCGTCCCTTTTGGCTTCACCATTTTCAGACAAGTGTTCAACACGTGCATGTGCGCCACATGATTCCTCACGACTAATGGCGTCTTGACACATTAACAAACCCAGTTCAATAAAATCGGCCACGCGCCCTGCTCGCTCGAGTGTCTGGTTAAGGTCTTTATCAACACCTGTCACTTTGATGTTTTTCCAAAAATCATCTTTTAACTTTTCAATCTCTTTGAGTGATTTTTTCAAAACTGATTTTTCTCTTGACATGCCACAAGTGTCCCAAAGAATCTTACCCAGCTTTTGATGGAAGTATTCAGGGGAATGTTTGGCATCGGGTGCCTGCATCAGTCGATCAATTCTTTTTTCCACATTGGCCAATGCTTTTTGCACTTGTTCATGTTTCTCATCAACTGGCTCTAGTGTATTTCTCGCGATATAGTTTGCAACTGTCTGTGGCAGGATAAAATATCCATCAGCCAAGCCTTGCATCAAAGCAGATGCGCCAAGACGGTTCGCACCATGGTCTGAAAAATTACACTCTCCGCCAGCAAATAAACCGTTAATTGTGGTCATTAAATTGTAATCTACCCATAAACCACCCATGGTGTAGTGTGGCGCGGGATAAATTTTCATCGGTGTGCTGTATGGGTCATCGTTAGTAATACGTTCATACATTTCAAACAAATTGCCATATTTCTCTTCGACACTGTCCTTGCCAATACGCTTGATAACGTCTTCAAAATCAAGATAGACACCTAAGCGCTTTCCGTGAATTTTGCTACCCACACCACGCCCTTCGTCACAGATTAACTTAACCGCTCTTGAAGCCACATCACGAGGCACCAGATTGGCAAAAGATGGATACATTCTTTCTAAAAAGTAATCTCTGTCTTGTTCTTTTATCTGTGCCGGATCTTTTTCACAATCTTTTTTATTTTTAGGCGCCCAAATACGTCCATCATTTCGAAGTGACTCACTCATTAAAGTAAGCTTTGACTGATTTTCACCTGTTGGCGGAACACAGGTTGGATGAATCTGGGTAAAACTTGGATTTGCAAAAAACGCACCATGTTTGAACGCTCTCCATGCAGCAGATGTATTACAACCCTTGGCGTTTGTTGATAAATAGTAGGCGTTAGAGTAACCGCCCGTACATAGGACCACACAATTAGCAGTATGTGTCGATAAATTTCCTGTCGTGAGGTCTCTGACCACCACACCTCTTGCTCTCCCATCAATGATGATAATATCTAACATTTCACTGCGCGAATGATGAGTCACCTTACCTGCTTCAATTTGACGACTCATGGCAGAGTAGGCACCTAAAAGAAGCTGCTGTCCAGTTTGTCCTTTTGCGTAGAAAGTTCTTGAGACTTGGGTACCACCAAAAGAGCGGTTAGCCAAATAGCCACTGTACTCTCTTGCAAAAGGTACGCCTTGTGCAACGGCTTGATCAATAATACTGGTGCTAAGCTCTGCCAAACGATATACGTTTGACTCTCTTGCTCTGAAATCACCGCCCTTAATAGTGTCATAAAATAAACGCCAGACACTATCGCCATCGTTTTGATAATTCTTGGCAGCGTTAATACCACCTTGTGCGGCAATAGAATGCGCTCTTCTAGGGGAATCCTGAAAACAAAAAGAACTCACTTGGTATCCTGCTTCACCCAAACTGGCGCAAAGAGAAGCACCTGCAAGGCCTGTGCCGATTACAATTACCTTGTGTTTGGCACGGTTTTGTGGCGCCACTAAGGCCAAATCAAATAAATACTTTTTCCAGCGGTTCTCTAAAGGGCCAGCTGGTTCATGACTATTTAACATACACACTCACTGGAATAGAAATAAAACCTATAAATAGAAAACCCACAATTAACAACACACTGG
Organism: uncultured Piscirickettsiaceae bacterium; assembly: GCA_964647705.1. Lineage (GTDB taxonomy): Bacteria > Pseudomonadota > Gammaproteobacteria > PS1 > Pseudothioglobaceae > CAZYIW01. Next base: position 5,397 of record CAZYIW010000017.1, read on the forward strand.
TAGAAAAAACTTTTGCAGTAATACCTAAAGTCTGCAAAACATTACTCAAACCATGGTGCAAGTGTGCACAAAGAGCACTTGTACCCAATAAATAAATCAAAGTCATCATTGGCTGAGAAAAAATCTCCACCAATTGCTGGTGTAAATTAGACTCGTCTAACGTACGCATTTGTATGAAATGAAAAATGATAAAAGCCAATAATATTGAGGCCCCAGACCAAGCAACCCATCTAGGAATTTGTTTTGGATAAGGTTTTTGATAGGGTGTGCCCCTGCAGTGGTTGTTTGCCGTTTGGCGACTCATCCCAACATATACATGTAGTATTAATGAAGCAAGTAGTATCGCTATTAAGAACTGATAAGTTGAGAGTTGATTGAGCCAAGCATGATAGTGATTAAAACCAATCACATCGTAGTGAAAATCTATGAGAGTTAATAGATGAAAAATCACATAGACAAACCAAGCCAAGCCAACAATAGCCATGGTCTTTTTAAGCTCAATAGTCTTAATAGAGTTCATCAAATTCCGCTCTGGGTTGTAAGTTTTCCTTCTGTATGGTTCGAACACAGCTGTTATAGCGCAATATTGGATCTGAACAATGATCTGGTGCCATCTTTTCCGCCACTTTATATTTTGCAATAGCGTCCATAAAAGCTTCGTATGCGAATGAACGAGACATAGGATTCTTTAGTAACGCTCTGGCTTTTCTTTCCAAATAAATACCCGTGTAATAAATTTGATGAAATTCTGAAGAGAGTTTTGTAATTGCCTCGGTTATTTTCTTAGGCTCTGGTTTGGAATTCTGATGTGAATATTGGTCAGTAAGTGCCAATATATAGATAACCAATGCATCTTGATTATCTGGGTCAACCGCAAACACATCAATACAAATACTGATTGCCAAATCAGGCTCTAGCAATGAGCGATATTGCCTAGCCTTCTCAAGCACAGTCGGAATTGAATCTTTGTGAATTAAATGATAGTCCATACCTTCCCCAACGACTTTGGTTGATATCTTAATTTGTAAACATTCTACACCACGAATTAAGAATTAAATAATTTAATATTTCCACAATATGAATAATAATTTCATATAGAAGAAACAATAAAGTTCTAACTTACACGTTATCATGTATTTTTATAAATTAGTGGTTAAAAGTGTTACAAAGTGGTATAAAATGTTTTTTAAAGTAACTTGAGGGGAAAAAGTGCAAAATGGCACTTAGTATTATTAATTTATCACCGTTTATGAGGGGGAAATATGCAACTAGCTCTACATACTTTTATTTATTTTTCATCTACTGTTGTCCTATTATTAAGCTATAGCATGATAATGTAAGACAATACCCCGGGGGATATGTTTAGAGGCGTTCATAATTTAACAGTTGATGCGAAAGGAAGAGTCAAGATTCCAACACGTCATCAGGAGCAAATCGAAAAAATTTGTTCAGGAAAGATGGTGCTCAGCATTCACCCAGATGACGATTGTCTGCTTCTATACCCATTGCCAGATTGGCAAAAGTTAGAAGAAAAAGTTAGTCAGCTGCCATCGCTGAACGTCCATACCAAAAGACTCAAAAGAAAGCTTATTGGTCATGCCAATGATTGCGAGCTAGATAAGGCATCACGAGTTCTGATACCCATTGCACTGAGAGATTACGCAAAACTAGAAAAGAAAATTGTACTTAGTGGACAAGGCCATAATTTTGAAATTTGGAGTGAAAACGCGTGGCACAAGCAAATCAGCACGCTTGATTCGCTAAGTAAAAAAGAGCAAATACCTATAGAAGTATCTCAATTGTCGCTATGAACGCCCACCATCACCAATCTGTGATGTTTGATGAATCCATCAAAGGCTTAAATATCGAAAAAAATGGAATTTATGTGGATGCGACTTTTGGGCGAGGTGGGCATACAAAAGGCATTCTTACAAAACTTTCTCAATCGGGTCGTATCATTGCTCTTGATCGGGATAAAAGCGCGATTGATTACGCCAAATCTAAGTTTAGTGACAACAGATTGGAATTGCTACATTGCACATTTAGCAATATTAAAGACGTGGTCGAAGCACAACATTTAATTGGCAAAATTAATGGCATTCTAATCGATTTAGGTGTCTCCTCTCCACAACTTGATAATGCCGATCGTGGTTTTAGTTTTCTGCGCGATGGCCCTTTGGATATGCGCATGGATCAATCCAGTGATCTTAGTGCTAAAGTTTGGCTGGCACAAGCCAACGAAGAAGAAATTGCCAAAGTCTTATACGAGTATGGGGAAGAGAAAAAAAGTCGTCAAATTGCTAAAGCCATCAAAATCTATCAAAAACAAAAAGTTATTGAAACCACGTTTGATTTAGCCCAAATTATCAGCTCTGTTGTTCGTAAAGAAAAAAATAAACACCCTGCCACAAGATCATTTCAGGCTATTCGTATTTTTATTAACCAAGAATTACAAGAACTCTTAACAGTATTAGAGCACACTATTCATTTATTGTCTAAAAAAGGACGATTGGCTGTTATTACCTTTCATTCCATTGAAGATAGAATTGTAAAGCAATTTATTCAAAAAAATTCTCGCCCGAAACCCTTGCCAAAAGGGCTGCCGGTATCTAACGATCAAATTGAGCAAGTCGTTTTAAAGGATTTAGGCAAACAAGTGCCTAGCGACGATGAAATTAAAACAAATCCAAGAGCAAGAAGTGCAATATTAAGAGTGGCAGAAAAGTGCTAAGATCAATAAACAAAATCAAATTTAATATAGTACTGGCGTTACTAAGTTTTGTTTTTGCTTTGTTGGTAATCGTATGGAATAACCATAACTACCAACTCTACCAACAAATTAAAAGTCTAAGCAAACAAAATCATCAAATTGTAGCCATGAATAAACAATTACTCTCTAAACATTCAGAAAAAATCAGCGGTAAGAGTATTGAACAAACTGCCAAACAGAAATTACAAATGATCAGACCTATTGAAATAAAAGAGATGAAGTTATGACTAAAAAATTTCTATTATTTTCAAGGACACAAAACTATTGGCATAGACAAGGTTTTTTTAAATATGTTTTTGTGCTTTTCTTATTAAGTTTTGGTTTTCGTATTGTCACTATTCATGCGCAATCTGCAGGAAGTGTTTCATTACAACAACGTGGGGTAGAACAAACCAAATTCGAACAAAAACAAACCGCCAGACGCGGTGACATTGTTGATAGAAATAATAAAATTTTGGCATCGAGTCTGCTCTATAAAAAGGTACAACTAGACCCGAGCATGATTAATGATGAATTTATCCCGCCTTTGGCTAATGCATTGGAGATGTCTGAGAAAAAACTCAAAAATATCATCGAAGAAAAACGCGCAATAAATAGCCGCTATCTCATCATCAAGAAAGATTTGGAACTCACCAATCCAATCCTGGCAAAAATTAAATCATTTAAGAGTCAAAAATATAATATCTGCCAAACTCTAAAACAATTACAAAAACCCACTCTATTAGAATCAGGTATGCGTCTATTAGGCATTGTCGGAGATAAGGACAACTATCAAATGGTTGAAAGATGTAAAAAACGAAGCGTAGGCCAAGGTGTTGTTCTCAGAGATGATGAACGTCGTTATTATCCTAAATCAGCATCGATGGGGCCTCTTATCGGCTTTATTGACGCAAATAATAGAGGTGTTTCTGGTATTGAAAGTGAATTTGATCATGTGTTATCTGGTCAAGATGGGATAGTCTCATATCAATACGACGGCAATGAAAAAAATGCTTTTTTCAATCCCAGAACAATACAAAAGTTAAGACATGGTGATAGCATTAAATTAACCATTGATACTGATATTCAATTTCATGCATATCAAGCCATTAAACATTCAGTTGAAAAACACGATGCAAACTCAGGCTCTGCAATTGTATTGGCACCTAATGGCGAGGTCTTAGCAATGGCCAACTACCCTGCCGATGACCCAAATGATAAAACGATTTATAACCCACAACATTGGAGAAACCGTGCGCTTCAAGACAAGGTAGAGCCAGGCTCAACCATGAAGCCCTTTACCCTATTGTTGGCCTTGGAACAAGGCAAAATTTCTCTTAATCAAGATGAACTTATTGATGTAAGCAAATCAATTGGTCACATAATATCGGATAAAAAAGCCAAAAGACATGGTAACGCCATCACGGTTAAAAAGATCTTGCAAAAATCACATAATCTAGGCACTGTCAATATTAGTGAGAGGCTAACAAAGCAAGACATGCATAGCGCATGGCAAAAGCTTGGCTTTGGGCAACCTCTTGGTCTTTTGCCAAGTGTTGAGAGCCCTGGTTCACTAAAACATCATAGCAAATGGAGCTTGGCAGATAAACGCACCCTGTCATTTGGCCATGGCCCTATGGAAACCAATCTGGCACAACTTGCTAGAGCTTATTTGGTGTTTGCAAATGACGGCGCAATATTGCCGTTGAAGTTGGTTGATAACACCGCCCTAAGTTCTCATAAAACTCAGGTATTTAGCCCAGAAGCCACTGAAAAAATTGCCACATTATTAGATAATGTTGTGTCTTGGGAAGGTTCAGGCTATAGAGCCAGAATTAAAGGCTATGAAGTTGCGGGTAAAACAGGTACAGCCGAGATGGTAGTTGATGGTAGTTATAGTAAAAAAGGCGCTAAACGTACTTTTTTTACTGGCTTTGTACCGGTGAAAAATCCAAAATATATTATGGCTGTTAGGTTAGATCATCCTAAAAAATGCTATACGTACTGGGATCCTAATAAGCAAGATAAGTGTGGAGGTGCAAATTCTGCATCAATGACATTTCAACATGCTATGAACGATATTCTCAACAATGACTCATCTTTGAAACTATTAGCCAATAAATAGCTAACGTTTTTTATTTTTTTGAATCTTTTCCATCAATGCCTTTTGCTCATCTGCGGTTTGCGCACGGGGAATCCTGTTTTTTATTTTTTGACTATCTACCAAATCTTCCATCGCCATTAAAGCGGATAAAAATTCTGCCTTTGCTTGCTTCTCACTTAGGTATGGGTTAAGTGGCAAGGAAAGCTCTTTAAGGCGCTGGTAAGTTTGGATTTGTTTTTCAAAGGGTTTAATCAACGCTTCTTTACTAATCTGCTCATCCATCTGAGCAGATCTGACTAATTCAAGCAAAACCTGAGTATTTTCGAGTTTTCTAACGCGGGTCTCCACGGTTCCATCCGCCAAAATAGGATAATGTATTATGAGTCGTATCATACGTGTCATAAGCGTTTTACTTTGACTGATCTTTGGCTGATTTAAAGCTTGTTTTGTGAATGTATCATTTACTTTTAAATCAATCGTTCTATCAATAGATTCAAACTCTTGAGCTTTGGATGTTTTTGTGGGTATTTTTTTTAATTGTTGATTTTTAAGTGCTGTTTTTACTTGTAACACACTCTGCCCAAGTATTTGTGCTGTTCCTTCAATTAACTGTTCACGATATACTTCGTAATTTACCAATTGAATTAATTCTGCGACTTTTTCTAAAAACAAAGTTTTGCCTTCAATGGTGTCAAAGTCGAGCTCAGACTTGATCTGTTCAAATAAAAATTTAGACAGAGTATGTGCATTTTCAATACGCAACTCAAATGCTTTTAGAGATTCTTTTTTGACCAATGTGTCTGGGTCCTCTCCATCTGGCAAGAATAAAAATTTAACAACCAATCCTGATTGCATCTCACCTAAGGCGATTTGCAGTGCTTTCCACGCGGCATTTTTGCCTGCCTTATCACCATCAAAACAAAAGATAATGGTGTTTGTTGATTTGGCTAGAGTTTGCAGGTGTTGTGAAGTCGTGGCTGTGCCAAGCGTCGCGACAACGCGAGTTATGCCTGCAAGGTGAAGTGCAATGACATCCATATAACCCTCAACCACCAAGATATAATCCATAGAACGAGAATACTTACGCGCATGATAAAGCCCGTAAAGCTCTCTCGACTTAGAAAAAATAGGTGTCTCAGGAGAGTTTAGGTATTTAGGCGAGTCTTGATCTGACAACACTCGTCCGCCAAATGCTATCACATTCCCTTTTGTGTTATGAATCGGAAACATAAGTCGATCTCGAAAACGGTCGTAATATTCATCGTGTTTGTCTTTTTTAGCGACCAATATTCCCATGGTCTCTAAGTCTGAAATAGTTTGTGGATTCTCTTTAAAGTGGTTAAAAAGATTGTCCCAGCCTGGTGGTGCAAAGCCTAATTCAAAACGACTGGTGATTTCTCGGGTTAATCCGCGTTTTTGTGCATAAGCCAAAATTTTGTTTTTGGCGTGTGAGTGTTTAGACTGATGCCGATAAAAAGCCGACACCTTTTGCATCAATTCCCGATAACGCTTGAACCTCTCATCAACGGGTTTTGCACTTTGATCATAAACCACACTGATACCGGATTCTGCAGCAATTGTTTCAATGGCCTCTTTGAATTCGAGATGATCAAACTTCATTACAAAATCAATCACACCGCCAGACTCTCCACAGCCAAAACAATGGTAGAGTTGCTTATTGGGTGCGACAGTAAATGAAGGTGTTTTTTCATTATGAAAGGGGCAACAAGCCTTGTAATCTTTGCCCGCTTTTTTTAAAGGCACACGTTTATTGATTAAATCAACAATATCTACTTTATCAGCTAAATCATTGATAAAATCCCTATCAATAAAGGGCATAGGTAATAGACTCACAAATCAAACGAATGACTTTATTTTAATGAAAAAACCCAATTTCTATCACCCTAAATTTTATCCAACTTGGGTTTTAATCGCCTTGATGAAGCTCGGCGCTAAACTGCCATTTAAACTGCAAGTCTTGTTTGGCAAGCTCATTGGTCGGTTGCTCTATCCACTGCTTGGACATTTTCGCAAAACTGCCATGGTGAATATCTCAAGGTGTTTTCCAGAAAAAAACACCTCACAAATAGAAGCAATGTGTAGACAGCATTTTGAAGCCATTGGTATTTCATTATTTGAAACAGCCAATGCTTATTTTGGCGGGAGTCAAAAAATACAAAAACTTTTGAGTATTGAAAATGAAAACTACTTAACCAAAGCTTTGGAAGATAACAAAGGTATTGTGCTATTGGCTGGACATTTTATGCCACTGATGTTGGGTAGTAGGGCCTTGTTGCTCAAACATCAAATTGCCAATATTTATCGGCCACAGAATAATCAATTGTTCGATAAAGCTATGCGTGATAGCTTTATTAAAAATGGTGCGGTGATGATTAAAACCAAAGACACCCGCTCAATGATGAAAGCCATCAAAAACGCACTACCTATTTGGTACGCACCCGATCAAGACTTAGGTATTAATAATTCGGTTTTTGCACCTTTTTTTGGCATAGAAACTGCTACCGTTGCAGCCACTGCTCGATTGGCTAAAGGTAAAAATACAGTGGTTATTCCGTATTTTTTTACCCGGTGGGAAAATGGCTATAAGATGCGCTTCGAAGCCCCACTAAATGACTACCCGTCTAAAGATCCGGTTGTAGATGCGAGCAGAACCAACGCCATCCTCGAAAAACAAATCAAAAAAGCACCGGAACAATACTTATGGATACATAAGCGCTTTAAAACTCGTCCTGAAGGAGAAGAGTCCTTTTATTAAATAGCGTTGATTTTTTAACCAAGAGGTAGAACACACAGTATAAATAGCGTATAATTTGTTCTTTTTTTTAAGACAAAGTTTTAACCCTATGTCAATTGATACACAAGCCATTATTAAAGAATATCAGTCGGATGCTAATGACACTGGCTCTACACCTGTTCAAGTTGCCTTATTGACCGCACGCATCAAGCACTTAACAGAACATTTCAAAACACATAAAAAAGATCACCATTCAAGACGTGGTCTGTTGCGCTTGGTATCACAAAGAAAAAAGTTATTAACCTACCTTAGAAATAACGACGTAACTGCTTATGCAGATCTAATCTCTCGTTTAGGTTTAAGAAAGTAATTTATTTGAATACTTAAAAAAGCCCCAATTTGGGGCTTTTTTTGTTTATAAAATAAAGCTTTATGGAACTCTCACCTTTCTATCAAAAAATTGATGACCTAATTGACAGGTCGCATACACTCTCAGCACACCTACAACTGGAGGAAAAACAAAGGCGACTTGAAGAAGTTTTGCGAGAGTTAGAAAATCCAGATATTTGGTCCAACCCCGATCAAGCTCAGTCATTGGCAAAAGAAAAATCAACACTTGAGACTATTTGTCAAACCTTTAAAAAATCAGATGCAGTTTTAACGGACGCAAAAGAGCTATTAGATATGGCAAGCCATGAAAATGATGAGGATACTGCCAATAGTGTTATCTGTGACTTAGAGCAAGTAGAAACTGTACTTGAAAAATTAGAATTTCAAAGGATGTTTAGTGGTGAGATGGACAGTAACTCCGCTTATCTAGATATTCAATCTGGCTCCGGTGGCACAGAAGCACAAGATTGGGCAGAAATGCTTTTAAGAATGTATTTACGCTGGGGTGAAGATCACAATTTTAATGTTAAGCTCATTGAAGTTTCCCCTGGTGAAGTAGCCGGTATTAAATCTGCCACCATTCACTTTTCTGGTGACTATGCCTTTGGCTGGCTCAGAAGTGAAATCGGCATCCATCGCTTGGTGAGAAAATCACCTTTTAATGCCAATGGTAAACGCCACACTTCTTTTTGTTCAGTGTTTGTTTCCCCTGAAGTCGATGATAATATTGATATTGAAATCAACAAAGCTGATATTCGCGTCGATACCTATCGTGCTTCTGGCGCAGGTGGACAACATGTGAATAAAACCGACTCTGCAGTTCGTATCACGCATTTGCCCACCAATACCGTAGTACAGTGCCAAGATGGACGCAGCCAACACGCTAATAAAGATCAAGCGATGAAACAGTTAAAATCTAAACTTTACGAGCTTGAAGTACAAAAACGCAATAGTGAAAATCAAGAGTTAGAAGACGCCAAATCAGACATTGGCTGGGGGCATCAGATTCGTTCTTATGTTTTAGATCAATCACGTATCAAAGATCTTCGTACTGGTGTTGAGTCTTCCAATACGCAAGATGTATTGGATGGCAACTTAGATCAATTTATTGAAGCCAGCCTTAAGGCTGGATATTAAATTTATTACTGGGAGAAAAATGAAAACAGATTACGACATGATTGCAATTGGTGCTGGTTCAGGCGGGTTATCAGCAGTAGAGCGCGCCAGTGAATACGGCAAAAAATGTGCGGTAGTTGAGGTAAAAATTATTGGTGGTGCCTGTGTCAATGTAGGCTGCGTGCCTAAAAAAGTAATGTGGTTTGCAGCCAACACCGCCACACAAATCAACAGCGCATCTGGTTTTGGTTTTGATCTTGATGTTAAAGATTTTTCTTGGAAAAAACTCAAAGAAGGTCGTAATGACTACATCAAAGGAATAACCAGTTGGTACGATAGTTATTTAGAAGATTTGGGTATTGATTATCTACATGGTTTTGGTAAATTGGTTGACAAAAATACCGTCTCGGTTGACGGAAAACACTATAGTGCTGATCATATTGTTTTATCTCCTGGCGGAGAACCAACTGTGCCTCATATTGAAGGTGCACAACATGGTATTACCTCTGATGGTTTTTTTGAATTAGAAGATTTGCCTAGAAAAGTAGCTGTGGTTGGTGGCGGTTATATTGGTGTAGAGCTGGCTGGTGTTTTGAATGCATTAGGCTCGGAAGTGATGATATTTGGACGTGCTGACACCTTGTTAAAAGGCTTTGATAAGATGATTCAGACCACGCTTGATAAAGACTATAGGGCTCATGGTATTAAAATCCACCACAATATCCATATTGAAAAAGTAACCAAAGATAAAACACTCATGACTAACAAAGGTGAATTTTCTGGTTTTGATCAAATTATCTGGGCAGTTGGGAGAACACCAATGACACAACATTTAGGGCTGGAAAACGCCGGTGTTAAGGTTAATCAGTGTGGCTTTATCCCAACCAATAAATTTCAAAAAACCAATATAGATAACATCTTTGCTCTAGGTGATGCCACTGGAAGAACACCGCTTACACCAGTTGCAATCGCTGCGGGTAGGCGCTTATCTGATCGACTATATAATGGTATGAAAAATAGGCACTTAAATTACAATAATATCCCTACTGTGGTTTTCTCGCATCCTCCGATTGGCACAATTGGATTAACTGAAGATGAGGCAAATGCAAAGTTCGATCAAGTTAAAGTGTATAAATCAGAATTTACGCCAATGGCAGACGCACTGATTGAGCATAAAACCACCACAGCACTCAAACTGGTTTGTATTGGAAAAAACGAAAAAATCGTTGGTTGCCATATCATGGGGCATGGTGCTGATGAGATGCTACAAGGTTTTGCCGTAGCCATTAAGATGGGTGCAACCAAAAAGCAATTTGACGACACTGTGGCAATTCACCCAACAAGTGCTGAAGAATTAGTAACACTCAGGTAAATATTATTACTGGCGATTTTCTTTTCTCCATTTATATGGGTTTATAGGGGGTTTGAAAAAACCCCAAAAACCTATTTTTTCTATACGAGCATTATCCTGTTCTCTTTGATAATTAGTTTTATATGAAAAAGCCATGCCCTCTTCTACCATTAATCTACCCACATCAACCTCGCCTTTGTAGATTCGCACCAAGATTCGATCATAACGATCAACACCCATTGGCTCGATAATCAACTTACCTGGTAGATTTTGTAATAATTGACGTAGGTAGTCTTTGGCTAGGTAGCCACAACGAATAAGTTTAGAGTTTTTGGTTTTTTGGCACTTCTGACCAATCTCCGGAGTGTCGATTCCTTGTATACGCATTTGCATACTGACACTGTCCCCATCAACAATATACAGGGTATTTTCACTCTCTAGCGTTATCGGTTCTATATTGGCCAAAGAGTTCATGCCAATCAAACATAGTGACACAAAGCCAAATAATTTCAATGCCATAGACACTGGTAGTAAAATCAATCATTTTATCTAAGGTTGATGAATCGAGTGAGTGCATTAGAGCAAATAAAATTTGATGAAAACGGATTAATACCAGCGATTGCACAAGATGCAAAGACTGGGGAGATTCTAATGTTTGCTTGGATGAACCAAGAGTCTTTATCCCTGACTATTGAAAAGCAACAAGCGGTTTATTATTCTCGCTCACGCAAAAAACTGTGGTTTAAAGGCGAAGAATCAGGACACACGCAATTCGTTAAAGATATCTATACAGACTGTGACAATGATGTTATTCTACTCAAGGTTGAACAAAAAGGGGGTATTGCCTGTCATACAGGTCGTATCTCGTGCTTTTTTCAAAAGTGGGATCAACAGAGTTGGAAAACAGTAGCTGAAGTAATTAAAGACCCAAAAGACATTTATGGATGACATCTTAAACCAGTTAGAGCAAGTATTAGAGAAGCGTAAAGATGCAAGTATTGATGAATCTTACGTGGCTTCGCTCTATGATAAAGGGTTGGACTCTATTTTAAAAAAAATAGCCGAAGAGTCTTCCGAAGTGATTATGGCTGCAAAAGATGGAGAAAAAGATAAAATCATCCATGAAATGGCAGATTTATGGTTTCATGCTATGGTACTGTTAAGATTCAAAAATATTAACATTGATGAAATTAAAGACGCATTGTCATCAAGGTTTGGGCTCTCTGGCTTGGAAGAAAAAGCCAGTCGAAATAAATAAACTATATAGGAGAAAAATATGGGATGGGGATTACCTGAATTACTGATTATTCTTGTTATTGCACTGCTAATCTTTGGTGGTAAACGACTCAAAAACATCGGTGGCGACTTAGGTGGCGCAATCAAAGGTTTTAAAAAATCCATGAAAGAAGGTGAGGATAAAATCGACAAAAAAGAAGATGTGATTGAAGCCAAAGTAGTTAAAGAAGAAGAAAAAGAAAAATAAACCATGTTTGATGTTGGCTTTTGGGAATTTGCCCTTGTAGGGGTCATTACACTTCTTGTTGTAGGCCCAGAAAGAATGCCAGCCATCGCTAGAAAGGCCGGTCTTTACGTGGGCAAAATTAAAAAGTTTGTATCTAAGATTCAAGATGAAGTCTCTGATGAGCTAGAAACCGACAAACTTAAAGATCATTTGAAAATTGAAGATCAAAATGCCAATGTTGTCGATATTCTTGACGAGACTAAAGACTCGTTTGATCAAATAAAAAAAGACGTTGAAAGAAAATCATGACCCAAGGTGAGCAAGAGATGACCTTTGTTCAACATCTTGTTGAACTAAGAGACAAATTACTACGCTCAATTATTGCAATTCTTATCATTTTTGTTGCAATTTTTCCTTTTAGAAATGAGGTGTATTCGTTTATTGCAGATCCTTTAATTAAAGCTCTACCAGTTGATGCCAATATCATTGCAATTGGTATTATCTCGCCGTTTTTCACACCACTTAAAATGGCGTTTATTTTTGCCATCTATGTGGCCATGCCCTATCTACTCTACCAAGTCTGGTCTTTTGTCGCACCTGCACTATACAAACATGAGAAAAAAATGATAATGCCACTGGTCGTCTCTAGTACTATTTTATTCTACGCAGGCATCTTGTTTTCCTTCTATATTTTGTTTCCAGTGGCGTTTGGTTTTTTATCGGCCATTGGGCCCGAAGTTGTTAATCTAACTCCAGATATTCAATACTATTTAGACTTTGTACTTAAAGTCTCTTTTGCTTTTGGTGTGGCATTTGAAGTGCCGGTTGCCACAATCTTGCTAATTGTATTTGGTGCAACGACAGTAGAAAAACTTAAAAAAAATCGCCCTTATGTGATTATTGGTGCTTTTATATTGGGCATGCTACTCACGCCTCCTGATCCAGTCTCGCAAACTTTAATTGCCATCCCAATGTGGCTTTTATTTGAAGCAGGTTTGTTCTTTGCGCCGATTATCAAACGCAGAAACAAAGTAGCCGAACAAGCACAAAGTGACAAAGATTCAAAACCCTCTAAAGGTTCTAAGAAATCAAAAAAATCGAAAAAAGATGAAGATTGGGGTGAAGATGAAATGGATGAGATTGATAAAGAATTTGAAAAGCTAGATGAGGAAATGGGTCCGTAAGACTTGATTAATCTAACAATTCAAAAGCACTAATTACGCTCTCTGCCACATCAACAATACGCTTATTTTTATCCATAGCCATCTTTCTTAAAGATTGGTAAGCATCGTCTTCATTAATGTCTTTGTGCTTCATTAACAAACCCTTGGCTTTCTCTACAACTTTGCGCTCTGATAGCTGACTGCGTGTTGCATCCAGTTCGTCTTTGAGCGCCTGAAATTCTCTAAAACGTGCCATGGCAACGTCAATGATAGGTTGCACACGGTTTTCTTCTAGGCCATCCACAATATAGGCGTTGACACCAGATTTAATGGCTGAATTTGCCATCTTAGAATCCGATTGCTCTGCAAACATCACAATCGGTTTAGGTTTGGTTTTATTAACGTCTGTAAGATTGGCAAAAACCTCTTGATCAGGAATATCGGAGTTAACAATAACCACATCGGCGTGCGTCATTTCATTACTATTTTGCAACTGGCTGGAATTATCCATTCGGCAAATAACTTCATGGCCTTTATCTTGTAAGGCGCGACGCAGCATCGCAGAACGCCCAGTGTTCTCATCAACTAATATAATTTTTAATGCAGTATTCATGGTTAGGGAATTTTACATTGATAACAATAAGAATATTCGTAAGAGTTAATCTATGTTGTCATACAAGATTTAAAAATCGCGCGATGTACGTCACCAATACTGACTATACCTACAAGCTTGCCTTCACGTGTAACGGGAATTCGTCTGAACTTCTGCAACCACATAATAGAAGCCGCCTTAAGGCATGGCACATCTAAATCAATGCTGGCTACATTTTCAGTCATGATTTCACCTATTTTTACATTCATTGTGTCTTTGTAATTGTGCTCCATATTTTCAAAATCTAGGTGAGTGCCATTCATCACTTCATCTATTTTAGGAAACATATGTTGCAAAATGTCTTTTTCAGAAATAATTCCCACTAAATTATTGTCTTCATCTACTACTGGAGCGCCACTGATATGATCCATTACCATCATAATTGCGATATCTTTAACTGGCTGATCAGCAACAACAGTTTTAACATTGGTTTGCATAATATCCTGAACTTTCATTTTTCCCTCCACTAATTTTTTAACAGATGACAATTCTACATAAAAACACATAAAATGCATGGCTTTACTTTATTTTTTCATATAAAAAAAGGCGGAAACAAGAGGGAGTTTCCGCCTTTTTTTGGTTTGTCTGGCTTTGTTTATTTGCCAAACTCCGGATAGGCCTCTAGACCACATTCACTGATATCGGCTCCAGAAGATTCTTCTTCTTCGGAGATGCGAATACCCATCATGGCTTTTAGTACTAACCACAATACAAATGATGTTGCGAAAACCCAAACAAAAATGGTTGCTGCACCAATCAACTGTCCAGAAAGTGCAACACCTGAGTTGGTGATAGGAACAGCCAACAATCCCCATAAGCCAACCACACCGTGAACCGAGATTGCACCCACAGGATCGTCAATCTTTAACTTATCAAGCAATGTGATTGAAAACACCACAATCGCACCACCCACGGCACCGATAAGTGTTGCTTCTAAAGCAGTAGGTGTAGAGGGCTCTGCAGTAATGGCAACCAAACCAGCCAAAGCGCCATTCAGTGCCATAGTCAGGTCAGCCTTTCCCCAAAGCATTTTTACCAAGAGTAATGCTGCAATTACACCACCAGCAGCTGCGGCATTGGTATTTAAAAACACCATAGCGACTGCATGCGAACTTGCAATATCACCCAGCTTTAATACCGAACCACCATTAAAACCAAACCACCCCATCCATAAGATAAATGTACCTATGGTTGCCAATGGTAGATTTGCACCTGGAATCGCATTTGATGACCCATCCTTGTTGTATTTGCCCTTGCGAGCGCCTAATACCAACACACCAGCCAAAGCAGCAGCAGCTCCAGCCATATGCACAATGCCCGAACCTGCAAAATCTGAGAAACCTAAATCCCCTAAATTGTACAAACCAAATACATCTGCGCCTCCCCAGGTCCAAGCACCCTCTAGTGGGTAGATGATGGCGGTAAAGATTGCTGCAAAAACGAAAAAACTAAACAGCTTCATACGTTCAGCTACAGCGCCTGAAACAATACTCATCGCTGTTGCTACAAAAACAACTTGAAAGAAAAAGTCCGATGCGCCAGAGTAAATTGACCCGCCATGGAATCCATCTTCACGACCAGAGAAATCTTTTAATGTCGCTTCAACATCAACAGTTTCAATACCACTTAGGAAGTAACCACCGCCATACATCAACTGATAACCAATCACCAGATACGCTGTACAAGCAATGGCAAACAAGCCAATATTTTTGGTTAAAATCTCGGCCGTATTTTTACTTCTAACTAGGCCAGCTTCTAGCATCGAGAAGCCTGCAGCCATCCACATTACCAAAGCACCCATAACTAAAAAGTAAAAGGTATCCATGGCATATTGTAATTCAAAAATTTGATTTTCCATATATCCTCCCTATAAAGCAACAGCGCCAGTTTCACCCGTACGGATGCGCACCACCTCTTCTAAATTTGACACAAAAATTTTTCCATCACCAATCCTACCTTCATCATCAGTTTTAGCCGATTGACCGATGGCCTCAATGACATCATTGAGTACATCTGCCGCTACGGCAATCTCCAATTTGACTTTTGGTAGAAAATCTACTCTGTATTCCGCACCTCGATACAACTCGGTATGCCCCTTTTGACGGCCAAAACCTTTGACCTCTGTGACGGTAATTCCTGAAACACCAATCTCGGACAGTGCTTCTCTTACCTCATCAAGCTTAAACGGCTTGATAATTGCTGTTAGCATTTTCATTGATTTTTTCTCCATGAGTTAATAATCAAAAAACAAAAAAGGCCAGTAGTGCGATCTACAACTGTAAATCAAACTACTGGCCTCTATACCTAGTGCCGCTCCACCTTGAAACTGGCGAAAAAAAACGCTTATTTAAATCCCCTCAAAAAGAACTCAAATAAACGCCTATGTTTCGAGTTGCACACCCAACTTTAGGTAACAACTAGGTGACATTATATCGAAAATACTGAAAAATTCAATTTTTTTTAAAAATTAAGCCGGATAAATTTTTATTTATGCAAATTTTTGCTCAAAATTTTGCAAAAAGTCTTCAACAGTGAGGTAATGATTTCCATCGCATGAAAAATTCAAACCGATGGTTGCATTCATAATATTGATACTGGCTGTTTTAAGATACAAGTGTTCATCCATAAAGCGTAAATATTTAAATTTATCCAATATAATTTTAATTTGCTCGGGTGTGACTTTTGCATCACTGGGGAATGGTTTTTTAGGATAGAGCATAAAAATATTCGGGTTGATAATCTCATCTAACACATGCACATGGTAGTTGAATGGGTCGTCATAAGTCCATATCGTTGCTCTTGACGATGCATAATGCAGTTTAAGATGAAAAACACCTAACTGGCTTAATAGCTCATAGCTAATCATGTGAACAGTATCTATGGCCTGATCCATTACCGATTCAATCCGATGTTGATTAAATAAATTAGAGCGAATCTCTGGATCACCTTTGATCTGCCTCCAGTCATCTAGCTCAAAATCTTGTTTGAGAATTGGCAATTGTTCGAGATCTAGGTCTGATACCAGCATACCTATCATCTCACCATTGTGCATAATGGCATGTACCGCACTGATACATGGTTTTAGACTCGCGGAAGAGATATATGCATCAGAGAGATAAAAAACTTTGTTTTTATTAATGATATTAAAAAAAGGTCTAGAAGAGAGATCCTGACCCATATAGTCTTTATCTACTTTGTCCTTAGTAACATTTGCACTGATTTGAATACCACTATAACAAACCACATAGCTTAAGTTCACATATTCACATTTATGCATATACTCGCTTAATAAATTATTAAGCTCAACTGTGCCTGAAGCGGAATCCATGTACTGATCACACTTGTCAGCCAACTCTTTAAGCCCACCGCCAAGCTGATACATTAAAAAGTCTTTTTGTTTGGCAATTAAATCTGAAATTTGCATAATATATTTTCAACTCACACTATTGAAAAAACCATAAAAGGTTCACTAATTAGAGAATTATCTTGACTTTTATCCTAATTCTTAATGACCTGTTATTTAAATTATAAGCTAGGCTTTATCAATAATTTTTAAATATTCAGATTCTGTAATAATTTCAATATTTATTGCTTGGGCTTTTTCAATCTTTTTGGCGCCGACATTCTCGCCAATCACCAAATAATCTGTTGCTGAAGAAACACTACTTGCCACCTGAATACCTATGGATTTGGCGTGTTTTTTCATTTGATCTCTTGGTGTGTGCATTTTTCCAGTAAAAACAACTTTTTTGTCCACCAGATCATGGTTTAAATTATCTAAATCTGTAACTAATTTTGTTCTTTCAAGATTAAATCCATATTGGAAAAGATTGTTAAATTCGTCATGAATAGAATCCAGACCTTGGATAATTAATTGTGCCGTTAATTCCGCAAAACCATCAATATTGGCAATTTGTTGCAAATCAAGCTTGAAAAGCTCTCCCAGTGGATAGAACTTAAGTAAATTTTCACAGTTACCCATGCCCATTCTTGGCACACCAAAGGCTGCTAAAAAACGCCAATCTTCAACCTGTTCGTTAACAGATCTATTACGCTGAGTAATTAAGTTTTCACTGGTCTTGTCGCCAAAACCCATGGCAACTAAATCATCGTGTGTCAGGGTATATATTTGCGATACATGACGAACGCCGTGTTCATACATTTTTTCTATGGTGGCAATACCAAAGCCGTCGTTATTAGCCAAAATCTTGAAAAAATATTCTATTCTGCCGACCACTTGTGATGGGCAGTGCAGGTGATTTGTACACATGAGAAAATCTGATTCCCAGACAAGGGGTGTTTCACAACTCGGGCAATTTCTCGGTATATCAACCTCAACTGACTTGAGTACTTTATTGATTTTTGGAATCACCAGCCCCGAGCGTGTAAGCTCAACAATACTACCAACACCCAAACCTTGTTCCTTGACCAGGCCATAGTGATGAGCAGTTGCTCGATGAATGGTCGCACCACTCAGTGGTGTAGGCTCTAGCTCTGCTACCGGTGTTATTTTTCCTGTGCGGCCTACCTGAGCAGTAACTGACAATACCCTAACTTGTGCTTTGTCTTTGTTTTCTTTATAAGCAATTTGCCAACGATGAAATTTTCTATTGGCGCCCATGTGCTCTTTTAATTCAATATTCAAAACCTCAAAAACCACGCCATCTACATCAAAATCAACACTGTTTAGCATTTGTTCCACTATCTGTTTAAATCCTTGTGTCAATTTTTGTATATCACCCTTCCAAGTTGGCAGCTGAGAAAAAGGCACAAACAACGCTGCTTTTTTATCAATGGCTTGTTGTGCATCTGCTTCTAAGGCTTTTTCTTTAATCAAACTGGCCTGAAAGTTTCTTGGGTATTCAAAATTCTCAGACAAATATTGCTCAAAATAGCTTTTTTTAACCACAATCTCGCCTGCACCTTGTCCTCGCTCAGAGTCATTGTAAACCTGTAATCCACGCGCAAAAACACGGCTGATATCACTGCCTTTTTTGCCGTCGCCTCGAGTATATAACTTCACTCCATCATCGTATCCAGCAAATCCGTCAAGCTTAGGTGTGGCTTGAATCTCAATTGCATCTGGGTTGAGCATAATTTCATTAGCAGCCTTCTCTATACGCTCTAACCATTTGGCCAGTTCATCCCACGTGTAGGATTTATCAGTCGAAAGCATAACCTCGGGTAGCAGAATTTTCTCTTCAGAGAAACCCATTCCTTCTGGCTCTACTGATTGTAATAATGGATGATTGGGTATTCTGTCTTTCAGCGCTGAGAGATAAACAAAATCGTAATCCTCATCACTAATAATGGGATTGCCTTGTCGATAATGCTGATTGGCCAATTCGCAAAATTCAGCCAACACTTTATCTGATAAATCATCCAACAAAGCCTCTTGCTGGATGATTTGATTAATCAGTTTTTTTGATAGCGACACCTTGGTGTAACGTTAGTTGTTTAATGTAGGTAAATCAGAACTGTTTGGCAATATTTCCTAAGAATTCATGACTGAAACTGATAGTCTCTTGTTCATTTTCTTCAGAGATATCATTGAAATAAACCTCAGTAGTTTGATTGTCAATTTGTCTGACTAAAATTTGGAAAGATTTTTTGATGGCGTCATCTCCAAACATACGCGACCACAAGCCCTTGTCTTCAGTTCTTGCTACCTGAATATAAAAACTGCCTTCCTTGACATCCTTATCTTCAATATCAATATTGAGTTGATCTAGCGCCCAACCAACGTTATCCCAAGTATCGTATTGATTAAGTGAGAACACTAACTTGGCATAACCGCCCACACCGTCAGCAAGCTTAACTGTTGTTTTTTGTTCTTCTTTGGCAGCTAAGATTTTTTCTCTGGCAACAGCATGATCACTGCCTAAGAATGTCATCAAACGATAGAGCATTTCAGTTTCAAGCTCTTCGTCTTTGGCTCGTGGTTGCCAGATAGTATTTTCATCTTCTTTACCAGAATTGGTTAAAACCTCTTCCATAGAAGTCAAAGAAAGATAGACTTCCGATTTTTCTGCGTTTTCAATGGGTTCAATACGAATACGGTATTTATCCACAATCGGCAAAGCGTATCTCGCTGCAATGGCTTTTTTCAACATAGAGCGAATCACACCTAATGATTGATCTGGAATTTCAGGATGATTTTCTAAAAAATCGGTTTCCATCAAGCCAATTTTTTTGTTGGTTTTTTTAATAACAAAGCCATGCGATTTGAAAAAACTCTTAGACAAGTTCCAAACATCATCTGGTTTTTTATTCACCACCAACCAACGGCGATTACCGGCACGCTTAACCTCAATATTCGATGGTGTTCTTAAAATATTGGAGGCTTCTTTGACAACGTTGTCTTTTTCAGAAAAACTAATCACGTCCTCTTGCACATTAGGAACATACTCACTGAGCTTAAATGCATTTTGTGAACTGGGTTTGGTTAAATCTGGCGGCACTTCAAGTGAAGTTACCGTTTTATTTGAATAATATTTAATATCGCGATCACCGATTGTATAAGCACTGTCTTTTTCATCTTTTTCATCACCAAAAGAAAAACAGCCTGCCAAAGACAATGACACCGCCATAAGTAGAACGCTTTTAATCATATTAGATTACTCCCAAATTCAACAAATCTTTTTCTAAAATTTTTTGTGCTTGTTTTGAAAGCACGGTCAGTGGTAAACGAATCCCACTATCACACATACCCATCTGGTTGAGTGCCCATTTCACTGGGATCGGGCTGGATTCAATAAACAAATCATTGTGTAAATCTTTCAGTGGTTGGTTAATTGAATGAGCCAAATCTGCATTATCTTGAAAAGCCGCATCATAAGCACGAGATAATGCTTCAGGTACCACATTGGCACTGACCGAAATACCGCCATGCCCGCCCATTAAGATAAACTCAACAGCGGTTGAATCATCGCCACTAATAAGAATAAAATCGTCTGGACAAATATCAATGAGTGTTTGAGCCACATTCAAATCACCAGTGGCATCTTTCACCCCAATGATATTATCAATCTTACTCAAGCGATTAATCGTCTCAGGCAACATATCCACCGCTGTTCTGCCCGGCACATTGTAAAGTATCTGATCGATATCTACCGCTTCAGCAATGGTTTTGTAGTGTTGATACAAACCCTCTTGTGTTGGCTTATTGTAATAAGGTGTCACCAAAAGACAAGCATCTGCACCGGCGTCTTTGGCATCTTTGGTTAGCTCAACTGCCTCGGTGGTAGAATTGGCTCCCGTGCCAGCAATTACAGGAATTCTTGCATCGGCAAATTCAATGGTTTTGCGGATAACCTCAATATGCTCATCATGATTAAGTGTGGCGCTCTCACCCGTTGTCCCCATTGAAACAATCGCCTTTGTGCCCGATTGAATGTGAAATTCAACCAATTTTTCCAATGCCGCAAAATCCACTGAACCGTCCTTTAGCATCGGAGTAATCAAAGCGACCATTGAACCGGTCAAAGGGTGATTTATACGCATTGCTTTATCATTCAATAATATTACTTTAAATTATATACGAAAGCTTTTTTACA
>CAZYIW010000018.1:0-20519 GCA_964647705.1 uncultured Piscirickettsiaceae bacterium
GCATATATGGATTCAATTCCAATGGTTGTCATCTCCGGTCAAGTTCCATCACCATTGATTGGTAATGACGCTTTTCAAGAAGTTGATGCTGTGGGTATTACCCGTTCATGTGTAAAGCATAACTTTTTGATTAAAGATATTAATGATATCTGTTCAACCATTAAAAAAGCTTTTCAGATCGCAACAACTGGCAGACCAGGTCCAGTTCTAATTGATCTTCCTAAAGATATAACCATTGCACAAACCTCCGAGCCGAATTATGATGAGGATGTGAATATCCGCTCCTATCATCCAGTTGTTGATGGTGATATTGAGCAAATTAAATCTGCTGCTAATTTAATCTCGGCCTCAACCAGGCCTATTATTTATTCGGGTGGTGGCACAGTGATTGGCAACGCCAGAGATGAGCTAAGAGAATTCACCCGTTTGTTAGGTTTTCCTATCACACAGACACTCATGGGTTTGGGAGCCTATCCGGGTACTGACGAATTATCTTTAGGTATGTTGGGTATGCACGGCACATACGAATCAAATATGGCAATGCATGAGTCTGATTGTGTGATTGCTGTAGGCGCGCGCTTTGATGATCGCGTTACTGCTAACCTTGATAAATTCTGTCCCAAAGCAAAAATTATTCACATTGATATCGATCCTTCTTCCATCAGTAAAAATGTTTTGGTTGATGTTGCCATTGTTGGCGAGGTGAGGCATGTGTTAAATCAATTAATTAAAGCACTTAAAGACAAAACCCTTCAAAATATTTCACCTTGGTGGGAACAAATTAACCAGTGGCGCTCAATTGACTCTTTGGCGTACCAGAAACAACAAGGCGTTATTAAACCGCAAACCGTGGTTGAAGCTTTGTATGAAGTAACCAAAGGTGAAGCAATTGTTACTTCTGATGTAGGCCAACACCAAATGTGGGCAGCACAATATTATCAATTTAATGAACCGCGTCGTTGGATTAATTCCGGCGGTTTAGGCACTATGGGTTTTGGCCTGCCAGCAGCCATGGGTGCAAAACTGGCAATGCCAAAAAAGGATGTGGCCTGTGTTACCGGCGAAGGCAGTATTCAAATGATGTTGCAAGAGCTCTCGACCATGTTCCAATATAAAACACCGGTGAAAGTAATCAACTTAAACAATCAATATTTAGGAATGGTTCGCCAATGGCAAGAATTTTTCTATGAAAAACGCTATGCAATGAGTTATATGGATGCTTTGCCTGATTTTGTAAAACTAGCAGAAAGCTACGGACATGTGGGTATTAAAGTCGAAAAAGAAGCTGATTTAGTGCCAGCACTTACTGAGGCATTTAAGCTAAAAGACAAAACGGTGTTTATGGATGTTATGACCGATCCAACTGAGAATGTATTCCCAATGATCCCATCCGGTGCAGGACATAACGAGATGTTATTGGGCGGGCGTGATCAGATGAAATCAACCAATGATGAAGGGTTAAATTTGGTATAAGTAATGAGACATATTATTTCAGTTTTATTAGAAAATGAATCGGGTGCTCTTTCAAGGGTAGCGGGACTGTTTTCTGCACGGGGATTTAATATTGAGTCACTGACTGTTGCGCCAACCAACGACCCCACTCTATCACGCATGACCATAGTCAGTATAGGCGATGATAACATTATTGATCAAATTGTTAAACAATTGGATAAGTTGATTGATGCAGTTGAGGTGCTAGATTTAACTTCGATGGAACACATTGAGCGCGAACTATTACTGGTTAAAGTTAAGATTAACAAATCTAATCGGGCCGATATTGATAAATTAGTTAATGAATTTTCTTGCAGAATAGTTGATGATTCTGAGAATACATACACCATTGAGTCTGCAGGACGAAGCAAAAAAATTGACGATTTCTTAGGCTCATTAGATTCAGCAAGTATCTTAGAAGTATCAAGAACAGGCGTTACTGGTACTTACAAGGGCAGGATTAAATAAAAACAAGATCATAGGGTTTAAATAAAGAGGAAAAATATGAATAGATATTATGATAAAGATGCAGATCTAAACATTATAAAAGGCATGAAAGTGTCTATTATTGGTTATGGATCTCAAGGCCATGCACATGCAAACAACCTTAAAGATTCAGGTGTAGAGGTTTGTGTTGGTTTGCGTCCGGGTTCAGCTTCAGCAGCTAAAGCACAAGACGCAGGATTGATGGTGAAAGCAATAGAAGAGTCAACTGCTTGGGCAGACATGGTGATGATTTTGGCTCCTGATGAGTTTCAAGGTAAGATTTATGCCGATAGCATTGAACCAAACTTAAACAATGGCGCAACTTTAGCATTTGCCCATGGATTTAACATTCATTTTGGTCAAATTCAACCAAGAGAAGATCTTGACGTGGTGATGATTGCACCTAAGGCACCAGGACATACTGTACGTAGTGAGTTTGTCAAAGGTGGTGGTATTCCAGATCTAATTGCAATCTATCAAGATGCATCTGGCTCTGCTAAGGATAAAGCTCTGTCTTATGCATCGGCAATAGGTGGTGGTCGTACTGGCATCTTAGAGACAACCTTTAAAGATGAAACCGAAACCGATTTATTTGGCGAACAAGTGGTACTTTGTGGTGGAACAACAGCTTTGGTTCAGGCAGGTTTTGAGACTTTGGTCGAAGCCGGATACGAGCCTGAAATGGCGTACTTTGAGTGTTTACATGAGTTGAAATTAATTGTTGATTTGATGTATGAGGGCGGTATTGCCAACATGCGTTATTCAATCTCAAACACGGCTGAATATGGTGATGTGACACGCGGACCAAGAATAATCACAGCAGAAACCAAAGCGGAAATGAAAAAGATTCTGGGTGAGATTCAAGACGGCTCTTTTGCCAAAGAATTTGTAGCCAATGTTGGTGAATTGCCTGCGCGTCGTGAAGTGCAAAGAGAGCATCAAATTGAACAGGTGGGTGAGTCTCTTCGTTCTATGATGCCATGGATTGCCAAAAATAAACTGGTTGACCAGTCTAAAAACTAATCAATAAAAAACGCCCAACTGAGTTGGGCGTTTTCATATAGAATTTTCTCTATATAGCAACAACTGATCTGATATGACAGTAAAAGTCAAAAGAGGTGTTTATCTATTGCCGAATGTATTAACCACATTTGGGCTTTTCTCAGGCTTTTTGGCCATTATTTTTGCCATAGAAGGTCAATATGCCAGCTCAGCCATTGCAATCTTTGTTGCCATGCTTTGGGATGGTCTTGATGGTCGGGTTGCACGATTAACCAATACTCAGAGTGAATTTGGTGCGCAATACGATTCAATGGCCGATCTTTTGTCTTTTGGCGTGGCGCCAGCTTTTTTGGTGTATTTTTGGCAATTTTCTGATTTAGGTAAAATCGGCTGGATTGCAGCTTTTATTTACGTGACTGCTGGTGCATTGCGTTTAGCCCGTTTTAACACGCAGATTGGTACAGAAGACAAGCGTTATTTTCAAGGCCTTCCATCGCCTTCCGCCGCTGCGTTAGTTGCGGGAATGGTGTGGAGTAAAGAAATTATCGGCGTTAGCGATTTTGATCAATATATGGTATTGATAAGTTGGGTTATTTTGGTGAGTGCCGGGGTTTTGATGGTGAGTAATATACGCTATTACAGTTTTAAAGAGCTTAACCTTAAAGGGCGCGCCACTTTTCGACTGTTACTTTTAACAACTTTGATCATCATTACTGTCGCAGTTAAACCAAGTGCTGTTTTGTTTATTTTCTTTTTTGTTTATGCGTTGTCGGGTTTGTTTATGACAATAATTGATGTGAGAAAAAAACGTATTGAGAAAAAAGCATCAAAAAAGACACAAAACTAATCCAATATAAATTTCCATATTTAGCATTGTTGGGCTATAATGCACAGCTATGAGTATTGAGACAAATTTTTTCATCTGCAAACAAGCTAAGCTCTTAGCGCTGTTACGATTACTGCCGTAAGGCATAAATACTCGCGCATGATTGAAAAATCTTGCAAATTACAATCAGAATTTCAAATACATACAAATAGAATAGGGGACTTAAATGTCTGACAGATTAATTATTTTCGATACCACGTTACGCGATGGTGAGCAATCACCTGGTGCGTCGATGACCAAAGATGAAAAGGTGCGTATTGCAAAAATTTTAGAAAAAATGCGCGTGGACGTGATTGAGGCAGGATTTGCCATTGCATCACCAGGTGATTTTGAAGCGGTGCAAGCAGTGGCTAATGCCATCCAAGATTCAACTGTGTGCTCGTTAGCCAGAGCATTAGACAAAGATATTGATAGAGCAGGGGAAGCCCTTAAACAAACTAATTCTGCCCGTATTCATACCTTTATTGCCACCAGTGATATTCACATGGAAAAGAAATTGGGGATGACTAGAGATGAGGTCGTTGCTCAAGCGGTGCATGCGGTTAAACGTGCAAGACAATATACCGATAATGTTGAATTCTCTCCTGAGGATGCAGGACGTTCTGAAGAGGATTTTTTGTGTCGTATCATTGAGGCAACTATCGATGCTGGAGCCACCACCATTAATATTCCAGATACGGTTGGTTACAATTTACCGCATCAATTTGGCCAAACCATTCGTTCATTGATTGAACGTGTACCCAATTCCGACAAAGCTGTTTTTTCTGCACATTGTCATAATGATCTGGGTTTGGCAGTTTCTAATTCACTTTCTGCTGTTATTAATGGTGCTCGTCAAGTGGAATGTACTATTAATGGCCTTGGTGAGCGTGCTGGTAATACCTCTTTAGAAGAGGTGGTAATGGCTGTAAGAACACGTCAAGATGTTTTTGATTGTGATACCAATATAGATACAAAGCACATTCTTTCTGCCTCACGCCTTGTCTCTAGTGTGACTGGTTTTGTGGTACAACCAAATAAGGCCATTGTTGGTGCGAATGCATTTGCACACGAAGCTGGTATTCACCAAGACGGTGTTTTAAAACATCGCGAAACTTATGAAATTATGCGTGCCGAAGATGTCGGATGGAATGCCAATCAATTGGTTTTGGGCAAACACTCAGGTCGCAATGCGTTTAAAGCAAGATTGGCCGAATTGGGTGTTGAATTCGATTCTGAAGAAAGCTTAAACGATGCATTCAGACGCTTTAAAGAATTGGCAGATAAAAAACATGAGATCTTTGATGAAGATTTACAAGCTTTGGTGTCAGAGACACAAACAGAAGCACAAGAACAAATTAAGTTAATTTCTCTTAAAGTTTGCACAGAAACAGGCGAACAAAATAAAGCCACCGTGGCATTATCAATTCGTGGCGAAGAGAAAACTGCACAAGCGCAGACTTCAGGTGCAGTTGATGCTACTTTTAGTGCTATTAATAATTTGATGGATTTGGATCTTAACTTACAGCTTTACTCTGTTTCAAACGTTACCCAAGGTACAGATTCATTAGGAGAGGTTAATGTTCGTTTAGAGCACGAAGGACGCATTGTCAATGGACAGGGTGCGGATACTGATATCATCACCGCCAGTGCTAAAGCCTACATTCATGCACTTAATAAGATTATGGCAGCAACAAATCGCGCACATCCACAAGTATGAATGAAAACTTAAGAGCCAAATATTTAGATGCCCTAGGCATTCCTGAGTATCTACAAAAACCTTGGAGCAAGGTGGCACCCGTTAATCAAACAATGGTTAGGTGTCTGGTTGTAGAAAATCAACAAAATGATTTGTTTTCAAAGCCGGGAAATATTCAAGATTTTTTATTAAAAATGCTGGGTGCTATAGGGTTAGAAAGCTCTGATGTTGCTTTGGTTAATACCGATGATTTAGATAAAACGCTTATGCACTATCAAGCAGATACAATTCTTCTAACTGGTGATGCTATCACGTGTGAGGGTGACAATTGTTTTTCTATGGACCATCCCAGTGTTATCCTTAAAGAACCAGCACTTAAAAGACCCGCTTGGGAGGTTTTAAAGCAATTAGAACAATGTCTAAAGACTACTCATTAAAAGCTTATAAACGCCCTAAATTGCAAACACCTAATGGTGAAAAAAGATTGCTCTTACACTCGTGTTGTGCTCCATGCTCTGGAGAGATTATGGAAGCCTTGGCTGCATCGGATATCAACACAACTGTGTTTTTTTATAATCCAAATATTCACCCTGAAGAAGAATACCTCTTAAGAAAAGAGGAGAATATTCGATTCGCAGAAAAATTAGGCATGGATTTTGTCGATGCCGATTACGACAAAGATAATTGGTTTGATAGAGTCAAAGGTCAAGAGAATGAACCTGAGCGAGGAGCGCGTTGTACGACTTGTTTTGATATGCGATTTGAAGTCACCGCAGCCTATGCTCAAGAAAATGGATTTGATCTTATTTGTTCAACATTGGGTATTTCTCGCTGGAAAGATATGGATCAAATCAATGGTTGTGGACACCGAGCAGCTAAGCCCTATAATAACATTAGCTATTGGGATTTCAATTGGCGCAAAAAAGGTGGATCTTCTCGAATGCTAGAATTGTCTAAACGAGAAAAATTTTATCAACAAGAGTATTGTGGCTGTGTCTATTCCTTGCGTGACACCAATCGTTGGCGGGTCTTAAAAGGTCGAGAAAAAGTAAAAAGAGGTGTCAAATTCTACCAAGAAGCCATGGATAAGCTTGCTATTCAAACTCAAGACTGATCTAATAAATACAACAACAGCGCTTTTTGTGCGTGTAGACGATTTTCAGCTTCTGCCCAAACTAAAGACTGCTGACCATCGATTACCTCAGAAGAAACCTCCTCATCTCGGTGTGCGGGTAGACAATGCATAAACACAGCGTCCTGTTTCGCCTGTTTCATTAGCGTGCTATTGACCTGAAAGTCTTTAAATGCAATCTGACGTTTTTTCATTTCAGATTCTTGCCCCATACTGGCCCAGACATCAGTGAGCACCATATCGGCATTCTCGCAAGCCTCATTGGCATTTGCAAACATACAAATATGATTGGCATACTGATCTTGAAATTTTTGACTCGGTTTATAGTCCTTTGGCGTGGCGATATTAAGCGTAAAGCCAAAAACTTTTGCAGCCTGCATATAGGTGTGGCACATATTGTTACCATCTCCAATCCAAGCTATGGTTTTGCCTTTAATACTGCCTTTTTGTTCTTGATAGGTCATGATATCGGCCAACAGTTGACAAGGGTGTGACTCATCTGAGAGGGCATTGATTACCGGCACAGAAGAGTGTTTAGCAAAAGTGATGATATCTTCATGAGAAGAGATGCGAAGCATCACAGCATCGACCATTGAACTGATGACAATCGCACTGTCCGTTATAGGCTCTCCACGACCCAACTGAATATCTTTTTCCGACAAAAACAAAGCATGACCACCCAGTTGTGTCATACCGGCTTCAAAAGACACACGTGTTCGTGTGGATGATTTATCAAAAATCATCGCCAAAGTTTTGTTTTCCAAAGTTTTGTTAATCTTGCCGGATAAATGCTGTTGCTTTAAGGCAATAGCATTTTTGATTATTGACTCTAATGCATTAAGAGGCAAGTCATCAAGGTTAATAAAATGTTTGCTCATGATTATCTCCTACTCACAAAGCATTGATAAGTTCTGTCACCTTATCCACCAGAATATCAGCCTCTTTTTGTGACATAATCAAAGGCGGCAGCATACGAATAGATTGGCCAGTAATATTGATTAAAAGATTGTGCTCTAAAGCTTGTTGTAGCAATACTGAACAATCTTGGTTAAGCTCTATGGCCAGCATCATGCCTTTACCTCGAATATCAATAACCTTGTCAGAGTCTGATAAAGTATCTTTGAATTGGGTGAGTAAATAATTGCCAGTTTTTTGTGCATTTTCTAAAACATGTTCTTTTTCAATGACATCAATGACGCTAAGAGCCACACGACAAACCAAAGGATTGCCCCCGAAAGTTGAGCCATGTGACCCGGGTTGGAATAATTGCGCGACTTTGCCCTTGGCAAGGCAGGCGCCTATGGGTACTCCATTGCCTAAGCCTTTGGCCAATGTCATAATATCAGGTGTAATATCATTGTATTGATGAGCAAACAGCTTACCAGTACGACCAATACCGGTTTGCACTTCATCAAGAATCAATAACCAATTATTTTGTTGGCAAAGTTTTTGTACTTGGTTAAGATAGTCATCACTTGGTATTACAACACCACTTTCACCTTGAATTGGCTCTAACATTACGGCAACCACATTGGCATTATTTGAATGTTTTGCAATGGAGTCGATATCGTTAAAGTCTACATGAATAAATTCACTAACCAAAGGTGCAAAACCCGTTTGTACTTTTTCATTACCAGTGGCCGATAGTGTGGCCATAGTTCGACCATGAAAGCTTTGATTAGCCGTCAAGATAATTGGATGTTCAATGCCATTATCATGGGCATATAAACGCGTAATTTTGATTGCCGCTTCGTTGGCTTCAGCACCAGAATTAGCAAAGAAAACCTTGTCCATGTTTGATAATTGGCAAAGTTTCTCAGCCAGAGTTTCTTGATGTTTAATATGGTACCAATTACTGGTGTGAAGGAGCTGCCCAGCTTGATCACAAATGGCTTGAGTGACTTTGGGATGTGCGTGACCTAAAGGCACCACAGCAACACCACCAAGTGCATCTAGATATTTTTCACCATTGGTATCGGTTAGCCAGCATCCATCCCCTTTAACAAAGGTAACATTAAGTGGTGCATAATTTGACATCAAGTAAGACATTTTTATTTATCCCATTAAGCAAAAAAGCCCCAAAATGGGGCTTTAACAACCAATCAGAATGTCTAGTTATGATTGGTATTGCAAAGGCGGAGCCATTTTGCTATTGATTTCGTCTAAATCTCTTTTATAACCTTCGTAAAAATGACCAGCAGGTGGGTTTACCCATTCTTCATAAGAAAAACCATTTTTTTCGTTGTACTCTTTAAAAGAGTTTTGTAGTTCAATTCTTTGTGCGCTTAATTTATTGCTATCTTGACTAACTGCGTCCATATTAAATCTCCTAGTGAATTTAGATTAAATATTAAAAATGGTTAATTATATACTGCAAATCAATTTTGTGGGAGTTAATATTTGTTCTTAATAATGATAAATTTACACACATTTTTGCAAAAATTATGCCACAATACTACCATAGATATTATTTTTTAACTTTTTTACAGGAGCGTGTATGCAATTAAATATTTCTGGCCACCATCTCGACATCACTGAGGCAATCCGTCAACATTCTGAACAAAAATTCGCTAAAATCAAACATCACTTTGATCATGTTATTAATGTCAATATGATTTTAGAAGTAGAAAAAGACGTACAAAAAGCCGAAGCAACCATTCATGTCAGTGGCGCGGATTTATTTGCAAAGGCAGAAAGCAGTGATATGTATGTTTCTATTGATCAAATGGTAAATAAGCTTGATGCTCAAATTAAAAAGCATAAAGAAAAGCTCAATAACCATAGAAAGAATTAAACAATAATCTTGCCACCTCTTTTATAGTGGGAGAGGCTTGTAAAGGAAGGCGAAATGTCAAAAGTTGAAAACACTTCTTTTGAAGAGTGCCTCCAAAGACTCATGAGCTCTTTGGAGGCATCTTTGTATGAAGAGGCCATCAGTCAACTATCCAGGTTACACCCAGGTGAAATCGCTCGTCTTCTAGAAGCCATTGAACCCAATCACAGAACTGAACTTATGCGTGGAATTGATATTTCTACGCAAGGTGAAGTACTCAAGGAACTGAATGAGGATGTCCAATCCCAATTGTTGCTTGAACTTGATGTGGATTCTGTAGTTAAGGCCACTGAAGGTATGGATATGGATGATTTGGCCGATATTGTGCCTAATTTGCCTGAAGGTGCACTGCATAATCTGCTGCTTACCTTAGACCACAAACACCGAGACTATCTAAAGCAAGTTCTGTCTTATCCTGAAGATTCTGCGGGTGGTTTGATGAATGTTGATATTATCACTGTGCGTGCTGATGTTACTGTGCGTGTTGTGATTCGTTATCTGCGTTTGTTAAAAGAGATGCCAATAGATACAGACCAAGTCTTTGTGGTTGATCGTTCGTTTAAATATTTAGGTTCAATCTATATTTCTAGTTTGCTGACGCATGAAGCAGATGAGAGTATCGAGCCTTTGATTAATAAATCTTTTAACCCTGTGCCAGCAGATATGTCTGATGGCGATGTGGCCACCTTATTTGAGCAACGCAATTTAATCTCAGCACCAGTGGTGGATGAGAACAATCAATTGATTGGCCGTATCACCATTGATGATGTAGTGGATGTGATTCGTGATGAAGCTGAACACTCGGTGATGTCTATGGCGGGTTTGGATGAAGAGGACGATGTTTTTGCACCGGTGGTGCAATCAACCAAAAGACGCAGTATTTGGTTGGGTGTGAATTTGGTAACTGCTTTTATTGCGGTATTTTTTATTGGCCTTTTTGAGGCCACACTAAAAGACACCATTGCGTTGGCGATTTTGATGCCAGTGGTCGCTTCTATGGGTGGTATTGCTGGTACACAAACCCTTATCTTGGCCACACGTGGTATTGCCACAGGCAGGGTGACTACCTCTAATATTAAATTATTAATGAACAAAGAAGTGGCTGTGGGTGTGTTAAATGGTGTTTTATGGGCTTTTGTGATTGGCCTTGCAACTTATCTTTGGTTTGAAAGTATAGAAATCGCAGTGGTCATCGCTTTGGCAGTGATTGCTAATTTGATATTTGCAGCCTTCTCAGGCGCACTGCTTCCATCGTTACTCACCAAGCTTAAAATTGACCCAGCATTGGCTGGTGGTGTGATTTTAACTACCATTACCGATGTGATTGGTTTTGTGGCGTTTTTAGGCTTAGCAACCCTGGTTATTTGATTCAAAAATTTAGCAAATAATCAAAATCGATTGAATATTACGGTCTTTTTTAGAAAAAAAATACCAAAAAACGCTGTTTTGCTGGCGTTTTTAATCATTTATATCTTTAATTTTCAAAAATTTGAGAAATTATTAAAATCAGAATTCTTGAGTAGAAATATTGTTATTTTTTAGCCAAATTCTGAACTTTTCTTGAATTTCTTCTAAGGTTTTTTGTGTGTCCGCTTCAAAACGCAAAACTAAACAAGGTGTCGTGTTAGAAGGACGGACTAAACCCCAGCCGTTTGGATAATCAACACGAACACCGTCAATGGTGGTAATTTCAGCATTATCAAAACTAACATTTTTAGCCAGTTTGTCCATGGCTTTGAATTGCTGACCTTGCTCGTCAAAGTGAATGTTAATTTCAGGCGTGTTGATGCTGTCAGGTAACTGCGCAAAAACTTCGGCGCAAGTTTTATTGGTTTTTGATAGGATCTCTAGCAATCTTGCACCGGTATAAAGCGCATCATCAAATCCATACCAGCGCTCTTTAAAGAAAATATGGCCACTCATCTCTCCACCAAGTAATGCCCCCGTTTCTTTTAGTTTGGCTTTAATAAAGCTGTGTCCAGTTCGCGACATAATGGGCTCACCACCATTCTCAGTGATATCTTTAGGCAGTAGGGAAGAGCACTTCACGTCAAAGACAATTTTGCCACCAGGATTGCGTTTAAGAATGTCTCTTGAATAGAGAATCATTTGACGATCGGCCCAGATAACATTACCTTTATTATCAATGAGCCCTAAGCGATCACCATCACCATCAAAGGCAAAGCCCATGTCTGCACCCGTATCTTTGACTTCTTGAATAATGTTAATTAGGTTTTTAGGTTTGGAGGGATCGGGATGGTGATTTGGAAAGTTGCCATCCACCATGCAAAATAATTTAGTCACATTCGCACCCAACTGTTCATAGAGTTTTGGGGCAATATTACCTGCTACGCCGTTGCCAGCGTCAATAACGACATTAAGCGGATTATCAAGTTTAATGTCGGAGTTAATGTGATCAATATAATCTTGTTCGATATCCACCTGAGTTGACGTGCCATGGCCTGCAGAAAAATCATTGGTGTTGATGCGTTGGTAGAGCTCTTGAATACGCTCACCAGATAAGGTTTCTCCAGCGATCATAATTTTAAAGCCATTGTATTCAGGTGGATTGTGAGAACCAGTGATCATTACCCCCGATGTGGCTGCTTTAGTGAAGGTAGCGTAATAAACCAAAGGAGTGGGCACCATACCGATGTCGACCACATGACAACCACTGGCTTTAAGCCCACTTTTTAAGCTCTCCATCAACACTGGACCGCTAAGACGACCGTCTCGACCAACAACAACATCGCGCTCACCTTTGGCGATGGACTCACTGCCAATTGCTAGGCCAATTAGTTTGACGGTTTCAGGCGTGAGATCTTGATCAACAATGCCACGAATATCATAAGCTTTAAAGATGGATTGCGAGACAGACATGTCGGCTTGAGTATAAAATTAAAAGAAATAGATTTTAACAAAACCATCTATCATGAAAGAACAGTTTGAAGTAATTGAGATAAACAATCAAACCATGACACTGAAGGTTAATCGTTCTAGTGGTTGTAATAGCTGTTCTGCAAGTAACACTTGTGGTACGGGCATTTTGTCAAATTATTTTGAGCATTATTCTACTTTTACCAAGCCCAAAACTCCTGGTGTTAGTGTGGGAGACTTTATCACTTTAGAGATCACAGAAAAAGAACTTTTCTTACGTGCATTTCAGCTTTATTTACTGCCTTTAATTGCACTTTTTTTTAGTGGATATGTTGCCAATTATTTTTACCCAAATGCTGAAATATTGCAGATTTTGATAAGTATTTCAGCCTTTTTAATCGCAATATTTTCAGTGAAATATTTTGTAAAGTAGGCTTTTAATCCACCATATTTTTGGGATAATCAAGCTATTTTTTTAAACGTCATCTCGTATCATGCCAAGCCAAGATATTGATCCTATTGAAACGCAAGAATGGTTAGATGCCTTCAAATCTGTTGCCCGTGTTGAAGGGGAGGATCGTGCGAAGTTTATTCTCAATCAGCTTGTGGATATGGCACACCAAGAGGGCATGGAGTTACCAACAGGTATCAACACAGCTTATCTAAATTCTATCTCAGCTGATAATGAAGTTCCTGTTTCATTAAATACTGAAGTTGAGAGAAAAATAAAAACAATTATTCGCTGGAATGCAATGGTGATGGTGGTCAAAGCCAACCAACTTCCTTATGATTTGGGTGGACATATTGCCTCTTATGCTTCGTCTGCTACTTTATATGAAGTGGCCTTTAATCATTTCTATAGAGGACCAAATGCCGATCAAGGAGCAGATTTGGTTTTCTTTCAAGGACATATCTCACCCGGTATCTATTCACGGGCTTTTTTAGAGGGCAGGATTAGTGAAAAACAAATGCTCAATTTTCGTCAAGAATCCTCCACAGATGGTTTGAGCTCCTATCCACATCCTTGGCTGATGCCTAATTTTTGGGAGTTCCCAACGGTATCTATGGGCTTGGGTCCGATTATGGCTATTTACCAAGCGCGTTTTATGAAGTATCTTCATCATCGTGAAATCAAAAAAACCGATAAACGGACTGTTTGGGCCTATCTGGGTGATGGTGAAACAGATGAACCCGAATCATTGGGCGCAATCTCGATGGCGGGCCGTGAAAAATTAAACAACTTGGTTTTTGTAATTAATTGTAACCTACAACGTTTGGATGGGCCGGTTCGAGGTAATGGAAAAATTATCCAAGAACTAGAAGGCATGTTTCGTGGCGCTGGGTGGAATGTTATTAAAGTTATCTGGGGCAAGAAATGGGATAAGTTACTGGCAAAAGACACCAAAGGGCTACTTAAAAAGCGTATGGAAGAAGTGGTTGATGGGGAATATCAAGCCTATAAAGCCAATGATGGTGCCTATGTTAGAGAGCACTTTTTTGGTAAATATCCAGAGTTACTAGAGATGGTTGCAGATATGACGGATGATGAGATCTTTTATCTTAATCGTGGGGGTCATGATCCTTATAAAGTTTTCCAAGCTTACCACGCAGCCAAACAGTGCAAAGACAAACCGACTGTGATACTGGCCAAAACCGTAAAAGGCTACGGTATGGGTGAAGCTGGAGAAGGCCAAAACACCACGCATTCTCAAAAAAAGATTGCTCTACAACAAGTAAAACGATTTGTGAAGCGTTTTAATGTACCAGTTACTGGAAAAGATGTTGAAGAATTAAACTTCTATAAACCTGCTAAAGACAGTGAAGAAATGGTTTATTTGCAAAAAAAACGCGAAGAATTGGGTGGCTCTTTACCTGCGCGTTCTTATGACTTGGAAGATCTCAAAACTCCTGAAATTAGTGTATTTGACTCGCTATTAGAAGCAAGTGGCGATCGAAAAATGTCAACGACAATGGCGCTAAACCGTATCCTTGCTTTGTTGGTTAGGGACAAACAATTGGGATCTAAAGTGGTACCAATTATTCCAGATGAAGCACGTACATTCGGTATGGAAGGCTTGTTTAGACAATTAGGTATTTATTCTTCATCTGGTCAATTATATGAACCTGAAGATCACGATAAAGTGATGTGGTATCGTGAAGACAAAAAAGGGCAAGTTCTTCAAGAAGGAATCAATGAGGCAGGCGCTATTTCTGATTGGATTGCAGCGGCAACTTCTTACGCAACCCACAACGTCACCATGATTCCGTTTTATGTTTACTATTCAAAATTTGGTTTTCAACGTGTTGGAGATCTGGCTTGGGCAGCGGGGGACATGCAAGCCAAAGGTTTTTTAATTGGTGGCACGGCAGGACGTACAACACTTAATGGAGAAGGCCTACAACACCAAGACGGTGATTCACATATTGTGGCGAATACCATACCCAATTGCGTAACTTATGACCCAACTTATGCTTACGAATTGGCGGTTATTATTCAGTCTGGCTTAAAACGCATGTACGAAGACAATGAAAATATCTTCTATTATATTACCACCATGAATGAGTTATACGAGCATCCTGCTATGCCAAAAGGCAGTGAAGAGGGTATTGTTAAAGGCATGTATAAACTCAAAACAGTCGGTAAAGGAGTCAATGAGGTTCAACTCATGGGCTCTGGCACCATTCTAAGAGAAGTAGAAAAAGCTGCTGATATGCTCGCTCAAGATTGGGGAATTAAGTCTCATGTTTGGTCAGTTCCCAGTTTTAATGAAATTACGCGTGAAGCTCAGGCTATTGATCGAGAAAATCGTCTTGATGTTAAATCAAAGAAAATACCCTACATTACTCAATGTTTAAAAGACACTAAGGGTCCGGTCATCGCTTCTACTGATTACATACGCAATTACGCTGAACAAGTGCGAAAATATGTGCCATCTCGCTATGAAGTGCTAGGAACAGATGGTTTTGGTCGTTCGGATTCACGACAAGCGTTGCGTGAGTTTTTTGAAGTGAACGCCAGCTATGTGACTCTAGCAGCACTCAAGGCATTGGCTGATGAAGGCGAAATTAAGCTCGATATTGTTGATCAAGCTATTAAAAAATATAACATTAACACTTCCAAAGCTAATCCAATGACGGTATAAATACAGATAAAAAGGAGTTGGAAATGACACAAGAGGAATATATTGAAGCACTCAAATCTGGTGCAAAAATGCAATTTGAAGATTTAATGGATCTGATCGAAGACGATTATGATTACACGCCAGTTGCATTCACCAATGGTGAGTTAAAAAATACCAGTGATGAGAATCAAGGCAGTGCTAAGTTATTTTGTTTCGCAGCTATCCATGGTCTTAGTGCATTAGAGACACTACATTGTTTTGGCCAGTATTACCAAGAAGTGCTGGATGATCCAGATGGAGATTCACACCCAAATATCCGTAATTTCATCATCTATGGATGGGATGGACTTAAGTTCGACTCTCCAGTGCTTAGCAGAAAATAACACTCAATAATGGGGTGGTTTTTCATTTGCCACTTCACTCACCCCATCGGATTGATTCTCTTCTAATGTTTGGATTTTTTTCGATAAATGCTTGAGCAGTAACTTGTATTCATCCAGGGTTTGTCTTTGACGAAAAACTACATTATTTAGTTGTTCAACGTTGTGTTCTAAATGTGCGATTTTTTCTTCTAAATTTATTAGCTTCTTATCCATATTTTTTTGCTTCCGTATTCGTAAATACCCAAACCTAAAAGTACCAGGAAAATACCTTTTAATTGCATGAGTGTGAGTGTTTCGTTATTAAAGTATGCACCGATTATTAAGGCAAATACAGGGGTAACCAATGGCACAATGCCAACCGTTTTCACACTAGAATGGCGTATAAGGTAGTAGTATGACATAAAACCGATTACTGAGCCAAATATTGCCAAATAGATAATCGATAACAGTGCTTTTTCTGTAATTACCTCTGGCAGTTGCCCGTCGGTAAATGCGAAACTGATTAAAAATAATGGTACAGAGACTAGCAGGGCACCTGTGGTGGTTTCCAGAGCGGAAATATGGGCATTGGTTTGTTTGAGTTTAACCGATATAAAAGCTTGAAATATCATACCCAGTGTTAGCGCAATAAGGCCAAACAGCATATGCGATTCATATTTGAGAGTGTGATTAAATATTACCAAAAGGCCAAATATACCCAGTATCAAGCCAAAGATTTTATGCAATTTGTAAAAAGCTTCTTTGAGTAACAACATGGCAAAAATACCGGTAATAATTGGTGTGAGTCCAAATACAACAGAGATAATGCCCGAGGGTATAAATTGACTAGAGTAATAAACCAAGCTCATGGTGGTAAATACACCCAATCCCGCGTAAACATAGTTACTGATTGCAAGTTTTGTTGTTGTGAGTTTTTGGCCTTTAATAAGAAGCAATAAAAAGCAAAAGATTAGACCAAGCAACATTCTTGATGCCACACCAAAATTAAAACTTGATCCCAATGTTGAAAATTGGATAGCAAGCGGTGTGGTGGACCAAATACTCACCACCAAGAGAAAAGCAAAATAGTTATTCATATTTCCTTAAACATAAAAAAAGCCACCCGAAGGTGACTTTATATTTTAGCTGATGCTTTGTTTATTCTTATAAAAGAACTTTTCTAGAAAGCTTGATGCGACCACGATCAACACCCAAAACCTTCACTTCAATTTCATCACCTTCTTTAAGATAGTCTTCGACTTTTTCTACACGCTCATTGGCAATTTCTGAAATGTGTAGTAGTCCATCTTGATTTGGCAGGATATTAACAAATGCACCAAATTCAACAATCTTGGCAACTTTACCGTTGTATACCTTGTCAACTTCAGGCACCGCTGTAACATCTTTAACCATTTGTACGGCCTTATCAAAAGCATCTTGACTATTAGCGAAAATACTCACATTTCCATCATCGTCCACATCAACGCTGGCACCGGATTGTGAAATAATGCCTTTAATGGTTTCACCACCTTTACCAATTAAATCGCGAATCTTGTCTTGTTTGATTTGTAGAATGGTGGTTTTTGGCGCATTTTTACTAGATTCATTTGGTTCATGAATAACCTTATTCATCTCACCCAAAATATGCAATCTTGCGTCTTTGGCTTGACTAAGTGCAATGTCCATAATTTCACGAGTAATGCCTTGAATTTTAATATCCATTTGCAACGCATTGACACCACGAGAAGTTCCCGCGACTTTAAAGTCCATATCACCTAAGTGATCTTCATCGCCTAAGATATCAGTGAGTACCGTGAAGCGTTCACCTTCTTTAACCAAGCCCATAGCAATACCAGCTACCGGTGCTTTCATTGGCACACCTGCATCCATTAGTGATAAAGATGAACCACAAACACTGGCCATAGATGATGAGCCATTGGATTCAGTAATCTCTGATACAACACGAACTGTATATGGAAATTCATCAATAGTAGGCAGACAAGAAGATATACCACGACGAGCTAAACGTCCATGACCAATTTCACGACGACCTGTGCCACCCATACGACCAGTTTCACCAACAGAATATGGAGGGAAGTTGTAGTGGAGTAGGAAATAGTCATTTTCTCTTTCAGTGGCCTCAAGCTTTTCTATCAGTTGTGCTTCACGTTTTGAGCCTAGTGTGGTCACAACCAATGCCTGGGTTTCGCCACGAGTAAATAGAGCCGAACCATGCGTGTTGTCTAATACGCCTGTTTCGATTTTTAAATCACGTACTGTAGTTGTATCACGACCATCGATACGAGGCTCTCCTGATAAAATGCGCTCACGTACTGTTTCTTTTTCTACTTTCTTGAAGTATTTGGCAACATCATCGGCACAAACACCACCTTCATCTTCGGTGGAAAGTGTTTCAACAGCTTCGGTTTTAATTGCTCCAACTTTGGCATAGCGATCCATCTTTTCTTTGATTTGATAGGCATCGTTGATTTGCGCACCAAACTTTTCTTTAAGGTTATTTAGCAGTGTCTCATCAATCGCAGGCGCTTCCCAATCCCAAGTTTCAGTGCCAACTTCTGCAGCAAACTCTTTGATATTATCAATAGCCACTTGGAACTGTTCATGTGCATACATCACCGCTCCTAACATCACCTCTTCGGAAAGTTCGTTGGCTTCGGATTCGACCATTAGTACCGCTTCATCTGTACCAGCAACTACCATGTCTAGATCTGATGTTTCGAGTTCACTATAAGTTGGGTTAAGAATGTACTCACCATCTTTATAGCCTACACGCGAACCACCAATTGGACCATTAAACGGAATACCCGAGATTGAAACAGCGGCAGATACACCTAACATTGCAATCATGTCTGGGTCAACATTCGAATTAGAAGAAATTACAGTGATAATAACCTGTACTTCATTCATAAAGCCGGCAGGGAAAAGAGGACGAATAGGACGGTCGATTAGACGAGAAGTGAGTGTTTCTTTTTCACTTGGGCGACCTTCACGTTTTAAGAAG
This sequence comes from uncultured Piscirickettsiaceae bacterium, assembly GCA_964647705.1. Taxonomy (GTDB): domain Bacteria; phylum Pseudomonadota; class Gammaproteobacteria; order PS1; family Pseudothioglobaceae; genus CAZYIW01. Next base: position 18,892 of record CAZYIW010000018.1, read on the forward strand.
CCCCCAGGAATCTTACCTGCTGCATAAGTTTTTTCAACATAGTCTACTGAGAGTGGGAAAAAGTCTTGTCCCGGACGCATCTCTTTAGACCCAACCACAGTCACTAGCACTTGCGTGTCATCCATACTTGCCAATACTGCACCGTTGGCTTGTCTGGCAACGCGACCTGTTTCAAGAGTGATTGTGTGCTTTCCCAAAGTAAAGCTCTTCTTTACGATATTCATTTCCATGAAAACCTCCAAAAATTAAAAAACGAGAAGTTTTATGGTTATAGTGTTGGGTAAGCTTTATTTGAAACATACCAAGATATGTTTTAGATAAAACTTGAACCAAAACGCCAAGCCATAAAACATTGCCATTATCCCTAAAATCAGTTGCTTGATTGAATTAAATTTTGTTTAATGCTTGATCTATAGTATAAGAACCCAGTCAAATAATCGCCTATAAAGATTAAGCCAAAATAGGTGTCTAGCTCACTAAAATAAAGCTTTTGATTATTTGATGAATATTACTGATTTTTTTATCTCAGTAGTGAATGTATAAATTTAGTATGGATCCCTTATCTCAAGCAGCACTTGGCGCGAGTTTGTCTCAATCATTGGCTGGAAGAAAATCCTCTCAGCTTAGTGCACTGATCATTGGCGCATTGGCTGGTATGGCACCAGATTTGGATATCTTGATAAGATCTTCAACTGATCCACTGCTATCCATTTCATATCATCGACACTTTACCCATTCACTTGTATTTATTCCATTAGGTGCTTTGATATGTTCTTTGGTGATTTATGCATTTATGTCTGTGTCGTGGTTTAAAAATCGATGGCCAGATGCGCATTTGTCTTTTTTACAAGTTTATTTTTTTGCTTTTTTAGGCTACTTAACCCATGGCTTTTTAGATGCGAACACCTCTTATGGCACATTGCTATTGTGGCCGTTTTCTGATGCACGAATAGCTTGGAACACAATCTCGATTATTGACCCTTTGTTCACATTGCCATTGGTGGGGCTTTTGATTTTCTCTGTTGTTAGAAAAAAAAGAATTTTTGCCAGAGTTGGGTTGGTTTATGTAAGCATCTCATTGTTTATGGGTTTGGCACAAAATCAGCGTGCTGAGCAGGCTTTGTTAGAGCTGGCACAACAACGTGGTCATAAGGCCGAGCGCATTCATGTGAAACCCAGTTTTGGTTCTCGACACCTATGGAAAATACTTTATGAACATGATGGGCGTTATTATGTGGATGCAGTCAAATTATTAACCGATAAACAGTATTTTGAAGGCGAATCGATTGAAAAATTGGATCTCAAACGAGACCTTGCGTCTTTGAGATTAGATTCACAATATGCAAAAGACATTGAACGGTTTCGTTGGTTTTCTGATGATTTTTTAGCAATCCATCCCAATAATTCAGAACAAGTGATAGATGTGCGTTATTCAGTTCTGCCGAATAACATTAATCCACTTTGGGGTATTCAACTTAACAAAGAAAAACTCAACAATGGCGATATGACATCATATGTTGATTTTGTGGTTAGTAGGGAGACTAGCGAAAAAACCAGACAAATGTATTTTGATATGTTGTTTGAGTAAAAAAGCGCCATTTTTATGCTTTTTGCAAGTTGTGAAAAAT
>CAZYIW010000018.1:20619-25241 GCA_964647705.1 uncultured Piscirickettsiaceae bacterium
ATGTTGTTTGAGTAAAAAAGCGCCATTTTTATGCTTTTTGCAAGTTGTGAAAAATAGACCATATTACTAACGCTAAAAACAAAAAAATCAGCGTTATCATGTAAAATCAAAACAATTTATTGAATCCAAACGTTATGTTAATTAGCAAAATAAAAGAATTTTTACAGCTTGAAGCGGCCAGTGGAATTATGCTGTTTGCAGCTGGCGTGTTGGCCATGATTGTGGCTAATTCATCTTTTGATTTTATCTACCACGCATTTCTTGATGTGCCTGTGGCAATTCAATTCGGTGAATTTATCATTGCCAAGCCATTATTGTTGTGGATTAATGATGGACTCATGGCGATTTTCTTCTTTTTGATCGGTCTTGAGCTAAAAAGGGAGTTCTTGGCTGGTGAATTGTCAGAGCCTTCTCGTGTTGCCTTGCCTGTAATTGCTGCTGTGGGTGGCATGATTGTGCCTGCTGGAATTTATCTATTTATCAATTGGGGAGATCCGGTTGCACTTAAAGGTTGGGCAATACCCTCTGCAACGGATATTGCCTTTGCACTGGGTGTTTTGGCCTTATTAGGCTCAAGAGTACCAGCAAGTCTCAAAGTATTTTTAGCCACATTGGCAATTATTGATGACATGGGCGCTATCGTTATCATTGCAATTTTTTATACTGCAGAGTTATCGGTTTTATCTTTACTGATTGCATTGGTTTCTATAGCAGTTCTATATACTTTTAATCGTAGAGGGGTGATCAGCTTAGCGCCTTATATCTTGGTGGGTATTATTTTTTGGGCAGCGGTATTAAAATCGGGCGTTCATGCTACCCTAGCAGGGGTGATTACCGCTTTCTTTATTCCTTTTAAAGTTCCAGAAGGGGAGACAATAACCCAATTAGAGCAACTTGAACACGATCTTCATCCGTCTGTGGCTTATGTGATTTTGCCGCTTTTTGCCTTTGCCAATGCGGGTGTATCATTTGAAGGAATTGGTCTTGATTCTTTGATTCACCCAGTGCCTTTAGGTGTTGCCGCAGGATTGTTTTTTGGTAAACAAATTGGTGTAATGCTCTTTAGTTGGGTAACGATCAGATTGGGCTTTGCCAAACTGCCAACCGGCGGTTCATGGGTGCATTTGTATGGTATTTCTTTGCTCTGTGGTATTGGTTTTACCATGAGTTTGTTTATTGGTACCTTGGCATTCAACCAAATTGGCGTTGATAATATTGTAGATGAGAGACTCGGCATTCTACTAGGCTCGTTTTTATCAGGCTTGTTGGGTTATTTGTTCTTAAAGTTTGCCACTAAAAATTGACCATTCGTTAGTAAAAAAAATTACGATTTTTGCTTTATTTTTTTTCAATTAAGATGTGTATAATCTGTTCGATTTTTTAACAAATTTTGCCTCAATTTTATGATAAATAGAAACTTTCGGATATCTGGCACCATGGGTATCGATCAAGAGATTAGAGGTGATATAACTCTCGGCCATTATCAATATAAGAATAACAAACAATTTGCAAAAGTAAGAACCACTCAAAGCCTAGCTATTGACACTGCTAATGACTACGAGGTTTTTGTCTGCCAACCTGCAACTCAGAAATTGGCTGAAGAGCTATTTGCTCAGTGGAATAATGCTTTGCAAACAGGCGATGCTAAAAAAGTCGCTAGTCTATATGCTAAAGATGCCGTTCTATTGCCAACAGTATCAAACCTCGCCCGTGTAACGCTTGATGAAATTGAAGATTATTTTCACCATTTTTTAGAGAAAAAACCCTTTGGCGTTGTCAAACAACGCAATATTAAACAAGGCTGTAATAAATTAACGGATGCTGGAATCTATGATTTTGAAATTGTTGTTGATGGAGAAAAACAGACCGTTCCTGCGCGCTATACGTTTGTTTATGAGTTTCGAGATAATCAATGGAAGATTGTGCATCACCATTCATCGATGATGCCTGAAAAGTAATCATTTCTATTATTGAGACACTAACAATTGTCCGCACTATAACTTAATTAAAAATCCAACGGGCTTTTAATATTGTCCTTGTTTAATTCTTTGACTACATGAGTATAGATCATTGTAGTTGCAAGATCTTTATGTCCAAGTAGCTCTTGAATAGAGCGAATATCCACCCCATTTTGCAAAAGGTGAGTGGCATAAGAATGACGAAAAGTATGTGATGATATTTTCTTGTTAATGCGTGACCTGTCAGTTGCTTGTTTAATATTCCTGCCAAAGGTTTTGTTCAATACGTGAAAGCGCATCACCAAATCACTTCTAGGGTCTTTTGAGATCTTATTCATTGGGAATAAATATTGCCATTTGAATTCTTTATTAGCATTCGGATATTTTCTTTCTAATCCGTAAGGGAGTTTTATCGAACCATGTCCATCATTTAAATCTTGTTTATGAATCCTGTGCACATCATCAATATGCAGTTTTAATTCTGCTTTGATTTTGTTAGGCAAGGGCAAAACTCTATCTTTTTGTGATTTTGAATCAAAAATATAAACCTTATCAAATCCAAAATCAATATCTTTAATACGCAGGTTTAACAATTCTTTCATGCGTAATCCACAGCCATACATGAGTGAAAGCATAAGCTTGTAGTTGCCTTTCATGTTATGAATAACAATGGCCACTTCTTCTTGCGTAAGTACTACAGGAATATGGATTTTTTTCTTAGCGCGAAGCGCTTGGATATTTTCATTTTTAATGGATATTTCTAATACTTGTTCGTATAAAAATAGTAGCGCATTAAAGGCTTGATTTTGCGTAGAGGGAGATACTTTTCTCTCAACTGCAAGATAAGTTAAAAATTGTTCAATTTCAACCTTGCCCATATCTTTTGGGTGTTTTTTATTATGAAAAAATATATAGCGCTTAATCCAGCCAATATAGCTTTTTTCAGTTTGATAACTGTAATGCTTAAGGCGAATCTTGTCGCTAACTACCTCTAGTAATTTTTTGTCTTTAGTCATCAGTATGTCTTATTAACTATATAATATACTTAATACTACATTATAATCGTAACATAATTAATGTATTTATTGTTTAATGGCCTGTATTGTGTAATATTTTGATACCAATATTTATAATACAGGTACAATTATGGTTAATAATAAATAGTTATGCCTCAAAGGAAACATCGTGAAAGCAACTGAAGATATTTGGCATGAATACCAATCGAGGCTAGCAGCTTTTATAAGAAGCAAGGTAGCCGAAGATACGGTGGATGATCTTCTACAAGAAGTTTTTATGAAAATCCATTTGCGTATTGACTCACTCAAAGATGATACAAAACTTGAGAGTTGGCTCTACCAAATAACACGAAATGCAATAACTGATTATTACCGTACTAAGCGAATGTCGGAAGAGCTTCCTGAATGGCTGGAGCAGCCACAACCCAAAGAAGAGGAAAGCATCAGGAAGGAGTTGTCAGCTTGTCTTGAGCCAATGGTAAGAGAATTGCCAGACAAGTACCGTACTGCTATTGAACTATCTGAAATTGAAAACAAAACCCAAAAAGAGGTGGCGGAAAAAGAAGGTATTTCGCTCTCAGGAGCAAAATCTAGGGTTCAAAGAGGTCGGGCTATATTGAAAACCATGCTCGATGATTGTTGCCAATTTGAGGTCAACCAGAAGCATCAGGTTGTTTCATATGAGAAAAAAGAAAGAGATTGCAAATTTTGTTAGAAAATCTGCGTCCTTTTCTCTGCGTTTCCGTCTATAGGGGTGAAATCACTTTTATTACCTCTATACAGGAGAACAAACATGACTCAATTAGCAAATGACAATATCCGCAAGGCAGTGCGTGAGCAGTATGGCAAGGTTGCAGAATCTGGGAATTCCGGTTGTGGGTGCTCGGCAACCTCATGTTGTGATGAATCAGGCTCAGATGCAAAAGCAACATCAATGGAGCTTGGTTATTCAAGTTCAGATGTGAATCATGTGCCCGAAGGTTCAAACATGGGTTTAGGTTGCGGCAACCCCAAGGCAATCGCCTCTTTGCAATCAGGTGAAACAGTGCTTGATTTAGGTAGCGGTGGCGGATTTGATGCTTTTCTCGCCGTACAAGAAGTCGGAGAGTCTGGAACAGTGATAGGTGTTGACATGACTCCAGAAATGGTGAGCAAGTCAAGAGCAAACGCAGAAAAGGCTGGATACACCAATACGGATTTTCGTTTGGGTGAAATAGAAAATCTGCCTGTTGCTGATTCTTTGGTTGATGTCATTATCTCCAACTGTGTTATCAATCTCTCCCCGGAAAAGGCCAAAGTGTTCCAAGAGTCATACCGCGTGTTGAAGCCAGGTGGTCGGTTGGCCATTTCTGACGTTGTTGCTACTGCAGAGCTACCTGAAAAACTGAGGAGTGATATGGCTTTGTTTACGGGTTGCATGTCTGGCGCATCGTCAATCACAGAGATTGAAACAATGCTCAAAGATGCCGGATTTGAAGCCATAGCAATCAAGCCAAAAGATGAAAGCAGGGAATTTATCCGAAATTGGGTGCCTGAGAGCAAGATAGAAGATTATGTTGTTTCAGCAACAATTGAAGCCATCAAGCCAAAGGCATAATAAATAGTTATGCGTCAAAATCAATGAGTCATCGGGAATGCCGGATCGTAA
>CAZYIW010000019.1:0-25218 GCA_964647705.1 uncultured Piscirickettsiaceae bacterium
GCTGCTAGAGCGTAGTTGTCTTCGTTTGCAACTATCTTTTTAAAGAACGTTTTTACGAGCTATCTTTGTCCTCGGCATGCATCCTTGAGATCCAACTCCTCGTCGAAGCCATGTCATCCCCAGAGAGCGCGAATTATAGCACTTTTAGTATTCTAACACCAATTAGATATGGGCTAGTTCAACAATTGCAAGTTATTTGATAGTGACGCGTGCGAATTTGCGTTTGCCAACTTGATAAACCGCTTTACCTGCATTAGGCTCTAAATTGCGATCAGTGATTTTTTCACCATCGATTTTAGCAGCACCTTGTTTGATCATGCGAAAGGCGTCTGAGGTTGAATTAACCAGGCCCGCTTCTTTTAATAAATTGGCAATCTTAATGCCTTGATCAAAGCTAAACTCATCCATCTCATCTGGGACTTGATTTTTGCTGAAGCGATTAATAAAGTTTTGTTGCGCTTGTTGAGCGGCCTCTTTGGAATGAAAACGCGTGATAATTTCATCAGCCAAGCGGAATTTAATATTGCGTGGGTTTTCTCCGTTATCGACTTCTGTTTTCCAAGATTCAATAGTTTCAAGTGACTCAAAACTCAGTAGTTCAAGATAGCGCCACATCAGGTCGTCTGAAACTGACATAATCTTGCCAAACATTTCATCGGGTGCATCATCAATACCAATGTAATTGTTTAACGATTTAGACATTTTTTGCATACCGTCTAAGCCTTCTAAGATTGGCATGGTGAGAATCACTTGCGGTTCTTTGCCGGCACTTTTTTGTAATTCGCGACCCATGAGTAGGTTGAATTTTTGATCCGTACCGCCAAGCTCCACGTCCGATTCCAGTGCCACAGAATCGTAACCTTGGATTAGCGGATATAGAAATTCGTGAATAGAAATACCCTGACCAGACTTATAACGTTTGGAAAAATCATCGCGTTCAAGCATTCTTGCAACCGTTTGTTGTGAAGCCAGCTTGATCATATCACTCGATGACATTTTGCTCATCCAGGTCGAGTTAAAGACCACTTGGGTTTTATCTTGATCAAGAATTTTAAACACTTGATCTTGGTAAGTTTTGGCATTTTCCCTCACCTGCTCTTCTGTCAGTGGCGGACGGGTGGTGCTTTTGCCTGTTGGATCTCCAATCATGCCGGTGAAATCGCCAATTAGAAACAAAATTTCATGGCCTAGGTCTTGCAATTGTTTGAGCTTGTTAATCAAAACTGTGTGCCCAAGATGCAAATCAGGTGCTGTTGGATCAAAACCAGCTTTGATACGCAGAGGTTGATTTTTTTCTAATTTTTTCTTTAATTCTTCAAGTGGTAATATCTCATCAGTACCACGCTGAAAAACAGCCAGTGTTTGTTCAATATTCATTTTTATATTTAAGCTCTAGTGTGTCCATCACCAAGGACAATGAATTTTTGTGAAGTCAAACCTTCTAATCCAACAGGACCACGTACATGGAATTTATCCGTGCTGATACCAATCTCGGCACCGAGCCCATACTCAAAACCATCGGCAAAACCTGTGGATGCGTTTATCATCACTGAAGAGGAATCCACTTCAGCTAAAAAACGACGACCTGTTGAGTAATTTTCAGTGACAATAGATTCTGTATGGCCTGAACCATGTTTGTCAATATGGGAGATGGCATCAGTGGTTGAATCCACAATTTTGATTGACAAAATAGCAGACAAATACTCAGTGTCCCAATCTTCATCAGTGGCAGGAATGACCTGTGATGAAAGGCTTTGTGTTTTTTCACAGCCGCGGAGCTCTACTCCTTTGGCCAGGTATTCGGCAATTAATTCAGGCAATACACGACCTGCTGCCGATGCATGCACCAGCAAAGTTTCTGTGGCATTACACACACCATAACGGCGCGTTTTTGCATTAAAAGCGATGTCTATTGCCTTTTGTGTGTCAGCGTCTTTATCAATATAAGTGTGGCAAACGCCATGCAAATGTTTAATCACAGGCACTTTGGCACTGTTAGAGATGGCCTCTACCAAACCCTTGCCACCCCTTGGAATAATTGCATCTACATAGTCGCTGGCTTTAACCAACTCGGTAACTGCTTGTCTATCAGTTGTGTCAATCAGCTGAACTGCATTTTGATCTAAACCTGCATCGTTTAGACCTTTTTTAACACATTGATACAAGGCAAGATTTGAGTGGATGGCTTCTGATCCACCACGCAAAATTGCACCATTGCCAGATTTTAGGCAAAGCGCCGCCGCATCGACCGTAACATTAGGACGAGATTCGTAGATGATGCCCATGACACCCAGAGGCACTCGCATTTTTCCAACCTGAATACCACTTGGACGATACTTTAGATCGGTTATCTCTCCAACAGGATCAGGGAGTGAAGCGATTTGTTTAAGGCTCTCGATCACACCATTGATACGCTCGTCGTCGAGCATCAATCGGTCAAGCAGAGCTTCATCCAGACCTTGTTTTTTACCAGCCTCTAGATCTTTTTGGTTTTCTTTGATAATTTTTGAACGATTGTTATCAATTTGTTGGGCGATACTATCCAGTGCCGCATTTTTCTCTTGCGTAGTAGCGCTGCGTAATTTAGCTGAAGCAATACGAGCATTTTTACCCAATGTGGTAATCAGATTGTTTATTGAGCCCATTGTGTTTTTCCGGATAGTTTTAACAGTAGTTTACGCAATTCATCTTGAACATCCAAATTATCCATACCTTTTATAGAACGGTCAATGCGCCCAAGCGATAATAATAATTTTTGTAGGTATTGATAAGAGTGGCGTTTCAGCGCACTGGCGGTAATTTGTTTTTTGCTTTGCCATATTCTGTGTTTTTTTATTACAGATTCAATGGGTTGGTTTTGTTGAAGTTCTATCGACATATGTACCAATGTATTAAGTTGTGGATACAACACCGAACTCAGTGCAATTGGCATTTTGGTGTCATCAACCATGGTTTGATAGATTTTTAACACTTGTTTTGCATCCCCAGAAAGAGCCGCATCGATTAGCCCATAGATACTGTATTTTGATTGCTGTTGAGTGTTTTTAATATAGGAATCCGTATCAATATTGCCATCTGGATAAGCCATTTTCAGTTTTTCTATTTCTTGCTGTGTGGCCAATAAATTGCCTTCTGTATAAAAGGCTATGTGCTCTGCCACGGCTTTATTTGATTTAAGCCCCAAGTGCGACATGTGGTTTAGAATCCAGCCATGTAAATGCTCCCTATTGACTGGCCAATGTTGAATGACAGCTCCGAACTCTGCCAATGTTTTAAACCATTTACTGTTTTGTTGATTTTTTTCTAGCGCACCGGTTGAGACAATAAGCAAAATACCCTCAGGTATGGATGAGGCAATTTCTGTTAGCGCTTTTGAGCCTTTGACGCCTATTTTTCCAGATTTGAGTCGGCAATGAATAATGCGATTGGGAGAAAATAGTGAACCGGATGAAATCTCTGAAAATAGCTGTTCCCAGTTAAAATTGCCATCAATTTCAAAGCTGATTTTTTCGTTAAAACCTTGTTTTTTTGCAGTTTTTTGAATCAGATTAATGGAATTTTCAACCAGCAGAATCTCGCCACCAAAGGCAAAATAGAGTGATTCTAATTTGTCATTTAGCTGAGCCTCAAGTTGTTGAGGGCTAATTTTCATTTAAGCGATTAAGCCTTCTAATGAGTTTTTTAATAATGGTTTGTCTAAGTTGTGTGTATGTTTCATCGACTTGGAGTCGATCTGCTTGAGTTGAACTCATTTTGCCAAGGTGGCTCGAAGCACTCATATTCTTTGAAAATAGGAGTTTTTTATCCAAATCAAAAACTTTAACTGGCACACTAACACTGATTGTATAACTGCTGGTCTTACCACTTGAGTTATACGAGGCAGTTTGTTTTTTTGCCGATTCTTGCCCAATGTGGACAACCAAGCGTTTATTTAAATTTTGGTCGAAGCGTTTACTAAGCTCTTTGGCGAAAATGTTGCTGTTGTCACTTACAATATAAGCATTGAGAGCTGAATTTTTATAAGGTGTATGAAAGCCACAGCCACTTATAAGCGAGGTTATTATCAATACGGCTAAAATATTTATCTTTTTCATCATAAACGAGTTAATTTTTGAAGGATAATTATGACAGATTTTACTCGCTTTAGGCTTGAAATATAGCACTTAGTCCATATATAAGTGCAGAGTAGGGTATAGTTACCCACCTTATTTTAGGATTTTATCAATTATGTTTAAAAACTTATTATTATGGCTAGTTCTAGGCAGTGTATTGGCCTCAATCTTTAGCCAATTTCAGGTTAATGAAAGTAAAAATAATTTGACTTATTCTGAGTTTATTCAAAGCGTTAAGCAAGGCGACGTTTCTCAAGTTACAATCTCGGGCAACGACATTACCGGTGTTGGCGCTGGCGGACAACGATTCTCAACTTACAATCCTGGTGATCTAGGTCTGATGGGTGATTTGCTTGAAAATGGAGTATCGGTTGAAGCAAAACCACCTGAAAAAGAAGGGTTTTTTAAACAGTTAATTATCTCTCTTGCACCAATCCTACTTTTAATTGGTGTGATTCTCTATACCATGAGGGGCGCAGGTGGCGCCATGGGTGGCAAAAACCCAATGAGCTTTGGTAAGTCTAAGGCGCGTTTAATCACTAAGGATCAGTCTAATGTTACATTTGAAGATGTGGCTGGCGTGGAAGAGGCCAAAGAAGAAGTTGGTGAATTGGTAGAGTTTTTATCTGATCCAGGTAAATTTACCAAAGTGGGCGGCAAGATTCCAAAAGGTGTTTTGATGGTTGGCCCCCCAGGGACAGGTAAAACGCTTTTAGCAAAAGCGGTGGCTGGCGAGGCTGATGTGCCGTTTTTCTTTATTTCTGGTTCAGATTTTGTTGAAATGTTTGTTGGTGTAGGTGCTTCACGTGTTAGAGACATGTTTGAGCAAGCGAAAAAAAATGCACCCTGTATTATTTTTATTGACGAGATTGATGCTGTGGGTCGTCAGCGTGGTGCCGGCATGGGCGGTGGCCATGATGAACGTGAACAAACACTAAACCAAATGTTGGTTGAGATGGATGGCTTTGAAGGTAATGAAGGTATTATCGTGGTGGCTGCAACCAACCGTCCTGATGTTTTGGATCCTGCACTATTGCGTCCTGGACGTTTTGACAGACAAGTAACCGTTGGGTTGCCTGATATTAATGGGCGTGACGCTATCTTAAAAGTTCATATGCGCAAACTGCCAGTGGCTAAAAACGTTAAGTCAATAAATATTGCCAAGGGTACACCGGGATTCTCTGGTGCTGATTTGGCTAATTTAACAAATGAAGCAGCACTTATTGCTGCCTCAAAAAACAAAAAATTAGTTGGCATGCAAGAGTTTGAAAAAGCCAAAGACAAGATCATGATGGGTTCTGAGCGTAAGTCCATGGTGATGGACGATGCAGAAAAAGAAATGACTGCCTACCATGAAGCTGGGCACGCCATTGTTGGCCGACTTATGCCTGAGCATGATCCAGTGTATAAAGTGAGTATTATTCCTAGAGGTCGTGCTTTAGGTGTGACCATGTTTTTGCCTGAGAAAGATTCATACAGCGTATCAAAGAAAAAACTCAACTCACAGATTGCCTCGTTATTTGGCGGTCGTATAGCTGAAGAGCTAATCTATGGAGCTGATGCGGTAACCACAGGCGCAAGTAATGATATTGAACGCGCAACTGAATTGGCGCATAAGATGGTTAAACTCTGGGGCATGTCTGATGTTATGGGGCCTTTGGCTTATGGCGAAGACGAAGGTGAGGTTTTCTTGGGTCGTCAAGTCACCAAACACAAGCACATTTCAGAAGAAACGTTCACACAGGTAGATGCCGAAATTCGCAAGATTATTGACGGTAATTACGAAACGGCGTATAAGATTCTTAAAGAAAATGAAGATATTTTGCACGCTATGGCTAAAGCATTGGTTGAAGTTGAAACCATTGACAGGGGTCAAATTGATGACTTGATGGACAGAAAGCCAATGAGAGAATCGGCCGTGATTGTTGATTCAGATGTCGCCTCAACTGAGCTGGGCAAAGGCTCAATCGAAGACAGCTCTAATGATTCGGATGAAAAGCCACTTGGAGGCGGCCCAACTGAACAAATCGCTTAGCGATTATGTCGGTCAATAAACCACAGATTATGGGTGTGCTCAATATCACACCCGATTCGTTTTCTGATGGCGGTCGATTTTTTGACCATACGCCAGCCATTCAACGTGCACAAGAGATGTCAGATCAAGGCGCCGATATAATTGACATCGGTGGCGAATCTACCCGGCCTGGGGCAGCAAAAGTTAGCATTAAAGACGAGCTAAATCGTGTTATTCCGGTGATTGAAGCTTTATCTGAAAAAATTAAACTACCCATCTCTATTGACACTTCTAAGCCACAGGTTATACAAAAGGCATTAGATGCAGGGGCCAGTATGGTTAATGATGTCTGTGCACTCACGAACAAAGAAGCGCTTGAGGTTGTTGCTCAATCGGGTCAAGATGTTTGTTTGATGCATATGCAGGGTAGCCCAAGAACCATGCAGAACAACCCTTCCTATAATAACGTTGTCGATGATATCAAAGCATTTTTTGAGCAAAGGATTAAAGCTTGTGTTGACGGCGGTATTGACCTTGATAAGATTATCCTAGACCCTGGTTTTGGGTTTGGTAAAACTTTGACGCATAATCTAGAAATATTATCAAGGTTTGCAGAATTTAAAACCTTTGGTTTAAGGACGTTAGCCGGCTTATCACGCAAGTCAATGATTGGTTCAATCTTAGGCGACAGAGACGTGGAAAGTCGTGTGATAGGGAGTGTTGCAGGGGCTATAATAGCAGTTCAAAATGGTGCAAATATCATTAGGGTGCATGATGTGCTAGAAACCTCAGATGCACTAAAGGTTTTGCAAGCGCTAGATAAGTAAAAAAAGGGGGAGCCTTGAGTCAATTTTTCGGAACAGATGGTATTCGTGGTCGAGTTGGCGTTGCTCCCATTACAGCCGATGTTTTTCTACATATTGGATGGGCGGTTGGCAGTGTGCTGGCAAAAAAAGACAAAGCCAGTGTTATTATCGGCAAAGATACTCGTGCATCGGGTTATCTCTTCGAGTCAGCATTAGAGGCTGGTTTTCTCTCAGCCGGTGTTGACGTGGGTTTGTTAGGACCAATGCCCACACCTGCGATTGCATACTTAACGAAAGAATATGGAGCCAGTGCCGGTGTTGTTATTAGCGCATCGCACAATCATTTTCAAGACAATGGCGTTAAATTCTTCTCTGCTGATGGTTTTAAACTTAGCGATAAAGAGCAGGCACAAATTGAAGAAAAATTAAACACACCAATTGAAAGCGTCCCTAGTGAAAAGATTGGGAAAGCCATTCGTCATGAGCGAGCCTTAGAAAAATACATTAATTTTTGCACACACTCAATAAGCCCCAATGTTAGTTTTTCTGATCTTAATATAGTGGTTGACTGCGCCAATGGTGCAACTTACCATTTGGCTAAGAGTATTTTTTCAGAATTAGGTGCACATACCACGGTGATTAACAATCAACCCGATGGTTTTAATATCAACTTAGATTGTGGCGCAACAAACTTACAAGATTTGGCACAAACAGTGGTTAAGCAAAAAGCCGATTTAGGTATTGCTTTTGATGGCGATGGAGATCGTTTAATGATGATTGATCATCTTGGTAATGTCATTGATGGTGATCAAATAATTTTTGTTATTGCCAAAGCATGGCATACACAAAAAAAACTGCATAACAACATTCTAGTAGGAACCAAAATGACCAACCTGGGCGCACGCCACGCGTATCGAGATTTAGGCATAGATTTTGTTGAAGCAGATGTGGGTGATCGCTTTGTTTTAGAACAGATGAAAAAGCATCAAGCGGTACTTGGCGGCGAAGGCTCTGGACATATTGTTTGTCTTAATCAAACCACAACAGGTGATGGCATTATTGCTGCATTGCAACTATTGGAGGTTTTGGTTGAGCGTGGAGAAAGCCTTAATGTATTGAGTCGAGAGATGGAAAAATACCCCCAAGTGCTAATCAATGTCAAAACCCAATCAAAAATTGATTTTGAGGCACACCAACCTTTGCAAAAAGCCCAAAAAGAAGTGGAAACGTTATTAGGCGATGATGGACGTGTATTGATTCGCTCATCGGGTACTGAACCGCTTATCCGTGTGATGGTTGAGGGCAGAGATTTGCAACAGGTTGAACAATGTGCAAAACTTCTAGCAGACACACTTAAGAGATGATATTTACGTCAGTCGATTTATTTTTAATCGGCTTGGTTTTTCTCTGGGCTGGTTTTGTGCGCACCGGTATCGGGTTTGGCGGCGCTGCATTTGGTCTTCCATTATTACTGCTATTGGGCGGGTCTCCAATATATTGGTTACCGATGATTGGTATTCATTTATTGTTTTTTTCCTCACTGACGTTGTCTAAATCTTTGTCCAATGTCGATTGGGCATATCTGAAAAAATCATTATTTTGGATTATTCCACCAACTTTGTTGGGTGTTTTTGGCTTAATAAGTCTCTCGGATGAAGTGATATCTGCACTGATTTATCTAATTACTTTGTTTTACTCCATCACATGGATAACCGATCAAAAAATTCATTCTTCTAATAATTGGGTAGATAAGTTTTTGTTGTCTTTTGGTGGCTATGTAGCGGGCACCTCACTCACTGGTGCGCCAATGATAGTGGCAGTATATGCACGCCACGTTGAAAAAACATATCTGCGTTCAACGTTGTTTGTGTTGTGGATTATTTTGGTTGGTATTAAGATGATCACATTTTTAAGTGTTGGTGTTGCCATAGACTGGCAATTTGCATTATGGCTAATCCCCATTGCAGCTTTAGGACATTATGCAGGTTTGCGTGCACATGAAAAAATCATGGAAAACGACCAACGTTTTAAACACTGGGTTGGTGGCATATTATTAGTGGTAAGCGCATTGGGCTTATTGAAACTGTATTTGGGTTAAAATTGGAGCGCTATGCTCAATGAATATTTACTAATTTTGGTTAGCACCATACTGGTTAATAACTTTGTTTTGGTGAAATTTTTAGGATTGTGCCCTTTTATGGGCGTGTCTAAAAAAGTTGAAACCGCAATTGGTATGGGATTCGCCACTACTTTTGTGCTAACTTTGGCAAGCTTATCCAGTTATCTGATTAACAGCTATATTCTGATTCCTAATAATTTAGAATACCTCAGAACCATTGCCTTTATTGTGACCATTGCTGGAGTGGTAGGTTTCACAGAGCTTGTTGTTAATAAAACTTCGCCAGTTCTTAAGCAGTCTCTGGGTGTTTTCTTGCCACTAATTACTACCAATTGCGCTGTTTTGGGCGTGGCATTGCTAAATGTGGGTCAAAATCATGGGTTTTTAGCTTCAGGTATCTATGGATTTGGCGCAGCAGTTGGGTTTTCCTTAGTATTGGTTTTATTTTCAACCATTCGTGAGAGAATCGAAGGTGCGGATGTGCCTTTGGCTTTCCAAGGCACGCCGATTGCATTGATTACTGCAGGGCTTATGTCAATGGCATTTATGGGTTTTATTGGGTTGGCCTGATGTTAGATTCTGTGGTTATTTTTTCTTTTTTGGCACTGGCGTTAGGACTGATTTTGGGCTATGCGGCGATACGATTTAAAGTCAAAGGCGATCCGTTGATTGATCAGATTGATGCAATCTTGCCTCAGACACAGTGTGGTCAATGCAATTATGCCGGTTGTCGGCCATATGCAACTGCGATTGCTAAGGGTGAGGCGCAAATTAACCAATGTCCACCGGGCGGACAAGAAGGGGTGGATGCTTTGGCAGAATTGTTGGATGTTGAAACCTTGCCACTTAATGAAGAACATGGCGAAACCAAGGAAGATCACGTGGTCTATATCGACGAAAAGCTTTGTATTGGTTGCACATTGTGCATTCAGGCATGTCCTGTGGATGCAATTTTAGGCGCATCAAAGGTAATGACAACGGTTATCGAACAAGAATGCACCGGGTGTGATTTGTGTATTCCAGTTTGCCCTGTTGATTGTATTTATGTTAAAAATATTGAGCCGACCTTAAATACTTATGTACCTCAATTGGCAGAGGTAGCGCATGGCTGATTTTAGCTATCAAGGCGGTATTGTTATTCCCAATCCTTACCCTGTTAAAAAGGTTGAGTTGGTTCAAGCACCGCTACCAGATAAAGTGGTTTTACCCTTGCAACAACGCATAGGGGATCAGGCGCAACCCTGTGTTAAGGTGGGAGAACGTGTATTAACTGGGCAAGTTATTGCCATTACTGAAGATGCATTTTGTGTGCCGATTCACGCTTCAATATCAGGAACGGTAGTTGCGATTGATCAGCAAAAAGCTCCGCATAAATCAGGCCTTAAATCTAGCTGTATAACCATTGAATCTGATGGCAAAGATGAGTGGGTTGAACATCAAGGTTGCGGGGTTGATTTTCTTAACTGTAACTCCGGCACTATGATTGATTATATTCAACAATCGGGGATAGTTGGTTTGGGTGGTGCGGGTTTTCCAACTCATACCAAACTCAGACGTGCTAAAGACTGCCACACATTGATTGTCAATGGAACAGAATGTGAGCCTGGTGTTATGTGTGATGATGCACTCATGCAAAACTATCCGAAACAGATTATTCACGGCATAGAAATCCTATTGCATATTTGTGGTGCCAAGCGCGCTATTATTGCGGTGGAAGATGACAAGAAACAAGCATATGAGACTTTGTTGGAGTACAACAATAATGAACAAATTAGCATTCAAAAAATACCCTATAAATACACTTCAGGCGCAGAAAAGCTCCTCATCAAAGCACTTTTAGGTATTGAGATACCATCGGGCGGTTATGCGCCAGAGGTGGGCGTAGTTTGTCAAAATGTTGCCACTGTCAAAGCTATTTTTGATGCAGTGATTGATAATCGACCTTTGGTTTCACGCTTGGTCACTGTGACAGGATCAGCCATTAAAGAGCCGATGAATTACGAGGTACGTTTAGGCGCCTCTTTTGAACATATTACCTCCCTATCCAAGTATAAGCAAGGCACATATAAAGTGCGTATGGGTGGCATGATGATGGGTATTGATATCGATGATTTATCCGCACCTATTTGTAAGATTACTAACGCTATTTTTGTCAACCAAGCAGACAAAGAGCCTGTCGTTAAGGAATGTATTCGTTGTAGCACTTGTAATACAGTCTGCCCTGTAGGGCTTCTACCACAACAACTTTATTGGTTTGCTAAAAGTGAAAATGTCAAAAAAGCAGAGCAATACCATTTAGCGGATTGTATTGAGTGCGGGTGTTGTAATTATGTTTGCCCAAGCCATATTCCTTTAACAGATTATTTTGCTTTTGCTAAGGCTTTAAAGCGCCAGCAAAATACAGATGAGTTTAAAACCAATCGCGCCAGAGATCGATTTGAATATCGAGAATATCGATTAGAGCGCAACAAAAAAGAACGCGCAGAGATGATGGCTGAGAAAAAACGCGCTTTAAAAGAAAAGATGGCAAAAGACAAAGCTCAAAAAGCTAAAATTGACGCTGCTATTAAGCGTGTTGGTCAAGCGAAAAAGGATAAAAGCGATGCAGGGTAAGGGTTTTGAAACCAGTTATATAATGCGCCAAGTAATACTCGCGCTGCTTTTGGGAGTGTTGGCTTCATTGTATTTCTTTGGCTGGACAAGCCTGATACAAATTATCTTAGGTGCTATATCAGCATTGGTATTTGAAGCGCTATTCTTAAAGCTTAGAAAGCGTCCTATCCGCCCCGCAATTAGCGATGGTTCAGCAGTTTTAACTGGGATCTTATTGGCAATTTCAATCCCCACTATTGCACCTTGGTGGATTGTGGTCTTGGGTGTTGGTTTCGCCATCATCTTTGGCAAACAACTCTATGGTGGGCTTGGCAATAATCCTTTTAATCCAGCAATGCTGGGCTATGCTTTTCTATTGATTTCTTATCCACTGCAGATGGTTACATGGCAAAGTACAGAAACACTTAGCCTGTCACAAAGCCTAAGTGTCATTTTTAATTACACAACATTTGATGCCATCAGTGGTGCCACTATTCTGGATTCAGTAAAAACACAAATCTCATTAGGACAAGATGCTAATACCATAGATCTTTCTCATACAGCACAGTGGTGGATTAACATTGGGTTTTTACTCGGAGGTTTGTATCTCTTGTTCAAACGTATCATTTTTTGGCATATACCACTAAGCTTACTTATTGGCATGGTAGGCATGTCAACCATTTTGTATACAATTGATAACACGATTTACACATCACCACTGTTCCACCTAACAACCGGTGCGACCATGTTGGGTGCTTTTTTTATTGCAACCGATCCAGTAAGCTCGAGCACCACACCGAAAGGCCGACTTCTTTATGGTTTTTTGATTGGTTTGTTAATCGTACTAATTCGCACCTTTGGCAGTTATCCAGATGGTGTGGCTTTTGCCGTGTTGTTGATCAATATTGCCGTGCCACTAATTGACTATTACACACAACCCAAGGTGTTTGGTAGGTCATGAAACATCCAATCATTAAAGCCGGCGGTTTGTTGTTTATTTTTACAGCGATTAGTATTTTTATCGTTGCCTGGATTCAAGACAATACCAAACAGAGTATTGCCTACAACAAAGAACAATTGATTTTGCAACGCTTGGGAGAGTTGGTTGAGAATTATGACAACGATATTTTGCAAGATAAATTTATTAAAGAAAATGTTGTATTGCACGGAGTCAGGCAAGACATAAAAGTCTATCCCGCAAAGAGAAATAATCAAATATTTGCCTATTTGTTCGAACACACTTATCCCGCTGGTTATAACGGAGATATTGAGCTTTTAACAGGCATTAGCGTGCAGAAAACCCTATTGGGTGTTCGTGTAATTTCTCATAAAGAAACCCCAGGTCTTGGGGATAAGATTGATACGCGTAAATCGAATTGGATTAAGCAGTTTAGTGGTCTATCACTTACCAACCCAAGTTTGGAAAAATGGAAAGTGAGGCGCGATGGCGGTGTATTTGACGCTTTTACTGGGGCGACTATTACCCCTCGTGCAATCGTCACTGCGACCTCCGAACTACTCACTGCCTTTGAGCAAGATCGTTTATTAGATTAGCCACAGTTATGCAGCTTGATGATTTTGATTTTGATTTACCCAAGTCATTAATCGCGCAACAACCCACAAAAAATAGAACAGAATCCAAACTGTTGGTGGCCTCGGGTTCAATCATGGACAAAAATTTTTCCGATATCGGGGAATTTTTGCAACCGGGTGATTTACTTGTTATGAATAATACCAAGGTAATTCCAGCGCGATTATTTGGCCGTAAACAATCGGGCGGTAAGGTTGAGGTTATGATAGAGCGCTTGTTAAACGACAAAGAGGTTTTGGCCATGATTCGCGCTTCTAGGGCGCCAAAAATAAATAGTATTATTGAGTTTGAAAATGGTGATAGTGCAAAAGTTTTAGGCAAAGACAACGGCTTCTACACACTGCATTTTCAAACCGAGTCTTTATTAAATTTGTTAGATAATATTGGCCACATTCCACTACCTCCTTATATTGAGCGTGAAGACACAAAGGACGACCAAAACCGCTATCAAACTGTTTATGCCAAACATGAAGGCGCGGTTGCTGCACCAACCGCGGGACTCCATTTTGACGATAATCTGATTCGTGCACTAAAAAAACAAGGTGTGGATACTGCCTTTGTAACTTTGCATGTAGGTGCAGGCACCTTTCAACCGGTGAAAGTCGACAATATCGAGGATCATCACATGCACAGTGAGTATTATGAAATTTCTCAACAAACTGTGGATAAAATTAATCAAACCAGGCAAAAAGGCGGTCGCATCATTGCTGTTGGCACCACAGCAGTTCGTTCTTTAGAGTCAGCAGCAAGGTACAAAATATTCAAAGCCATAAAAGAAGATACTGATATTTTTATTTATCCAGGCTTTGAATTTCAGTTGGTGGATATGATGATTACCAATTTTCACTTACCTAAATCATCCCTGCTCATGCTCGTGAGTGCGTTTATTGGTAAAAACAAAATGTTTGAAATTTATAACCATGCCATAGAAAAAGAGTATCGTTTTTTCTCTTATGGCGATGCAATGTTATTGGAAAGAGCACAATGATTTATGAGAACGAATTGGTAAGACTGGAGGTTGAGCATAGCGAGATACCTTGGGTGAAAGTTTTTACTCAAAGAGAGATCAAAGAATTTAGTGCGTGTAGTGCACAGGAAAAGGCTGAAATTTTTCGAATCATTGATATCACAGAAAAACTAATGTTGGAGTATTTCAAAGCAGATAAGATAAATATCGCCTCTTTTGGAAACTTATTGCCACATGTTCATTGGCATGTGATGGCGCGCTTTAGACAAGACAGTTATTTTCCAGAGCCAATGTGGGGGCAAAAACAACGTCAGGCAACATTGAATTTGCCTGATTTTGATATTTTTTATAAAAAACTCTTAGAAAAATTGTGATCGAAATAAAAGACCAAGCACAGCTCGATACACTCAAGTACGAATCTGATGCTCTATTGGTACTTTTTGGTGGTGCGCATTGCAAGGTTTGTCAAACGATAAAGCCACAGATTTTTGAAAAATTTTGTGAAAAATTCCCAGACTTGAAGATGGTTTATATTGATTGCGAATTACTTCAAGATGTGTGTGCGCAACACGGTGTGTTTTCATTACCGGTGGTACAGGTGTTTTTTATGGGGCAGAAATTTATTGAAGAGGTTAGAGGTTTTTCGCTCTTAGCACTCGAGCAAGAAATTGAAAAGATTTATGCGAAGATGAACAGCTAAAGACTGGCGTTAATTTTTTCTAAATTGGGTACATCTATATTAAACTCTTTGGCAAGTTCCAAAGCTCTGTTGAGTCTTTGAGGAGCGGATCTGCCCATACAGCCATGATTTAAATCACCTTCAAAAGCCTTAATCATGCCCTGTTCTAAAGCGTTTTCGTCAAAAATTTTTCCAGTGAGTTGGGTTTGCAGTTTCAAAATATCGGATGAGACTTCACGCATCAAGCCAAGATTGTTGTTGCGAAGATCGTCTACTGTTGCACCTGACTCAATTGCAAGGCCAGCGATATTCGTGGTCAAAATGTAGAGATTTTTTAAAACCAGTTCGAATAACAATTCCTCTTCACTGGCCAAAGTATGTGCAGGAATATCAATCGTTGCAAGAGAATCAACCAGTATTTGTGCTTTAGGCCCATAGGCTGGGGATGAAATTAGCACTTTGGAATCCATGCCTTTTTTCTTTTCGAACCAAACGGATATTACCGTTGGATTTGTAAAATCATGGTCAATCCAGTCTCGAGGCAGAAGTTCGTTTTGCATCATAGCCACACGATTTTTCCAATTTTTTGGAATCGAGCTGAGCGCTGTTTGTAAATCAGCTTCCGCGGTACAAATCAAAATCAGCTCAGGGTCAATGGTATTTGATAACTCGTTGATATCGGTTGCACGGGTAATTGGATAGACAGGATAGTTATTACGCAAAAAAGCCCGTGAAAAAACACTGCCTAACTCACCGATGCCCAAAACAACTATTGGGTTATTCACATCAAAACCTCTAGCAATGTTGAACCCATGGTTGTTGGGGTAGATGCAATAGCGACACCGGCATTTTCTAAAGCTTTGATTTTGTCTGCTGCCCTACCTGAACCGCCACTGATAACCGCACCTGCATGACCCATACGTTTGCCTTTGGGTGCAGTGAGTCCTGCAATGTAGGACACCACAGGTTTTGAGATGTTGCTCTTGATATATTCGGCTGCCTCTTCTTCAGCTGAGCCACCAATCTCACCTACCATAATGATAGATTGTGTTTTTTCGTCAGCTTCAAAGCGCTTGAGACAATCAATAAAGTTCATGCCTTGAATTGGATCGCCACCAATACCGATACAGGTACTTTGACCCAGCCCAGCTTTGGTGGTTTGGTCAACCGCTTCATAGGTTAATGTGCCAGATCGCGATACAATACCCACACTGCCAGCCTGATGGATATTGCCCGGCATAATGCCCAATTTACATTCATCGGGTGTAATAACACCCGGGCAGTTGGGCCCAATCAAAACAGAACCTGAATCGTTTAAAACTGCTTTGACTTTTAACATGTCTTGAACTGGAATACCTTCGGTGATACAAGCAATTACTGGCATCTCAGCCTCAATTGCCTCCATGATGGAGTCATAAGCAAATCTGGGTGGTACATAAATCATGGTTGCATTAGCCCCAGTCTCATCCATGGCTTCTTTAACCGAATCAAATACCGGTCGCTCAAGATGTGTTTGTCCGCCCTTACCGGGAGTGACGCCACCTACAAAATCAGTGCCATAAGCAATCGATTGCTGAGAATGAAAGGTGCCTTGTTTGCCGGTAAATCCTTGAGTAATGACTTTGGTGTTTTTGTTAATCAGTACACTCATTGGCTCATCTCCACTATGGCTTGTGCAGCCTTGGTTAAGTCGGATTCAACATGTACGTTAAAGTTTGACTCTGATAGCATTTTTAAACCTTGCTTTGCATTAGTGCCTTCAAGTCTGACCACAATGGGGATAGATAAACCCACCTTTTGAATCGCTTGTAGAATGCCTTCGGCTATGAGATCGCAACGAACAATGCCACCAAAAATATTCACTAAAATACCCTTGACGTTTTGTTCACTCTGGATTAGCTCAAAAGCCTTAGCAACGCGTTCGGCTGTTGTACCACCACCCACATCTAAAAAATTAGCAGGAGAGCCACCTTGGTGTTCAATCAAATCCATGGTTGCCATGGCAAGACCCGCACCATTAACCATGCAAGCAATACTGCCATCAAGAGAGATATAGTTAAGCTGATATTGACTGGCTTCATTCTCTTTGTCGTCTTCTTGTCGGGTATCTCTAAGAGCAACAATATCTTCATGACGATACAGCGCATTATCATCAAAATCAATTTTTCCATCGAGTGCAATAAGCTCAGACTCTTTGGTAATAATCAAAGGATTGATTTCAATCAGTGAGGCATCTTTTTGAGTAAAAATGGAATAAAGCCCCATCAAGGTTTTTTGAAATTGAGTGTTTAGGTCTTCATCTAGGCCTAATTGATTGCCAATATCTATACACTCGTTTGCAGTTAATGTGCTAAGTGGGTTAATGCCCAGCTTGATAATTTTTTCCGGTGTCTTCTTGGCAACGGTTTCAATGTCCATACCCCCTTCGGTGGAAGCCAGAACAGTTATTTTTTGAGTTTGTCGATCAACCAATAAGCCTAAGTACAATTCGTGTTTGATGTCTTGTCCACCTTCAATCAAAACTTGATAAATGGGCAGGCCTTTGTCGTGGGTTTGTGGGGTGACTAGGTAAGACCCTAAAAGCTTTTCACAAGCTTTTTCAACTTGATCAATTGAATGGCAAATAACAACACCGCCGCCTTTACCACGACCACCGGTATGCACTTGTGCTTTTACAACCCAGAGCGATCCACCTATGGTTGCGCAGGCAGATTTGGCTTCGCCTTTGTCAGAAATCAATACTGATTCAGGCGTTTGGATGCCAAATTGTTTAAACAAACCTTTGGCTTGGTATTCGTGTATGTGCATGAAAAAGTGCGTAAAATAAGATGCTGAAATTTTACACTTAAACCTTAAAAAAATGGCAAATTACTCAACCGCTCAATTTAAAGCCGGCTTAAAGCTCATGCTGGACGGCAACCCGTGTTCAATTATCAGTAATGAGGTACGTAAGCCTGGCAAAGGCCAAGCGTCTAACAAGGTTAAGTTCAAAGATTTGATTACAGGCAAAACGTTGGAAAAAACTTTTAAATCGGGTGAGTCTCTAGAAGGTGCTGACGTGTTAGAGCTGGATATGCAATATCTCTACAACGATGGCAATGAATGGAATTTTATGGATCCAGAAACATTTGAGCAATATGCCATTAATGACAGCGCAATGGACGATGTTCGAGGTTATATGGTAGAGCAAGATATGTGTGTTGTTACCCTTTGGGATAACAATCCAATCTCAGTTACACCCCCTAATCACGTGATTTTGGAAGTGATAGATACCGACCCTGGGCTCAAGGGAGATACTGCCGGTACAGGCGGTAAACCGGCAACCATGAACACCGGTATTGTGGTGCAGGTGCCACTGTTTATCAGTATTGGCGAAAAAATTAAAGTGGATACGCGCACTAACGAGTATGCGGGACGCACTTAGGCAAAAAAGTGTTTTTTTTGCGCTGATAAGAGAATTTTTTGCAAGCCAAGACGTTGTAGAAGTCCACACATCTAAATTATTGAAAAATCCTACCACCGATGTGTATATCGATTCACTCAGTGTTGAGATCAATCGTGGCATCGGTTTGGGTCAAATGCGCTATCTACATAGCTCTCCTGAGCTGGAGATGAAAAAACTCATATCCAATGGCAGTGGCGATATTTATCAAATTTGTACAGTTTTTCGCGATAACGAACACGGCGAACAAAATACAAACGAATTTAGTTTGTTGGAATTTTATCGTCTAGGCTTTGACATGCATCAGCTAATCGACGATGTTGCCAATTTGTTAAAAAAATTAGGATTTGTAGATCCAATCCGCAAAATTTCTTATGCACAGGCATTTTTAGAATTTGCCGAGATTGATATTTTCAATACAGATTTTTTGACACTAAAAGGCATTGCCAAAAAACATCAGTTAAACAGTGATTTTGATTGGATTGAAGATTTGCAAATTTTTTTGTTCACCTATTTGATTGAACCAAAGCTAGCGCAAATCCCCATCTGTTTTGTCTATGATTACCCATCTGGGCAATCTGCATTAGCCAAGGTTCGTAATGGTGTGGCACATCGTTTTGAGCTTTATATCAACGGGGTAGAAATTGCCAATGGTTATGACGAATTGCAAACACAAAACGACTATCAAAATCAATTTGAGCGAGAGATTAAAAAACGTCAATCATTAAAAAAACAAGAAATATCGATAGACAAAGAGTTTCTTAAACAGCTTAAAACTCCTCTACCTCAATGCTCGGGTGTGGCCATTGGCTTGGATAGAATGCTATCCCAAATTCAGAAAAATGCGTTATGATAACGTTTGTAAAAAAAACACGACACGTCATGTCTAGATTGGCAATATTGTTTTTACTCTTTAGTATTAATGCTTATGCACTGCAGATTTTAAAACCTGCAGATTCTCATCAAAAGGTTAAGCAAAGTGCGCAAGAGTCAGTGGTTGTTGAAAGTGAGCAGATTAAAAGCCCACTTCAATTGTTGACGCGATTAAAAAAATCCGCCAAAAGCGGTAATGCGCGCGACCAGTTTTCTCTGGCCAATATGTATCATCAGGGTATTGATATTAAACAAGACCTAAAGCTGGCTTTTTATTGGTATCAACAAGTAGCCGACCAAGGCTATGCCAACGCACAATATAAAGTGGCGCAAAGTTACCACCACGGTAGTGGGGTTGAAAAAGACCTTGACCAAGCATTGTCTTATTACCAACTCTCAGCGGCACAGGATTATGTTGATGCGCAATATGATTTAGCCACCTTGTATGAGCAATCAAAAGAGATTAAAACAGATCTCAAAAAAGCATTTGATTGGTACCAGCGCTCTGCTGAGCTGGGGCTGGGCAAGGCACAATCAAAATTAGCCAAGTTTTACGAACAAGGCATAGTCACCGAAAAAGACCTTGCGTTGGCGCAACATTGGTATGAAAAAGCCGCTGCCCAATACAATCCAGAGGCACAATTTGAATTGGCACAGTTTTTCCATAAAAAAGACAATTTTCTACTGGCGATGAAATTCTACACCAAAGCAGCCAACCAAGATCATCACAAGGCGCAATATGAACTGGCTTTGTTGACTTTAGAAAAATTACCCAATCCAGAGGATACAAAAAAAGCTTTATCAATGTTGTTGAATCTAGCGGTTAAAGATAATCATCCAGCACAATTTGAATTGTTCAAAATCTATACCAAGGGTGAGATCACTGAGAAAGACGACACTTTGGCACGCGCATATTTGACGCGCGCAGCCGATGCTGGGCATCTCGAGTCACAGTATCAATTGGCATCATTGTTGCTCGAGAGGCAAAAATTTGACGAGGCCATTGACTATGTAGACCGAGCAATTGAAAAAGGCTCTATTGAGGCGCAAAGCCTAAAAGATGAAATTCTCTTGCAGATGGAAAAAGCCGATGGACTCAGTAATGTGGATGATCAAATAACAGCAGATACAACCGATCAGGTGCAAAGTAATGAAGCAGATAAAGTGTTTGAGCAGCAAGAGCCGTCAACACCGATTGTGCAACAGACAAAACAAACCACTCAAAGCAATACTTCTATCCCTTTACTGGCAGCAGAGTCAACCGATTATATTGCTGGCAATCAACAGGAAAACCAAGCACTGGTTGAGAACATGCACACCATCATTCCAGATCGTGAAACCATCATGACTTCGCTACAAAAAAATGCAAAGCTTATGGGCAATCTTCAAACCCTATTACTCAGTGCGCAACGAGGCAACCCAGTGGCACAACATAACCTAAGTACACTTTTTAGTATTGGCGCTTTGGTAAAAAAAGACAATCATAAGGCTTTCATACTGATGCAACAGGCCGCTAAAGCAGGTTTAACTCAATCGCAAAATTCACTGGCAATGATGTATATCAACGGTATTGGCACACCTAAAAACTACAAACAGGCTTATTTTTGGGCCAGTACATCGGCTCGCAAGGGCGACAAAGAAGGTAAGCAAATTTTGCAATATTTAATCCCCAGGCTTTAACTTTTGGCGCAAAAAAACACATCCAATTTTTGGCAAACATTAACATTGTCTGAGATGAATCAGCCCCAGTGGGAATCGTTGTGCGATGGTTGTGGGCGCTGTTGTTTACACAAGATTGAGGATGAAGATACCAATGAGATATTTTTTACCGACGTTGTCTGCCACTATCTAGATGAAGAAACATGTCGTTGTCCCCATTATGAAAATCGACAAGATTATGTGCCTACTTGCCTGAGTATTAAACCTAATTGGGGAGAAAAATTCAAATGGCTGCCAAAGACCTGTGCCTATCGTTTATTATCTGAAGGAAAGGATCTGCCCGATTGGCACCCCTTAATTAGTGGCGATAAAGATTCGGTACATTGGGCAGGCATATCGGTTAGAGGCCGTACCTATACAGACAACGAGATAGCTGAAAAAGATTTTTTTGATCATGTGATTGATTGGGTAAAGTAGATGAAAAAGATAATTACACTGATTGGTTTATTACTGAGTGGTTTGGTATTCGCAAACTGGCCTCATCCAAATATCTCTAAGGCTGTTTTTGCCAAGGATGTGGTAGATAGAACGCCAATTGAGATAATCGCTGAAGCCGATAATTCTTTAGGTAAAATTTACTTCTATACCAACATTCGTCATTCGACTGGAGATCGAATTACCCATCGCTGGATATACAACGATAAAGTTAAAGCCGAAATAAGTTTTGACATCAAAGGCGAACGATGGCGCGTATGGTCATCAAAAAATCTTTGGCACACATGGTTGGGCGACTGGCAGGTTGATGTGGTAAACAGCAATGGCGAAGTATTATTAAGTAGAGTATTTAAATACAAGAGAAAACATGAATAAAGTAGTATTGGCCTATTCGGGTGGGCTAGACACCAGTATTATTGCCAAATGGCTAACCCAAACCTACGATTGTGAGGTAGTGACTTTTACCGCGGATATTGGACAGGGGGAAGAGGTAGAACCCGCACGCGCTAAAGCCGAGGCCATGGGCATTAAACAGATCTATATTGAAGATTTGCGCGAAGAGTTTGCGCGTGATTTTGTTTTCCCAATGTTTCGTGCCAATGCAATTTACGAAGGTGAATACCTACTAGGCACTTCCATTGCGCGTCCGTTAATTTCCAAACGCTTGGTTGAAATTGCCAATGAAGTGGGCGCTGACGCCATCTCCCATGGTGCGACTGGCAAAGGTAACGACCAAGTACGTTTTGAGCTTAATGCTTATGCATTAGATGCCGATATTCAAGTGATAGCACCTTGGCGTGAGTGGGATTTGTCGTCTCGTGAATCATTGATGAATTATGCCGAGCAGCACGGCATTGAAATTGATTATCAAAAACAAAGCAAAAAATCGCCTTATTCGATGGATGCAAATTTATTGCATATTTCATACGAAGGCGATATTTTAGAAGACCCATGGGCCGAGCCAGAAGAGGATATGTGGCGTTGGACAGTATCCCCTGAGAATGCACCCGATAAAGCCGAGTATGTTGAACTGACTTTTGAAAAAGGAGATATTGTGGCCATCAATGGCGAGAAAATGACGCCTGCACAAGTCATGCAAGATTTGAATAAGCGCGCTGGCGCACACGGTATTGGTCGTGATGATATTGTTGAGAATCGTTTTGTTGGTATGAAATCTCGCGGTTGCTATGAAACACCTGCAGGTACAGTAATGTTAAAAGCCCATCGTGCGATGGAGTCTTTAACGCTCGATCGTGAAGCTGCCCATCTTAAAGATGAGCTGATGCCTAAGTATGCCGAGATGATTTACAACGGATTTTGGTTTGCACCAGAGCGTGAAATGCTCCAAGCCGCAATTGATCAAACCCAAGAAGTGGTCAGTGGCACTGTGCGTGTTAAGCTTTATAAAGGTAATGTGATTGTGGTGGGTCGTGCGTCGGATAATTCACTATTTAGTGAAAAGATCGCCACTTTTGAAGATGATGAAGGTGCTTATGATCAAAAAGATGCAGCAGGATTTATTAAACTCAATGCGCTGCGTTTACGTCTAAAAGCGTTAAAATAAAATCATGAAAAGAATGCACATCCATATTTCAGTAAACGATTTGGATAAAAATATTCATTTTTACTCAACTTTATTTGGTTGTGAGCCGACTGTGCAACATGCCGACTATGCCAAATGGAGGCTTGATGATCCAATGGTTAATTTTGCCATCTCTGACAAGGGCCGTAAAAATGGCCTAAACCACCTAGGCTTTGAGTTGGACTCTGATGTTGAATTGCAAGAAGTATCCAAACGTATTGATGAGAATGACTTGTCTAAGCTTGAAGAAAAGGGTG
This sequence comes from uncultured Piscirickettsiaceae bacterium, assembly GCA_964647705.1. Lineage (GTDB taxonomy): Bacteria > Pseudomonadota > Gammaproteobacteria > PS1 > Pseudothioglobaceae > CAZYIW01. The sequence goes on from CAZYIW010000019.1 coordinate 23,189, forward strand.
CCAATTGTTGTTATGCCAAATCAGACAAGTATTGGACGCTGGATCCGCAAGGCATTCCTTGGGAGAATTTTCATACGCTTGGCGACATTCCGGTTTATGGTGAAAATTCCAGTAAAGACGTTGAAGAGGCGATGGGTTGCTGCTCAGGTGGCGATAGCGATATCGAAAAAGCGCAGTCACAGTGCTGTTAAGCCTGTATCTTAAAAAAATCCAATTTTTTTGAAAATACCCGTTAAAAATACCATTTAGTGGGTATTTTTTTCTTTATAAAGGCATTTTTTAGTATAAAAGTGGATAAATATTATAAAATTTAACTCAATTTTGATTATTTTCAATATTTTTTGTTTAAATCCTCTGTGAAAATTTGCAAATTTTCACTTTAGGACTTGATGCTTTTTCTGATGAGCAGAAAAAGTATCCAAAAAGAGCTCACCCTTAAAAATAATCTCAATTCTTCTAATTTCATTCATTGGTTTTTCTAAACTCGCTACGCTCAAACAACGAAAAACCCGCCATTCACTTCAATAAGAGTAATTGGATTTATTTTTACAAGGGGATATGGTGCAAAAATAGTGTGTTGAATACTATATTTTATTTAATAGTGTATATTTATTGTTATGAAATCTGCTGGAAAAACTATACAAATTTATCTTCCTGATGGAAACCCGAGGGGTGTTAAGATTGCTGAGATTACAAGTAGAACTGTATTATCAGTTTTAGTGCCTAGAGTTAAGTTAAACAGCTCTTTAAAAAGAGATGAGTTAAATAATGTTGGAGTTTATATATTATTTGGACAAATTGATTCCAAACCGTTGGCTTATATTGGGGAAGCTGAAAATTGTCTAAATAGATTAAAGCAACACAATAAATCAAAAGATTTTTGGACGCATGCCGTGGTGTTTGTATCAAAAACTCAATTTTTTACTAAAACCCACATTAAATTTCTTGAATGGATGTGTTTTGATGTTGCTAGTTCTGCAGATAGATATATTCTAGAAAACAATAATATCCCAACCAAACCACACATTTCAGAATCTGCAGAATCTGATCTTATTGATAATTTCAATACTATACAAATTCTTTCATCTACCCTGGGATTCCCAATATTTGACAAAATAAATAAAATAGATGACAAAGAAGTGGTTTTTTGTAATGGAAAGGATGCTCATGCAAAGGGAAAATATACAGAAGATGGAATGGTTGTTTACTCTAAAAGTATATGCAATCTTGAAGAGCCTAAAACATTGGCAAAATGGGTTTCAAATATAAGAGAGCAACTTATAGAAAAGGGCGTGCTTGTTAAAAATGGAAATGTATTAGAATTTTTGTCAGATTATGCTTTTTCATCGCCGAGCGCTGCAGCAGCCGTAGTTCTTGCTCGCAATGCCAATGGGTGGATAGAATGGAAGTTTAAGAACGGTAAAACATTAGATAAGGTGATTAGGCAGCAAAATATATAGATGGATATTAATAATATACAATGCAAATTGTCAAAATTTGCTGATGAACGTAATTGGAAAAAATTTCATAATCCTAAAAATCTTACAATGGCACTATCTGTAGAGGCGTCAGAGTTATTGGAGATATTTCAATGGCTTACTCCTGAACAATCTATCAGTATCATGGATAGTAGTGAGAGCGAGCATGTCAAAGAAGAGATGGCAGATATATTAATTTATCTTATTCGCCTAGCGCATATATTAGATATTAACCTCGAGGATGCCGTATTGGACAAGATAATTAAAAATGCAACAAAACATAAGATAAAAAAAGCCCGATAAAGATCGGGCTTTTTGAATATGGAGGCCGGAACCAGAGTCGAACTGGTCTATAAGGCTTTGCAGGCCCCTGCATAACCGCTTTGCTATCCGACCATAAAGTGGAAAAGTGTTAAATTAAAAATCAGGATTTAAAATTTGGGTGATATTTATAAAAAATAGAGTATAATAAAGTACAAAATAATGTACCTTATTTAGGATAAATTATGAATATCAATCACGCACCTTTGTATAGCAATATTTCTGATTTGA
>CAZYIW010000020.1:0-20185 GCA_964647705.1 uncultured Piscirickettsiaceae bacterium
TGACCTCCTTCGGCAAGCACTGCTTGGTCGAATAAAACCTTGACCACGTCTTCATCAACATTGTTTTTAAGTCTTTCAACCAATGGATGCGTTGGATTGATCTCAAGAATAGGCTTGGTTTCTGGCACGTCTTGGCCTAGAGATTTCATGATTCTCTCCATATTACCACCCATCTCATTTTCATCGGCGACAAGACAAGAAGGGGACTCGCTTAGACGGTTAGAAACTTTTACTTCCTTGACTTGAGCGTCTAGGATTTTTTGCACTTCTTTGATGACTTTTTTATAGCCTTTGGCAATCTTTTCTTTTTCTTTTTTCTCTTCTTTAGAATCCAAATCTTCTAATTCACCTTTGGCAATGGATTTTAAATTTTTGCCTTCAAATTCGGTGAAATTATTCACCAGCCACTCATCGACACGATCAGACAAAAGCAGCACTTCAATGTCTTTTTGTTTGAAGATTTCTAAGTGCGGAGAGCCTTTGGCAGCTTGATAAGTTTCTGCGGTAACGTAATAGATGTCTTTTTGATCATCACCCATACGAGAGACATAATCGGCCAATGAAGCTGTTTGTGCCTCACCCTCTGACTTGGTAGTGGCGAAGCGTAGAAGAGAGGCAATCTTATCCTTGTTGTTGAAATCTTCAACCACACCTTCTTTCATTACCATGCCAAACTCTTGCCAGAATTTGGCGTAATCCTCAGGTTTGTTTTTGGCCATTTTTTCCAGTGTGTTTAACACACGTTTGACGTTGGCCTTGCGGATGGTATCTACCACTTTAGAGCCTTGTAAGATCTCACGTGAAACATTGAGTGGTAAGTCGGCTGTGTCGATAACACCTTTGACGAATCTAAGATAAAGTGGCATCAAATCTTCACTGTCTTCCATAATGAACACACGCTTGGCGTAGAGTTTAATGCCAGCCTTGCGTTTAGGCTCCCACATATCAAATGGCGCCTTAGAAGGGATATATAGTAGAGACGTGTAATCCAAATTACCTTCCACTCTATTGTGCATATGCACCAAAGGGTCTTCAAAATCGTAAGTTAATGATTTGTAAAACTCATTGTAATCTTCAGCCTTAAGAGCGCTTTTATCTTGTGTCCAAAAGGCGTTGGCTTTATTGACTGTTTCGTATTCAACTTCCTTATCATCTTCACTGTGTTTTAGCATCATGATTGGCACAGTGATGTGATCAGAGTATTTAGAAATAATTGATCGAAGGCGATAATCTTCTAAGAATTCTTCTTCGTCTTTTTTCAAATGTAGGGTAACGGATGTGCCAAATTCAGCGTTGTCCACCGTCTCAGTTGAGTATTTACCTTTACCCGTTGAGGTCCATTGAGTGCCTTTTTTGCTTTTAGAACCAGCCTTTCTTGTTACTAAAGTTACTTTATCGGCAACAATAAAGGAAGAATAAAAACCCACGCCAAATTGCCCAATTAAGTTAGAGTCTTGTGCTTGCTCTTCGTCTAGATTTTGCAGAAATTTTTTGGTGCCTGAATTAGCAATGGTACCAATATTTTTGTTGACTTCAGCTTCACTCATGCCAATGCCGTTATCGGTGATGGTAATGGTTTTTTTGTCTTTGTTTATATCGACATGGATGTTAAGCTCTTCTTTGCCTTCAATCAGTGATTCATCAGACAAAGCTTGGAATTTTAGTTTGTCGATTGCATCGGATGCATTAGAGATTAGCTCTCTTAAAAAAATCTCTTTATTAGAATAAAGAGAGTGAATCATTAAATCGAGAAGTTGAGAAACTTCAGTTTGGAAAGTATGGGTTTGTTTTGCACTCTTGGTTGCCATTTGTATTGTCCTTTGGTTTAACGTAAAATTTTTTTAAAACAAGTTGGGCTATTAATATGGTCTTAGTCAAAAAAGTCAAGTGAAAAAACAAATTATTGAGTTTATTCTCTATCTGAAGGTTGAAAGAGCCTATGCGGACAATACCTGCAAGGCCTATGAACAGGATTTATTTAGATTGTTTGAATACACTAAGGAGCAAGGTATTGCCACTTGGGATCAATTAGACAGTGAAAATCTTAATTTGTATTTGATGCGTCTAAGGCATGGGTCGATGAATCCTAGAAGTATTAGACGACATTTGTCTTCTGTGCGCGGTTTTTTGTCGTATTTACTTTCTCAAGGGCTGGTTGAGTCAAATGCTGCCTTGGGTCTGCAAACACCCAAAGTTGATCAAACACTACCAAAGACTTTGGATTACGAAAAAATTATGCAAATGTTAACGCTTAATTCATCCTCTGTTAATGAGCTAAGAGATGTGGCTATTTTGGAGGTAATATACTCATGTGGGCTTAGAGTGTCTGAGCTGGTTGGCCTTGATACAAAAGACATTGATCATGTACAAGGTTTTTTAAAAGTAATGGGTAAGGGTGCAAAGATGCGTCATACACCTCTTGGAGATTCTGCCAAATCCGCAATTGACAGATACACAAAAAAAGCCAACATCAGCCAAGGTGCTTTATTTTTGAATAAATACGGAAAAAGAATTGGGATAAGAAGCGTGCAAGCCATGGTGAAAAAACGTGCTTTAGCCGTTGGTATTGAAGTTAATGTGCATCCTCATATGCTAAGGCATGCCGCAGCCACACATTTTTTGCAATCTAGCCACGATCTTCGCTCTGTGCAAGAGTTTTTAGGGCATCAAAGTATTAAGTCCACCCAGGTATACACCCATTTGGATTTTTTAGAGCTTTCCAAAGTTTATGACAAACACCATCCCAGAGCAAAAAAATCATGAAATTTAGACACCAACTGGCCGCACAATATCTAAACAGTGGCGGAGTAATATCCATTCCAACTGACACCATTCAAGGCCTGAGCTGTTTGGCAGATGATGATCACGCAATTTCAAGAATTATTCAACTCAAACAACGTTGTGACAACAAAGGTTTAATCCTGCTCTCAAGTTCTATTGATTACTTTTATCCGTTTGTTGCCAATGCCGAGCTGGTAAAAAAAATCAAAATAAAAGACAAGCCTACCACTTACCTATTAAAGGCCAGTTCAGATGTGTCACCATTGATTACAGGCGCTTTTGATACAGTGGCGATAAGGCTTACTGACAATCCATTGATTTGTGACTTGTCCGAAGCCACGCAAAGTGCCTTGGTATCCACCAGTGCCAACATTTCAAATCATAAGGTGGCGCAAAGTATTTTGGATCTGAAAAAAAGTTTTAACAACGAATTGGATTTTATTATCTCGCCAAAAAACTATAATAGCGCACCATCAAGGATTATCAATTTAGAAACTGGAGAAAGACTCAGGTGATCAGCGAAGTAAAAAAATACCTTTTAAGTCTGCAAGCGGATATATGCTCACAATTAGAGGCGGTTGATGGCAAGGCTGAATTTATCAAAGACTATTGGGAAAAAGCCCAAAATACTGGCGGCGGTTTGACGCGAGTATTAACCAATGGAGATGTGTTTGAACAAGCAGGAGTGAATTTTTCGCAAGTTACTGGCGAGTCATTGCCAGCTTCAGCTACTGCTGTTCGTCCTGAATTGGCAGGCCGTAGTTTTACTGCTTTAGGCGTCTCACTGGTGATTCACCCGCACAATCCGTATGTGCCAACCTCACACGCAAATGTGCGTTTTTTTATTGCTGAAAAAGAAGGTGAGGACCCGATATGGTGGTTTGGTGGTGGTTTTGATCTAACTCCTTATTACGGATTTGAGGAAGATGCAATCTTTTGGCATCGAACAGCTCAAGCTGCTTGCGATCCATTTGGGCTTGACGTTTATCCAAAATATAAGAAATGGTGCGATGAGTATTTTTACCTTAAACACAGAGACGAGCAAAGAGGGATTGGCGGTTTATTCTTTGATGATTTAAATGAAGGTGGGTTTGACCAATGTTTTGCTTTTATGCAAAGTGTCGGAAACCATTATATTAAGGCTTACAAGCCTATTGTTGAGGCTCGAAAAGACACGCCTTATACAAACAAACAAAAACAATTTCAGCTTTATCGACGAGGCCGTTATGTGGAGTTTAATTTGGTTTATGATCGTGGCACTTTGTTTGGTTTGCAAACAGGCGGTCGTACCGAATCAATTTTGATGTCTTTGCCACCGCTGGTGCGTTGGGAATATCAATTTTCGCCAGAAAAGGGCACCGAAGAAGCCAAATTATATGATTACTACCTAAAACCCCAAGATTGGATCTCTAAGGGCAAATGAAGCATGAAATTGATGCAAAGCGATTGCTTTGTCCATTACCAGTGATACGCTTAGGTGAGGCAATTAATAACTGTCAAATTGGCGATACTATTGAAGTGGTAGCAACAGATCCGGGGGTTTTGCATGATATTCCTGCTTGGTGCAAGGTGCATGGCCACGAAGTTCTCACCATACGAGAAAAAAATGACCAGATTATGCTTTTGGTGAAAAAAATAGGGTAGAATTAACGGCTGTTTTAATTTTTTATATTATATTTCAATAATATAACCATAAAACAACACAGATTTTTTTGTCTGCAACGGCGCAGGCTATCTTGACATCGTTTGTCAGCGAATAAAAGTAATAAATAAGGAGAAAAAATGTCTGCTAAAGATGTAATGAAAATAATGAAAGACAACGAGGTGAGATTCGTTGATTTCCGTTTTACTGATACCAAAGGTAAAGAACAACACGTAAGTGTGCCAGCACATACGGTTGATGCTGACAAGCTGGCTGAAGGTCAAATGTTCGATGGTTCATCGATTGCTGGTTGGAAAGATATTAATGAATCAGATATGATTCTAAAACCAGATTTAGACGCTTGTGTGATGGATCCGTTTACTGAAGAATCTACACTGATTGTGCGTTGCGATATTATCGAACCTGCAGACATGCAAGGCTATGAAAAAGATCCGCGTTCCATTGCCAAACGTGCAGAAGCCTATTTAAACGAAACAGGTATCGGGGATACCGCATATTTTGGTAACGAGCCAGAATTTTTCGTATTTGACAATGTTCGTTGGGATACAGGTTTTGGTCTGGGTAAGGCCTTTTATGAAATTCACTCTGAAGAAGCTGATTGGGAATCAGGTACAGAACTTGAAGGTGGTAACAAAGGCCACAGACCTAGAATTAAAGGTGGTTACTTCCCTGTACCACCGGTAGATTCTCTACACGATCTTCGTGCTCAAATGGTCAATGCCATCGAAGAAATGGGTGTGACTTGTGAAGTGCATCACCATGAAGTGGGTACAGCAGGACAATGTGAAATTGGTGCATTATTCAACACCATGGTGAAAAAAGGCGATGAAACACAGATCTTAAAATATTGTGTACACAATGTAGCGCACTTATATGGCAAAACAGCAACATTTATGCCTAAGCCAATTGCGGTTGATAATGGTAATGGTATGCACGTTCACCAGTCAATTGGTAAAGATGGCACTAACTTGTTCTATGAAGAAGGTTCTTATGGCAACCTAAGTGAAACAGCACTTTACTACATCGGTGGTATTATCAAACATGCTCGTGCACTTAACGCATTTACTAATGCATCTACTAACTCATACAAGCGTTTGGTACCAGGTTTTGAAGCGCCAGAAATGTTGGCTTATTCAGCGAAAAACCGTTCTGCAGCGATTCGTATTCCGTTTGTGTCTAATCCAAAAGGCACGCGTATTGAAGTACGTTTCCCAGATCCAACAGCCAATCCTTATCTCGCATTTGCAGCAATGCTTATGGCTGGTATTGATGGTATTAAAAATAAAATTCATCCAGGAAATCCAAGCGATGAAGATTTATATGAATTAACCGAAAAAGAAAAGCAGTCTATTCCAAAGGTTTGTGGTTCTTTACAAGAAGCTTTAGAGGCTTTGGATGCAGATCGTGAGTTCTTAACTGCTGGCGGTGTGTTCACTGATAATGTGATTGATTCATTCATCGAACTTAAGATGGAAGAGGTGACAGCATTGCGTGCGTCTCCACATCCAGTTGAGTTTGATATGTATTACTCAGTGTAATAAATTCATCAACTGAAAAAGCCGTACATTTGTACGGCTTTTTTGTCCCTAAATTAAATGTAAAATAAACTCAGTTCTAACCAATTGATTACTTTTCAATGAGCGATACAAAACACGACTGGACACTGTTAGAAATTGAGGCACTATTTGCCAAGCCTTTTAATGATTTATTGTTTGAAGCACACACGATTCATCGTCAAAATTTTGATCCGAATAAGGTGCAAGTTTCATCACTATTAAATATTAAAACCGGCGCTTGTCCTGAAGACTGCTCTTATTGTTCGCAATCGGCCAAATATGACACTGGCTTAGAAAGAGAGAAACTCATGGCGGTGGATCAAGTTGTCGAGGCAGCAAAAAAAGCCAAATCCTTAGGCTCAGAGCGTTTTTGTATGGGTGCAGCTTGGAGAAATCCAACCGATAAATCACTTGATGTTGTCATTGATATGATTCAAGAGGTTAAAAACCTAGGCATGGAATCGTGCGTAACTTTGGGAATGCTGAGTGATCAACAAGCCAAAAGACTTAAAGAGGCGGGGCTTGATTATTACAACCATAATATTGACACCTCAAAAGAGCACTATAAAAACGTGATTACCACCAGAGAATTTCAAGATCGCCTAGATACCATTGAGCATGTGCAAAACGCTGGTATTAATGTGTGTAGTGGCGGTATTTTAGGCCTTGGAGAAACTGCTGAGGATAGGGCATCTATGTTGCAAACATTGGCCAATATGAATCCGCACCCAAATTCTGTACCAATCAATTTATTAGTGCCGGTGCCTGGCACACCCTTTGAATCAATTGAAAAACCCAGAGAAACAGATTTTATTCGAACCATAGCCGTGGCTAGAATCTTGATGGCTAAGTCTGTTGTGCGCCTCTCTGCAGGGAGAACTGACATGAGTGAGACCATGCAAGCAACTTGTTTTTTTGCAGGTGCAAATTCGATTTTTTATGGTGATGAGTTACTCACAACACCCAATGTGACACAACAAAAAGACGAGGTATTATTTAAAGAGCTGGGCATTAATATGCATCAACACCATTAAGCAGGTAATCAGAGATGGTTTTCGCCGCGTCTGGTCTGGCTAACTTTCTGGCATTTTCGCCCATGATTTTGAGTTGATTTTTATCCAAATCATTAATCAGCTTCTCAACATTCTCAACACTTAAATCACTTTGTTTGATTAAGATACCTGCGTCACGATTGGCCAGTATCTTTGCGTTGTAGAACTGATGATTATCAATGGCATGGGGCAGAGGAACAAGAATCGATGCTTTGCCTGAGAGCATTAACTCAGAAATTGTCATTGCGCCTGCACGACAAAGCACCACATCAGCCCAAGCATAAGCCTTGGCCATGTCTTCAATAAATGCATCGACTCTAACTGAGCTCTTTTTGTGTTGTAAACTCACATGTTGGTGATGTTGCTTGCCAGTTTGGTGCCAAATATTGGCCTTAATATTTAGCTGAGTAACAATATCATTAATAGGCTTGGCTCCAAGGCTACCACCAATAATTAACAAATTAATTTTCTTATTATTATTGGATGTGTGCTTTGGTTTAAATAAACAAGGATTGCCAGAGGTTGTAACGGCCACAGAAGCCTTAAAAGAATGGTTAAACGCCTGAAAGGTTTTTTTTGAAATTTTAGCAAGGATTTTGTTGGTGCTACCCGCCACAGCATTTTGTTCATGAATAACCAAAGGAATGCCCAATAACCAGGCCACTACACCACCAACCCCTGAGGCAAAACCACCCATACCAAGAACGATATCGGGTTTAACTTTTTTAAAAACACCCATGGTTTGAAAAAGCGCAGAGGTGAGTAAAAATGGAGCCTTGATTAAACTTTTAACACCTTTGCCACGTAAACCAACCGCATTGACCACATTAAGTTCAATATCATGTTTTGGCACCAACGTATTTTCCATACCCCGAGTCGAACCCAACCAGGAAAGTTTGACATCGTGTTTTCTTAGTTCTTTAGCGATTGCCAACGCAGGGAAAATATGCCCACCTGTGCCTCCGGCCATAATCAAAATGGTTTTTTTACTATTGGCATCAGACATAATTTTTTTGCTTATTAAATGACGCTCGATTTTCCATATCAATTCTTAATAAAATAGCAATGGAGATAATGGCAAATATCATACTACTACCACCATAACTGATAAAGGGCAAAGTAAAACCTTTAATAGGTATTAAGCCCAGATTCATGGCAATATTCACACCGCTTTGAAGCGCCAGCCAAATCGAAATACCAAAAGCCACAAAAGATGAATATTTTCTGCCGTGTTTTAGGGCTTCTTTAGCGATATTAAAACCTTTTCCAATAATATAACCAAAACATAAAAGCACAAAAAGCATACCAATAACGCCTAATTCTTCGCCAATAATGGCAAAAATCATATCATTGTGAGACTCAGGCAAACGAGAGTATTTTTGAATCCCTGCGCCAACACCGGTGCCAGTCCAATCACCCCTGGCAATGCCAATCAGCGCTTGTTTGGTTTGGATAACCTTGTCGCTGGTATTGGCCCACAACTCAGTTTGCCAAAATTCAAAAAGCCGTTTTGCTCTTGCTGATTCCGGGAATAGATACAAAAACAACACCATCAAAGAGACAGCACCAGCACTGATTATTGCCAGTTGCTTAAAATAACCACCAGCCACCAAAAGCATGGCCAATACAGTAGCAACTATCAAAAGAGTGGCCCCCATATCGGTCTCAAGAAGAATTAATACAATAGGAAGGAACAAAACAGCGCCTGTTTTAAGTATGCCTAACCACGGCCTTGAAACATCTTTTTCGTGAGTAACAATGTATCCAGCAATGAATAATATCACCACCAATTTCATCATTTCAGAAGGTTGAAAATTAAACAGACCTAAATCAATCCAACGTGTTGCACCTTTGGCTGAAACACCCAATCCTGGAACAAATACCAACGCCAATAAGAAAGTGCCCAAGATATAAAAATAAGACGCATATTTTTTTAAAAATGACAAAGGCAGTTTGAGCATGATAAAGCCTCCGATCAAACCTAAAACAATAAACATGCCTTGCTTTTGAAAATGGGAATAACCCATATGAATTGAGGTTGAGAGCACCATCATCCATCCAAACAGTAGCAGTGCTAAGGTGGTATAGATCAGTTGCGGATGGGGTGTTTTTCCAGTTTTTTCAAACATACTAAATTTGTATTTTATCGGCTTGATATGGGATAATGTCGCCTTTTGTATTTTTTGACGATTCAATATGATTTCAACGGCAAACATCACCATGCAATTTGGTGAAAAACCTTTATTTGAAAATATTTCATTGAAATTTCAAGACGGCAATCGTTATGGCCTAATTGGCGCTAATGGTTGTGGTAAATCGACTTTTATGAAAATTCTAACGGGAGAGCTTACACCAACACATGGTTCGGTTAATGTTTCAGAAGGGGATCGTCTTGGTATTTTAAAACAAGATCAATTTGCCTTTGAGGATTATCGTGTGGTTGACACGGTAATTATGGGTCATGAAAAGCTTTGGGAAATTAAACAAGAAAGGGATCAAATCTATGCTTTGCCGGAGATGAGCGAAGAAGATGGTAATAAGGTTGCCGAACTAGAAATGCAGTTTGCAGAGATGGATGGCTATATGGCTGAGTCTTCTGCTAGTGAATTATTGTTGGGTTTGGATATTCCAGAAGACCAGCACTATGGCCTAATGAGTGAGATTGCTCCAGGTTGGAAACTGCGTGTGCTTTTGGCACAGGCTTTGTTTTCTGACCCTGATATCTTGCTCTTAGATGAGCCTACCAACAACCTAGATATTAACTCGATTCGTTGGTTAGAAGGGGTGCTAAACGAGAGAAAAGCAACCATGATTATCATCTCTCATGATCGCCACTTCCTTAACAGTGTTTGTACGCACATGGCAGATCTGGATTATGGTGCCATTAAAGTCTTTCCAGGTAATTATGACGACTTCATGATTGCATCCACCGCCATTCAAGAAAAAATGCGTGCTGATAACGCCAAAAAAGAGGCAAAAATTAAAGAACTAAAGCATTTTGTTTCTCGCTTTAGTGCCAATGCTTCAAAGTCTAGACAAGCCACCTCTCGTTTAAAACAACTTGATAAGATTGAACTTGATGAGATGAAGCCTTCATCTAGAGTCAGCCCCTATATTATTTTTAATCAAGACAAAGAGTTACACCGTAATGTTTTAGAAGTTGAGAATTTGTCTAAGGGTTTCGACGATTTAAAAGTTTTGAATGACATTAATTTTATTTTTGAAGTGGGGGAAAGGGTTGCTGTAATTGGTCAAAACGGTATTGGTAAAACCACTTTGCTTAGAACTTTGTTTGGTGAAATCAAACCAGACCAAGGCAAAATTAAGTGGAGCGAGAATGCAAGTATTGGTTATTATGCGCAAGACCACAGTGCCGATTTTGAAAAAGACATGAGTGTGTTGGATTGGATGAGTCAGTTTAAAAGTGAAAAAGACGATGTGCAAGCCATGCGAAGTGTGCTTGGCAAAATGCTCTTTGGTAAAGAAGACATTAAAAAAAGTGTCAAATCCTTATCAGGTGGTGAAAAAGGGCGTATGTTGTTTGGCAAATTGATGTTGCAAAAACCCAATGTTTTATTAATGGATGAGCCAACTAATCACCTTGATATGGAATCCATTGAGGCACTGAATTTGGCTTTAGAAAACTACGAAGGCACCTTGATTTTTGTCTCTCATGATCGTGAGTTTGTCTCTTCCTTGTCAACCAAAGTGCTTGAACTTAAAGAAGATGGTATGCACTTTTATTCAGGCAATTACGAAGACTATTTGGTTTCACAAGGTAAGGCATAACAACAATCATTCATACCTAGCTGTGTGATAACATAGCCAACATATTGTTGGAGGTTTGGGTTTATGGTTATCTTAGCGCTAAAAAGATTTGTCAAACGACAAGGTTTCGATTCGGCTGCTATTCTATCTTTTGACACCCTTTTTGCCATCATTCCTGGCTTAGCTTTGGGTCTGAGTGTTTTTTCCCTTTCGCCATATTTCACCGAGTTGCAAAAACACCTAGAGCAGTTTTTATTTGAACAACTTTTGCCACAAAATTATGATGTAGCCATCACCTATATTCATCAGTTTGTTGCGCAAGCACAATCGATTCAAGGTATTAGTTTTGGATTTTTAATTTTTGCGGTAATTTTGCTCTTATACGAAGTGGATAAACGCATTAACCTTACTTGGCATGACTACCATCACCGTCACTGGATGCAGGGGCTTGTTTCTTATCTATTTGTACTATTTTTAGGGCCGATTTTACTTGGTGCATCATTATTTTTTAGCTCATACATTATGGCATTGACGTTGATTAGTAATTTACCAGGTGTGAGTGAATTTTCTTGGCTGATGCCAATGGTGTTATCAAGCCTTGGTTTTGCACTGCTTTACTATGCAGTTCCTTTAGAAAAAGTGCGTTTCTTAAATGCATTAAAAGCCGGTGTTATTGCAGCCTTACTGCTAGAGATTATCAAATATGCCATGTTTGTTTTTTTTCAATATTTTCATTTGTATGAGCTTATTTACGGGACTTTATCGATCGTGATGCTGGTTATCTTGTGGATTTATATGGCATGGGTGATTGTATTGATTGGAGCCAGTTTTTGTTACTGTTTTGAAAACAAAGCGCTTATCGCTATAGATAAAGGTAGTTAGCGTAAAATAGCCCATTATTTTTTTAAAGATTTCATATGTTTACTGGCATCATTCAGGCCATTGGCACCATCAAAGATAATCAACAGCACGATAAAGGTGCGCGTTTTTCTTTTGCTTGTAATGACATGAATTTTTCCACCGTTGATATTGGAGACAGTATTGCAGTTAACGGTGTTTGTTTAACCGCGATTGAAATTGGTGATAATTTCTTTACTGCTGATCTTTCTCAAGAAACCTTGGACTGTTCAGTGTTTTCTGGCCTTGGAGTAGGCGATTCGGTCAATTTGGAAAAGGCATTGAGACTTAACCAAGGCATAGACGGACATATCGTCAGTGGCCATGTTGATGGCGTGGCAGAAGTAATTAATCGATACGCAGAAGGAGAGTCGGTGCGCTTTGAGATTAAAGTGCCTTCGAAATTGGTAAAATACATTGCCAAGAAAGGCTCGGTTTGTATCAATGGTGTGAGTTTAACTGTCAATAACATTGACGCCGATGTTTTTAATATTAATATTGTCCCCCATACACTTAAAGCAACCACATTGGGCGATTTAACAGCAGGCAGTAGGGTCAACATTGAAGTTGATATGATTGCCAGACATTTGGAACAACTAATAAATAATCAATCGATATGAAAGCCAGTATTGAACAAATCTTAGAAGATTATAAAAACGGCAAAATGATTATTCTTATGGACGATGAAGATCGTGAGAATGAAGGTGATTTGATTATTGCTGCGAGTAAAGTTAGCAAAGAAGATATCAATTTTATGGCTACTCATGGTCGAGGTTTAATTTGTCTAACCTTGACACAAGAACGATGCCAGCAACTAAATTTGCCACTGATGGTAAGTCAAAACAACGATGCCAATGGCACAAACTTTACCTTATCAATTGAAGCTTCAACTGGCGTGACGACAGGTATTTCTGCTGCTGATCGAGCGAAAACCATACAAGACGCTGTGGCAGAAAATGCAAGACCATCTGACATTGTTCAACCTGGGCATATCTTTCCACTGATGGCACAACCAGGCGGTGTGCTTATTCGCGCAGGCCATACTGAAGCAGGTTGCGATTTGGCGCGCTTAGCTGGGCTTGAGCCCGCATCTGTTATTGTTGAAATTCTCAACGAAGATGGCAGTATGGCGCGTCGTGGTGATTTAGAGCTTTTTGCCCAAAAGCACGACCTTAAATGGGGGACCATTGAAGATTTAATTTCTTATCGTGTTGAGAATGAAAAGACCATTGAACGCACTGGGGAAAGGCCTTTTGAGACAGATTTTGCAACCTTTAGACTGATTTCGTATCTCGATACTATTCATAACGAAACCCATCTTGTTTTAGTCAAGGGGGAGATTTCGCAAGAAATAGAAACCTGTGTTCGTGTTCATGTTGAAGATACTTTTAAAGATGTCCTCCAAGAGCATTCCACAGGTTTTAATGTACATGATGCACTAAAGCACATTGCTAAGTCTGAATCCGGGGTATTTTTACTGCTGAGAAAGCAAAATGATGACAGCATTCTTAGTAATGTTAATCAGCGTATAAGAGACACTGGTGATGACATTAAAACTTATGGCGTTGGTGCACAAATTCTCTCTGACTTGGGCATTCGAAAAATGCGCATTTTGGGCAGTCCAAGGAAATTGCATGGTCTTAAAGGTTTTGGGCTTGAGGTGAGCGAATATGTGGATGCTAAATAACAAGGATAATTATGGAGTTTAAATTCGACAAAAACGCCAACCAAAGCTTTCTGGCCGAGAAAAAAGTTGCCATTATTGTGGGTTATTTTTATCAAGAAATTGGTGATAAATTGCTAGCAGCAGCCAAAGAAACCTTGGCTAAATATGGCATTGATGAGAACAATATCAATGTATTCTACGCACCTGGTGCCTTTGAAATCCCGCTTTTGGCAAAACGACTGGCTGGGCAAAAACACAACAGTGGCGAAAACCTCTATGACGGTATTGTTGCATTGGGCGCTGTTATCCGTGGCGAAACACCACACGACAGATATGTTTGTAATGAATGCTCACGTGGCATTGCTGATGTTTCATATCAGTTTGAAATCCCAACCACTTTTGGTGTTTTGACAACGCTTAATATGGAACAAACCATTGGTCGAGCCGGTGGCTATAAAGGCAACAAAGGTGAAGAGGCAACCATGGCGATGATTGAGATGCTCTATCTCATAGAAAAGGCTGACAGCCAAGCATTTTAGATGGCTTTTAAAACCCCTAAACAACGCTCGCGTGAGCGCGTGGTTCAAGCCCTGTATCAATATTTGATCTCAGGTGGAGAAATCAGCGCTATCGAACAACAATTTCTCAACCAAAAAAACGGCAAAATCTCCAAAGCCTTTTTTTCTAATTTGTTTGTTAATATCGTTAAAACTCGAAAAGAACTGGACCAAATTATTGAGCCGACAATTACTAGAAATACCGATGAACTTGGTGCAGTAGAACATGCTGTATTGTACCTAGGTACATATGAGCTTAAAAATTCAATAGAGGTACCCTATAGAGTGGTTATAAACGAAGCGCTTGAAATTGCTAAAAATTTTGGTGCTGAAGGTTCTTTCAAATTGATAAATTCATCGCTTGATCAATTGGCCAAATCTTTGCGTAGTGTTGAGGTATCAGCTGCTAATAAATAAGCACTTTTCCCTGTGAAGCAAAAAATTGTCAAAAATCCTTTAGATAAACTGCCTGAAATTCTGACGAAAAATATTGAAAAAAACCTATGTGTTTGCAACGAAGTGCCTAAAAAGCAAGTGATTAATGCCATTGCAAGTGGGGCTGAAAGCACAGAAGAAGTCAAAGAGCTAACTTTTGCTACAGGTGGCAATGGTTGTTGCACCAGGCAAGTGCAAAGGTTAATTGACTTAATACACGAAACAGAATCTAAAGATTAGGCGACAGTAGCTTTTCAGCTTGCTCTAAAGAAACGCCTTTGCGGTTGGCGTAGTCTTCAAGCTGTTCTTGATTGATTCTGGCCACACCAAAATACTTGGCATCTTTATTGGCAAAATACCAGCCACTAACGGATGCGGTTGGTAGCATGGCGTATGAACTGGTGAGTGTCATGCCGGTGTTGTTTTCTACATCAAGCAGTTTCCAGAGTTTTTCTTTTTCACTGTGTTCTGGGCAGGAGGGATAACCAGGCGCGGGGCGGATACCTTGGAAGTTCTCAGCAATGAGCTTGTCGTTATCAAATGTTTCGTCACTATAGCCCCAAATCTGGGTGCGAACCCTATAGTGCATCAGCTCTGCAAAAGCTTCAGCCAAGCGATCCGCTACAGCCTTAATCATAATTGAATTATAATCATCGTGATCAGCTTCAAATTGTTCAACCAAAGGTTCAATATTCACACCTGCCGTTACCGCAAAAGCACCCATATAGTCTTTAATACCACTGTCTTTTGGAGCGATAAAGTCACTTAAACAAAAGTTCGGGGTGTTGCCTTTTTTATTCAGTTGTTGGCGCAGATGATTGAGTGTTTCAATGACATTGCCATTGGCATCATAAAGCTCAATATCTTCATTCACACTATTGGCTGGGAATATGCCTACAACAGCATTGGCTATAAGTAGTTTCTCGTCAATGACTCTTTGAAACATCTTTTTAGCATCAGCAAATAGTTGCGTGGCAGATTCACCAACGACCTTGTCAGTTAAGATATCAGGGAATTTGCCCGCCAATTCCCAAGTGCGGAAAAATGGCGCCCAATCAATAAATGAGTAAATCTCGGATAAGTCAAACTCTTTGAACACTTGCACGCCAATTTGTTTGGGTTTAGTGATGGTAGTAAAGTCAACTTTAGGCCTATTGGCTCTGGCCTGTGCCAAAGACAAAAGCTTAGTTTTGCTTTTATTGGCGCGTCTCTCACGTACATTTTGGTAGTCTTCTTTTGTTTTTTCTACAAGTTTAGGTTTTAACTCTTCAGAGAGAAGGGTAGTGGCCACACCCACAGACTTAGAGGCATCTTGTACATAGAACACGCCTTTATCGTATTCTGGCTCGATTTTTACTGCTGTATGCGCCTCAGAAGTGGTTGCGCCACCGATAAGCAGTGGTATATTAAAACCTTGACGTTTCATCTCTTTAGCCACATGCACCATCTCATCTAAAGATGGGGTAATGAGTCCTGATAGGCCGATAATATCAACATTTTCTGCTTTGGCAGTAGAGAGGATTTCTTCGGCAGGCACCATCACACCCAGATCGATAATCTCATAATTATTACAAGAGAGCACCACACCAACAATGTTTTTTCCAATATCATGCACATCGCCTTTAACAGTAGCCATCAAAATCTTACCTTGTGGACCTGTATCGCAATCTTGTTTTTCAGCCTCTAAGAAAGGATCTAAATGGGCCACGGATTTTTTCATCACACGAGCGGATTTCACCACTTGTGGTAGGAACATCTTGCCATCGCCAAAAAGATCACCGACCACATTCATGCCATCCATTAAAGGGCCTTCAATCACCAAAATAGGGCGACCTAATTTATCCAGCGCTTCTTGGGTATCTTCATCAATAAATTCAGTAATGCCTTTGACTAAGGCGTGTTCTAGACGTTTTTCAACTGACCAACTACGCCACTCAAGATCCTTTTTATTGTCTTGTTGTTCACCAGTATCAGAAAATTCAGGTGCGATATTTACCAGCCTTTCACCAGCTTCTGGGTCTTTGTTAAGAATCACATCTTCTACGGCCTCTCTAAGCTTAGGGTCGATATCGTCATAAACCACTAGCTGTCCAGCATTTACAATACCCATGGTCATACCCGCTTTTACCGCATGGTATAAAAACACCGAATGAATTGCTTCTCGCACTGGGTTGTTGCCTCTGAATGAGAACGACACATTGGATACACCGCCAGAGATTTTGGCATAAGGAAGGTTATTGGTAATATCGCGTGTGGCCTCAATAAAATCTACCCCATAATTGTTATGCTCTTCAATACCTGTAGCCACGGCAAAAATGTTAGGGTCAAAGATAATGTCTTCTGGTGGGTAAGCCACTTCGTCGACTAAGATTCGATAAGCCTCAGTGCAAATTTCAACTTTGCGTGCTTGGGTATCAGCCTGCCCAACTTCATCAAAAGCCATGACAATAATTGCCGCACCGTAGCGCTTACATAGATTTGCGTATTGAACAAAATTTTCCTTGCCTTCTTTGAGCGAGATTGAGTTAACAACAGGCTTGCCTTGGATACACTTGAGCCCAGCTTCGATAATCTCCCATTTGGAAGAATCGACCATAATTGGCACTTTAGATATCTCAGGTTCAGCGGCAATCAAATTAAGAAAACGAATCATGGCTGCTTCACCATCGAGCATACCTTCGTCCATATTGATATCCACAATTTGGGCACCATCCTCAACTTGAGTACGACAAATGTCCAACGCCTGTTCGTATTCTTCGTTAAGAATTAGGCGTTTAAATTTGGCAGAGCCCGTCACATTGGCTCTTTCACCAACATTCACGAAAAATGATTTCTCAGAGATATTGAGTGGTTCTAAACCCGATAAGCGACATTCAATAGGTAACTCGGGTATTTGTCTGGGAGGTAAATCTTCTATTGCTTGAGCTATGGCTTTAATATGATCTGGCGTGGATCCACAACAACCACCCAAAATATTGACAAAGCCTGACGCCGCCCATTCACTGACTTGTTCACCCATCGTGGGTGCATCTAGGTCATATTCGCCGAATTCATTGGGCAAACCTGCATTGGGATGAGCAGAAACATAAGTATCAGCAATACGTGACATCTCTTCTACATATTGGCGCAACAAATCAGGCCCCAAAGCACAATTAAGCCCAATAGAGATTGGTTTGGCGTGCCTTAGGGAATTATAAAAAGCTTCAGTAACTTGCCCAGAAAGGGTGCGTCCAGAGGCATCAGTGATGGTGCCTGAGATCATAATTGGCAATTCAATATTGTCTTTTTCAAAGACGGATTGCACGGCAAAAATAGCCGCTTTTGCATTCAGGGTGTCGAAGATGGTTTCAATCAGAATAATATCTGCACCACCTTCAATCAAACCACGTGTGGATTGTGAATAAACCTCAACCAGTTCGTCAAAAGTTACGTTTCGATAGCCTGGATCATTAACATCAGGGGAGAGTGAACAGGTGCGAGAAGTAGGGCCTAAAACGCCAGCGACAAACCTTGGTTTATCTTTGGTTGAAAATTCATCAGCCGCTTCTCTGGCAATTTTTGTAGCAACAACATTAATCTCATAGGCCAGATCTTGCATTTCATAATCGGCCATAGAAGTGCGCGTGGCATTGAAAGTATTGGTCTCAATAATATCACTGCCAACCTGAAGATAAGATCGGTGAATGTCTTTAATAATATGTGGTTGGGTCAGCGAGAGCAAATCGTTGTTGCCCTGCACTAAAACATGCCAATCCTTAAATCGATCGCCACGATAGTCGTCTTCACTAAGTTTATGTTTTTGAATCATGGTGCCCATAGCACCATCTAAAACCATAATCCTTTTGCTAAGAATTGCCTGTAATAACTTAGTTTTACTCATCGTTTGCATTATACCCACAGCCTAGATATTCGGCTTTATAATGAAAGTGTTAATAATCTCATAGTGTTATGCAAGTTTTTCATATCCAATTAGAAAATTTATGAAAAAAATAATTTTAGTATCTTTGATGTCTTTAAGCATTAATTGCTATGCCTTTTTTGATTTTAATAACTATCAATCTCCCTATGCGGATAACGATTGGCCGGTTTGGACGCCAATGTATTGGATGGAAGAAATTTTTGATAACGACCGTTTTGGCAATAGTACTAGGAATATGTACCCCTATCCTTATGGTAATCAACCCTTTAATATCCAAGCTTCACACTTTGATATGTCGCAAATGCCAACACCCAATGAAGCCTATTTATTTGAAAATAAGCTGTTAGAATCCCCAGTCTACCATACCCCGGCAGCGCAATTTTTTGCCAATCCCGAGAGTATTGAGACGTCCAAGATAAAAACCCAAAATCCATATTTAACGAATCACCAACCCAACCCCTATAGAGCAGCCTATCCTGGTAATTTTTAAAATATTTCATCTTGAACTTTTTTTCGCCTAAGTACTTGATATTAAAAATATTAGTATGTTATAATATAGCCTCATTTTTTGACAGAGTATATGGAGAAAAAATAATGAAAAAACTTTTTGTAATTGCGTTGGCTACCATTTCATTAAGCTCAAATGCTTTTTGGAATAACAACAACTACGGTGGTTATGGTCCTTACGGTTATTATGACGATAATGGTATGTTTGGTTACAACCCTTATGATTTCTGGGATCCTCGTTGGTATTTTGAGGAAATGGAAAACATGTTTGATGAGTTTGATGACGAGTTCGGTAGCAATGACTACTATGGTGGTTACTACCCATACAACGCAGGCAACTGGAACAATGGTCCTTGGAACTATAACACAGGCCCATGGGGTTATAACAGAGGCCCTTGGAACAACGTAGCACCTGTTGCACCTGCTGTGCCTGCCACTACAGCTAAATAGTTTAAATATCTATTGATCTAAAACCAGTGCTTTTGCGCTGGTTTTTTTTCGCCAGAAGAATTTTAATTGTACCCGCTTGATCTATATCAATTATTTATAATATTAATAAAGTATAATATAGATAACTATAAAAAATAGTGGACTTTAAAAATAAAAAAGGAGACAAGAAAATGAAAAAACTTTTTGCAATGGTTTTATTGGCGGTTTCATTAAGCTCAAATGCTTTTTGGAATAACAACAACTACGGTGGTTATGGTCCTTACGGTTATTATGACGATAATGGTATGTTTGGTTACAACCCTTATGATTTCTGGGATCCTCGTTGGTATTTTGAGGAAATGGAAAACATGTTTGATGAGTTTGACGATGGTTGGAATGACGACTATTACGGTTATGGTCCATATGGTTATGGTTATTCACCATACAACAACTACGGCTATGCTCCAAATAACTATATGATGACTCCTTGGGGTCCAGGTGCTGTACCTGCTGCTGCTCCAGCTCAAACAGGAGTAGTAACTCAGTAATACTAGGGTCTTAATACTCAAAAAAAAACCAGCACAAATTGCTGGTTTTTTTTCGCCTATTAAAAATTATTGGTTTATAATTTGATTTCATTTTTTTTAAACAGCAAAGGAGACATATGAAAAAATTACTTGCAATATCATTATTAACAGTTTCTTTAGGTGCATCAGCTGGCTGGGGTGGCGGTCCTTGGGGCAATAGTGGCTGGGGCGGTGGCGGTCCTTGGGGTGGTTACGAAGATAACGGTTTTTTTGGTCATAACCCTTATAGCATGTTCACGCCAGATTGGTTTAGCGAAGAAATGGACGACATGATGGATGAATTTGACAGCAATGATGGTCCTTGGGGCAACAACAGAAATTGGGGTGGTAATAGAGGCCCTTGGGGTGGTAATAGAGGCCCTTGGGGT
>CAZYIW010000020.1:20285-22355 GCA_964647705.1 uncultured Piscirickettsiaceae bacterium
TTGGGGTGGTAATAGAGGCCCTTGGGGTGGTAATAGAGGCCCTTGGGGTAATAATTGGAGTAATCCATGGAACAATAACTCATGGGGCTCAACACCTTGGGGCAACCATAATGGTCCTTGGAATAGCAATACTTGGCGCTCTGCTCCTCGTGGTAACTATGGCTATAACAAGGCTATTTCACCAAAATCAGGTACAACAAATAATAATACTGAAGCAAAATAAAGTATTTTTTTTAAAATCAAAAAAAGCCAGCCTTGTGCTGGCTTTTTTATTGATAAAATTACAAAAATCTGATCGTAATTTTTTGGGGTTTGTCGAAATATGTGGAGCTATGTAATAAGGCGAGCGCTTTATAGTATCCCAATTTTATTGGGGGTTAACCTCATTACTTTTTTGCTTTTTTTCATGGTTAACACGCCTGATGATATGGCCAGAGTGCAACTGGGCGATAAACATGTGACTGAAGCAGATATTCACAACTGGAAAGTAGAAAAGGGCTACGATAAACCACTATTTATTAATACTCAGCACACAGGGGTTAACACCCTAACTCAGACTATCTTTTATCAAAAATCTGCACCGCTTTTTAGGCTTGACTTTGGGCATTCTGATTCGGGTAGAAATATCAATAATGACATCTCTGAACGTATGTGGCCATCCTTAGCGCTGGCAATACCTTCTTTTATTATTGCATTGATAACTAACATTGTTTTTGCCATGTGGATGGTTATGTTATCAGGCTCTCGATTAGAACGACCATTGCTCATTGCCAGTGTGGCATTAATGTCTGTTTCAGGGCTGTTTTATATCATTATCGGGCAAAAAATCTTAGCAGGTACTTGGCATTGGTTTCCTGTGTCGGGTTACCAAAGTGGCGTAGAAGCTTGGCGCTTTATCACACTACCCGTGATTATTGGCGTGATAGCAGGCTTGGGTGCAGGCTCTCGTTGGTACCGTTCTATATTTTTAGAAGAGATCAACAAAGCCTATGTAAATACTGCACGGGCTAAAGGTTTGAGTGAGCATCAAGTTCTGTTCAAGCATGTTTTAAAAAACGCCATGATTCCTATTCTAACAGGGGTGGTAGTGGTTATCCCAACACTGTTTATGGGTAGCCTCATTATGGAAAGCTTTTTTTCCATTCCGGGTTTGGGTAGCTACACCATTGATGCGATTAATTCTCAAGACTTTGCCATTGTTCGTGCAATGGTATTTTTAGGCTCGGTACTCTATATTATTGGGCTATTGTTAACAGACATCTCCTATACTTGGGTAGATCCGCGGGTGAAATTCAAATGAGTTTTGTATTTCTTTGGACCGATATCCTACTGTGGTTTTTGTTTGCATTGACCATCTACGCAGTCATTAGAATTCGTCAGTCTGAAATTTTAAGCCACAAATGGCGAAAAATCTTCGCTCAACCATTGGCATTGTCTGCATTTATTGTTTTTGCTTTTTATATTCTAGTGGGTTTGTCAGATTCAATTCATTTTAGGTTTAGCAATGACGCAAGCACTTATTCATTGTTGGATAGGGCGCTATTACCAGCTCTAGAAGCTGAAGAAAAAACTTATTCAACACCCTTGGATTACCAACAATTTTCTAAAGAGTATCTCGATAGTGGACTAAGAGGCCACGTTCATCTGGCGCATGTCTCTGATGAAATTACCAACAGCAGTGAAAATTTAAAACAAATTTTAACCATCAGCGCTAATGCCTTATTCTATAGCGCAATCGCCTTTATTGCTTTGGTGATATTTCTGCAAAGGCTAACCACTATTAACATCAAAAAGGCAAACAATAAAGCGGCTTTACTAACTATTTTTGCTTTGCTGTTCTTTTCTATGTGGGTGTTTTTAATGATGCCAAATTATCATATTTTGGGCACAGACAAAGCCGGTATGGATGTGTTTTATAAGGCAGTTAAGAGTATTCGTACTGGAATGATTTTTGGCCTATTGACTACACTGATGGCGTTGCCACCCGCCATTATCTTAGGGCTTATGGCTGGTTATTTCAAAGGCAAAACTGACGACATTATTCAGTATATCTATACCACCATTAACGCC
>CAZYIW010000021.1:0-20961 GCA_964647705.1 uncultured Piscirickettsiaceae bacterium
ATGCCGGGTATCTCACCAATTTCAATTGGTGAGCGCGCAATTAACAAACTCACCAGTCGCAAAACAGCGGTGACTTCTTGGTTTTTAGATCTGAATTTGGTAATGGGATATTGGGGAGAAGGTGCACAGCGCACGTATCACCACACCGCACCTGTCAATACCCTCTATGGTCTTCATGAATCTTTGGTAATGCTTCAAGAAGAAGGCATTGAAAACGCCTGGGCACGACATCAATCTAATCACGAAGAATTAAGAGATGGATTAGAGGCCATGGGTATTGAATTTTTGGTGGATAAGGAAAACCGCTTACCGCAACTCAACTCTGTACTGATTCCTGAAGGTGTGGAAGACGCCAAGGTGCGCTCTACTCTTCTAAACGAGTACAATCTAGAGATTGGTGCGGGATTGGGTGCTTATGCAGGCAAGGTATGGCGTATTGGTCTGATGGGTCACGCCTCACGCAAAGAAAATATCGCACTTTGCTTAAGCGCACTTAAAAACACATTGGCGTAATCAAAAAACCCATAAAGAAAGGCGAACAACAGTTCGCCTTTTTTAATCTCTAATAATTATTATTTTAGTTTCGCCAATAATTCCTCTTCCGTTTCCACATGATCTGGATCTGGCAAGCAACAATCTACCGGACAAACCTCTACACACTGTGGGGTATCAAAATGCCCAACACACTCGGTGCATTTATCAGGGTCTATCTCATAGATTTCATCGCCCATATAAATCGCTTCATTTGGGCACTCTGGTTCACAAACATCACAATTAATACACTCGTCAGTAATCAGCAATGACATGTTTTTTCTCCTGAAATTAAATCCTTAACTCATACCCTCTATGTATTGGCTATTTTAACTGATTACAAGCCCTATCTTTGGTAACATATGGGTTTTATTTGTGGGGTTTATCGGTGCGCTTTTTAGCTGTCTTTTTTTCTGTATTTTTTTCAACAATCTCACTTGCTAATCTTGACGATGGAATGTATGCAAAAATGCAAACATCAAAAGGTGAAATCGTCCTTGAACTTTTTTATGAAAAAACACCCTTAACGGTAATTAATTTTGCTGGACTGGCAGAGGGCACCAAAAAAAACAACCATAAAAACAACGAGCCGTTCTACGATGGTCTTACCTTTCATCGAGTCATTAATGATTTTATGATTCAAGGTGGGGATCCAAATGGCAACGGCACTGGCGGGCCGGGTTATCAATTCGCTGACGAAATTACCGACCTTAAACACGACTCTGCCGGTATTTTATCAATGGCCAATTCTGGTGCTGACACCAATGGCTCACAGTTTTTTATCACCCATAAAGACACATCATGGCTCAATGGCAAGCACACAGTCTTTGGCAAAGTTGTTGATGGGATGGATGTTGTGAATCAAATTGAACAAGGTGACACAATTAAAACACTGCGTATTCTTAGGGTTGGTGATAAGGCCAACAGTTTCCAAACCACTGAACAAGCCTTTATCGAAAAACAAAATCGTATTCAAGAACAAAAATCTTTAAAAAAACGCACTATCGTTAAAGCTTTGGTCGATGAGAGATTTCCAAGTGCAAAACTCAGTCGAGACGGTTTTTATTATGAAATCCTTAAACAAGGATCTGGCACAAAACCCAACGCCGGTGACAAGGTGGAGTTAGACCTTGAAGTAGAGCTTGATTTTGGTATGAAAATACGCACCGGTGAGCCTGCCATTGTCTTTGCCGCTGGAGAGGAAAAATATCGCCCTGTCATTAGCAACACCGTTAAAGACATGAAACCTGGCGAAACTCGTCGGGTGATTGCCACATTTGAAGATGTTTATGGCGATAAAAAAGGCGATCTATTACTTATTCTCACCATGAAGCTTATCTCTGTTAAATAATAATGTTTTTAGAGTTACTTGGTTTTCTTACACAATTTGACCCAGGGTTCGATGTTCTACATTACCTGACACTTCGTGCTGTTTTGGCCATGTTGGCGTCACTTTTTATTACTCTGTTTATGGGGCAATTTTTCATCAATCGCCTCAAGCAATACAAAATAGGTCAAGTCATTCGTAGCGATGGACCTCAAGGTCATGCCAGCAAATCAGACACGCCAACCATGGGTGGTCTGATGATTCTATTCTCATTTATTGTCAGTGTGCTTATTTGGGGAGACTGGCACAACATCTACCTATGGATTGTCATTGCAACAGCGCTGATTTTTGGTGCAATTGGTTTCGCCGATGACCACCTAAAAATTAAAAGACAATCATCAGACGGGCTCAGTGCCAAACAAAAATACTTGGCACAATCGATTGGTGCTGTTGTGATTGGTGTTTGGTTGGTGAATGCAACGGATATTAGCACCGATCTTTTAATCCCATTCTTAAAAGATTTTGTTATCCCATTAGGTGCTATTGGCTTGGTTGTTTTGTCTTATTTTGTCTTAGTGGGGAGTTCTAATGCCGTTAATTTAACTGACGGTTTGGATGGTTTGGCAATCATGCCGGTGATTTTAATCGCTGGTGGACTGGCTATCTTCGCCTATATTGGCGGTAATTATAATTTTGCCAATTATCTAAATATGCCTTTCATGCCTGGCACTGGAGAATTGTTTGTAATCTGTGCAGCACTCATTGGCAGTGGATTTGGCTTTTTATGGTTTAACGCCTACCCTGCTGATGTGTTTATGGGAGATGTGGGCTCTTTGTCTTTGGGTGCAGTCTTGGCAACCATAGCTATTATGGTGCGCCAAGAAATTCTTTTGTTTATTATGGGCGGTGTTTTTGTGGCAGAAACGCTCTCAGTAATGATTCAAGTGGGTTGGTATAAACGCACAAAAAAGCGCATTTTTCTCATGGCGCCTCTGCATCATCATTTTGAACAGAAAGGTTTGTCAGAACCAAAAATTATTGTGCGTTTTTGGATGGTAACCTTAATCTTAGTGCTTATCAGTTTGGCTTCAATTAAGATACGTTAAAATAACCAACCTATGTCGAAATTGAATAAATGGGATGAACGGTATCTTGGCTTAGCAAGAGAGGTTTCTACCTGGTCAAAAGATCCATCCACACAGGTTGGAGCGGTAACCGTGGGTGATAAAAAAGAGGTTTTATCACAAGGGTTTAATGGCTTTCCTAGAGGTATTGACGACTCGATTGAGCGTTACGATAATCGAGAAATAAAATACAAATTCGTTGTTCATGCTGAGATGAATGCCATCTACAACGCCACTTATCGAGGCACCTCGCTTGATGGTGCCACACTCTATGTTTATGGTTTGCCCATTTGTTCTGAATGTGCCAAAGGCATTATCCAAGTTGGTATTAAAAAGGTTGTGGTTGAAAAAACCAAAGAGCTGAATAACTGGAACGAAAGTGTTGAGCTTTCTAAAAAAATGTTTGATGAAGCTGGAGTAGAGCTGATCATCAAAGACGAAAGTTAAATCAACATGTCTGAAGTTTCAAAACGTCGCACCTTTGCGATTATATCTCACCCTGATGCTGGTAAAACCACGGTTACCGAAAAACTACTGCTTTATGCAGGTGCTATTAAAACCGCTGGCAGTGTTAAAGCCAGAAAGGCCGATACGCATGCTACCTCAGATTGGATGGAGATGGAAAAAGAAAGAGGCATCTCTATTACCTCATCAATCATGCAATTTGAGTATGACAATCATGTCATCAATCTGCTCGATACACCAGGGCACGAAGATTTCTCTGAGGATACCTATCGCACACTAACAGCAGTGGATTCAGCACTGATGGTAATTGACGTGGCCAAAGGTGTGGAAGAGCGCACCATCAAACTCATGGAAGTTTGTCGCTTGCGTGATACGCCAATTTTGACCTTTATCAATAAGCTTGATCGCGAAGGCAAAGAACCCATTGATCTACTCGATGAAGTAGAAAGTGTTTTAAATATTGAATGCGCACCGATAACTTGGCCTATTGGCATGGGTAAACGTTTTAAAGGTGTGGTGCATTTATTGGAAGACAAAATCTACCTTTATGAAGCCGGCAAAAACTCTGAAGTCGGTGAGCATGTGATTATTGATGGGATTGATAATCCTGAACTGGACAATGCCATTGGTAGCGATATTGCCCAAGATCTCAGAGAAGAAATTGAACTCATACAAGGCACCACTAATCCTTTTGATGTAAATGCCTTTTTGCAAGGCAAGCAGACCCCGGTATTTTTTGGCTCTGCCATTTCTAACTTTGGCATTCAAAATCTGCTTGACGGCTTTACCCAATATGCCCCTACCCCAGGCGCTCGAGAATCTGATATTCGTAAGGTAGAACCTGACGAAGACAAACTCACAGGTTTTGTATTTAAGATTCAAGCCAATATGGATCCAAAGCATCACGATCGACTTGCCTTTATGCGTATTGTTAGTGGCGAATATAAAAAAGGCATGAAGGTATTACAAGTATCAACAGGCAAGCAAATTAAAATCGCCAATGCAGTAACTTTTATGTCGCGTGAGCGCGCATCAGCCGAGGTGGCTTATGCCGGTGATGTGATTGGCATTCACAATCATGGTGGCATCTCCATTGGCGATACTTTCACCCAAGGAGAAAAACTCAACTTCAGCGGCATACCCAACTTTGCACCTGAGCTTTTTCGTCGCGCACAACTCAAAGATCCACTCAAAGCCAAAGCCCTGCAAAAAGGCTTAGACCAACTCTCTGAAGAAGGTGCCACACAAGTCTTTCGCCCAATTAGCAATAGTTCACAAATTCTTGGTGCGGTTGGTGTGTTGCAATTCGATGTGGTGATGCATCGCCTCAAATATGAATACGGTGTGGATTGTCAATTTGAAAATATCCCCATTGCTACTGCCCGCTGGGTGAGCGGTGATGACAAAGATATTGCTGAGCTTAAAGCCAAATCTGGCAACAACGTGGCAATTGATAGCGCTGGCAAATTGACTTACTTGGCACCATCACCGGTGAATCTGGATCTGACCATGGAACGCCATCCCAATCTAGAATTCTCTGCCACCCGAGAACACTAATTTATACAAGCGTTTTTTGGTCAAAATTTAAAAAACTATCCGCCTTTTATATTAATCTGCTCATGATAATCCTTGCGGAAATTCTCCACGATGGATTCACGTTGCTTGGAATTAAATTGGATTTTTTTAAGCGCCATTTGTGCGAGCTCCAAACTGGCTTCAATATTCTCAGACACTGCACCCGAAGCGCCTACTTTTTGCAATGCTTGGCATTGTTCAAGTCTGTGACCTCTGGCGTAGATTTGCAAATCTGGATAGGATTTTCTAAGCGATGAAACCACTTGCAAAGCAATCTCTGGCTCACCAAGTGTAACCAAAACAATTTTGGTTTTGCCTGCACCAATGGCTTGTAACACCTTGGGTTTGCGTGCATCACCATAGAAAATTGGATGGTCGTTCTTACGTTCTTGTTCTACCACTTTGGCGTCATAATCCAAGGCCACATAGGGTGTTTTTGCAATGCTTAAAATCTCACCAATACGGTGCCCTACTCGACCAAATCCAACAATGACAATGGGTGCTTGTTCTAAATTTTCGTCTTGAGCTGTGTCTTTGGCACGTTGTGTTTGACAAAAGTTTTTTGCAAAATGCGCCAGCAAAGGTGTGGTGAGCATACTCAAAAGCACGATTAAAAGCAGTTGCTGGAAAAGCCCAGTATCCAACAATTGTGACTGATGCGCCAGCGAAAATAATACCAAGGCAAACTCTCCACTTTGTGCCAATACCAGCATCACTGAGAATCGGGCTTTTTTCTTGATTTTAAATAGATAAGTCAATGGCAGAAGAATTGCCATCTTAACCAACATAAGCAAAACCAATGCAACGATTGAGATCAGTGGATTGTTAAACAATTGCATCAAGTCAACCGACATGCCCATTGACATAAAAAATAAACCCAACAACAAACCTCTAAAAGGATGAATTTCTGCCGTGATCTGATGTCGATAGGCAGAATCAGAAATTAAAAGCCCTGCCAAGAAAGCACCCATGGCCATAGAAAAACCTGCGTATTCAGTTAAGATTGCCATGCCTAAGACAATCAATACGGCTGATGCGGTGAAAACCTCCGCACTGCCCGAGAGCGCAACACGATGGACAATCGGGTGCAAAAGATAGCGCCCTATCAGTATCAACAACAACAAAATCAATAGCGATTTTAAAAGTGTTAGGCTCACGTCTGTGCTCATACTGATCTCAGGTGTTGCCAACAGAGGTACAAGAGCCAATAGCGGCACCACTGCGATATCCTGCAATAACAAAATCGAAAACGAACTACGGCCGTACTCTGAGGTCAATAGTTTTTGTTCACTGAGCAGTTGTAACACCAGCGCGGTTGAAGAAAGGGCCAAAGCCGGCCCCACCAAAATAGCCGCAGCCAAGGACATGTCAAACAAATAATAAAACATAAACCCTAAGGCGATACCGGTAAAGATCACTTGCATAGAGCCCAAGCCAAATACCAGTCTGCGCATCAGCCATAATCTTGACGGTTTAAGCTCAATACCAATGACAAACAGTAGCAAAACCACGCCGATCTCAGCCAGTTTGCTAATCTGTTCAATATTGCTGATCAGACCCAATCCTGAAGGGCCAACGATAATGCCCGATATTAAAAACCCAGGTACTGCGCCAAAACGAATCATCTGGAAAAACGGCACCGCGATAACTGCCGTTGCCAGCAAGATGATAATATCTATCAGATAATGTGAAATCACCGATTTTTTAAGAGTTTATCTGATACCAAGCAAAACAAAATACGGCACCAATAAGAAAAAGAAAATAAATAATTTATATATCCCCATCCCGCCGTAATGTATTGAATTAAAAGATTCTTTACTAATGGGCACCCAATAATTATGCGCTTTATAAACGAAATCTGGGGCAAGCTTTAAAACAACGACCCAAAAAATCAAAATACCCAAATGAACCACAGCATTCCAACCTAAAAAACTTTGCCAAAATTCCATTGTCATTGTTCCTCCTTGATTGTTTATAAATTAGTTCTATATTAACCCAAATTGCAATTTAGAAAAATAGAAAATTTTTAAAATTGTGCCATAGAAGGCCAATTCATTGAGGGTTTTAACAAAAAAAATGCCGTTTTGGCGAGTTATTGTTCCAAAACGGCATTGAGAGAGTTGTTTTTTTAGAAAATTTTAAAAATTTTCCATTTTTTGCTTTTCTATAGTATGGTTACTACCAAAGCAATAAAAACTGCCCAAAAGAAAGCAGCGACAGTTAAAGAGGCTAGTGTTTTCATCATTTCTCCTTGCTAATTTAACGTTAGTCAAGAATCATTCTATACAAAATACAACTGACATTCCTTGATCTATATCAATTTTTGCTAATATTTATTTAATATGCAAAATTTATAAAATTTTGTTGATCTTTGTT
Organism: uncultured Piscirickettsiaceae bacterium; assembly: GCA_964647705.1. Classification (GTDB taxonomy): domain Bacteria; phylum Pseudomonadota; class Gammaproteobacteria; order PS1; family Pseudothioglobaceae; genus CAZYIW01. Next base: position 7,399 of record CAZYIW010000021.1, read on the forward strand.
TACCTCAGACATTACCTTAGCAACGTCGCCACCGAACATATCGCCTAAAAGTTTTGCATTCATATAGCCTATCCAAACACTGCCATCGGTTTTTTCATAAACCGAGATAGTGCACGGCATAAATACCGATATTTTTTTGTTTTTATCCTGCACCAATGTATCAAAAGCATAATTGGCATTACAAAGATTTACCAGCATAACGGGTGGCACGATTTTTTTACCACCGCTGTGTTTTTTAATGGATTGATGCAGTGGCTTAACACTGGGTATCACCCAACCCTTCGCTTCAGCGTTGGCTTTGATTTTTTCTACTGTCTCATCTAATGCATACGGGCTTTTTACTTCTTTAAGCATCATACTTGGCATAACATTCCAGCCTATTACAGACATTATCACTGCGCCTAAGATAAATCCTATTGTTGTGTTTTTCATCGATTAATCACAATTTATGTTCTAAAAACTATATTATAGAGTTCTTATATAGATAAATAATTGATACAGATCAAAAACCAAAAAAAATGCCGCTAATCGCGGCATTTTTTTTATTTATTTGAAGCGAAGACTAGTCGTCTACTGTTGCTTCTGATTCATCAACTTCTTCTTCAGTTTCTGCAATCTTAGCCACTGAGACGAGTTTTTCTCCTTTTGCAATATTAATCAGTGTAACACCTTGCGTATTTCTGCCAATAATGGAAACCTCAGAGGCTCTTGCACGAACCAAAGTGCCTTTGTTAGAGATTAGCATCATCTCGTCTTCTTCAACCACTTGAATAGCGCCCACCACTTTGCCATTACGATCTGAAGTTTTGATTGAGATAACACCCGAACCGCCACGTGCCTGTGCACGATATTCATCGATTGAAGTGCGTTTACCATAACCTTGTTCTGTTGCCGTTAGGATTGGATGTTCTGGCATGGCAACAATCAGCGAAACCACTTCATCCTCTTTGGCCAATCTTATGCCTCGAACACCGATGGCTGTACGCCCTACTGCGCGAACATTTGCCTCTTTAAAACGAATCGATTTACCGCCAGATGAAAACAGCATAATGTCATTTTCACCCGAGGTGATTTCAACACCAACCAGCTTGTCGCTGTCTCTGAGTTCAATGGCAATAATACCGCCGCGTCTTGGTCTTGAGAAGTTTGTCAAAGATGTTTTTTTACAAGTACCACTGCTGGTTACCATAAACACAAATTGATCGTCGGTAAATTCAGACACTGGCAATATGGCATTGACAGACTCTTCTTTTTCTAACGGTAATAAATTGACAATCGGTTTGCCACGTGCGGTTCTTGATGCCATTGGTAATTCATAAACCTTTAACCAATGCACTTTGCCTGTTGAAGTGAAGCATAAAACTGTATCGTGTGAATTGGCCACAAACAATTGATCAACAAAATCTTCATCTTTCATCTTGGTGGCTGCTTTACCTTTACCACCACGACGTTGCGCTTGATAATCACTGAGTGACTGTGCTTTGACATAACCACCATGAGACAGCGTCACCACACGATCTTCGCGCGCAATCAAATCTTCTAAGGTTAGGTCGATCTTATGTTTTAGAATTTCAGTGAGGCGCTGATTGGCAAAACCATCTCGAATCTCAATCAACTCGTCACGAATTACTTGCATGAGTTTGTCAGCATCTTGCAAAATATCAAGCAAGGCTTTAATACGGTCTAAAAGCTCGTTAAATTCCGCAAAAATCTTGTCTTTTTCAAGGCCAGTTAAGCGATGAAGTTTTAAGTCTAGAATCGCTTGTGCTTGAGTCTCTGATAGTTGGTATTCACCCGAAGCTTGCAAACCTAATTCTTTTGGCAAATCTTCTGGCTTAAATAAAGACATATCTCTATCGCCAATTAGCTCTTGGATAACCTTGCCTTCCCAGGTTTTTGCAATCAGTTGTGCCTTGGCATCGGTTGGACTTGGTGCGGCCTTAATCAACTCGATAATCTTATCAATATTATTTAGAGCAACCGATAGACCTTCTAAGATATGCGCGCGACCCCTGGCTTTGTTAAGTTCAAAGATTGATCGACGTGTAACCACATCGCGACGATGGACAATAAAGGCCTCGAGCACAGATTTTAAATTCATTACCCTTGGCATGCCCTTGTCAATGGCCACCATGTTAATGCCAAATACCGTTTGCATCTCGGTGAGCTTGTATAGATTATTGAGCATCACCTCTGGCACTTCACCGCGCCTTAGCTCAACCACCATACGCATGCCATCTTTGTCAGATTCGTCTCTTAGAGCGGTAATACCATCTATTTTTTTGTCTTTAACTAATTCAGCAATCTTACCGATGAGTTTGGCTTTGTTAACCTGATAAGGCAATTCAGTCACTACAATACTTTGCTTATCTTCACCCTCGACATGAGAACGTGCTCTAAGGTAGATTTTGCCTTTACCGGTTTCATAGGCTTGACGAATACCATCGGCACCATTGATAATGCCTGCCGTTGGAAAATCTGGCCCTGGTAAGACTTCCAATAGCTCATCAATACTGACTTCGTTATTGTCAATCACTTTTAAACAAGCGTCAACCACCTCGCCTAAATTATGTGGCGGAATATTGGTGGCCATACCCACAGCAATGCCCGATGAGCCATTAACCAATAAATTAGGCACACGGGTTGGCAGAACACTGGGTTCGCTTTCAGAGCCATCGTAGTTGTCGATAAAATCAACCGTTTGCTTGTCTAGATCGCGAAGTAACTCATGCGAAAGCTTGGCCATACGAATTTCGGTATAACGCATGGCAGCCGCGGAATCGCCATCTACCGAACCAAAGTTACCCTGCCCATCAATCAGAATATTGCGCATGGAAAATGGTTGCGCCATTCTAACAATGGTGTCGTACACCGCAGTATCACCATGTGGGTGATACTTACCAATGACATCACCCACAATACGTGCTGATTTTTTATAGGCTTTGTTGTAATCGTTGCCTAGCTCGTCCATGGCGTAGAGCACACGACGATGCACCGGTTTGAGACCGTCTCTTACATCAGGTAATGCTCGACCAACGATAACACTCATGGCGTATTCCAGATAGGAATCGCGCATTTCGTCTTCGATGGTTACAATGGGAAAATTTGGCTCAAGAACTTTAGAATCGTCGATGTTATCAGACATACAATTTAGGCTTGATTAGACTGATAATAATTGTACCCTAAAGGGGGTAAATACACAAATAAAATGCGTAAATTATCCTGTGATAATTCTAGTTAAAAATCAAATATTTATGAATTTTTTTCACGCACTGCTTGTGCCAGTGTTCTGAGTAGGGTTTCTGAGTCCTCCCAGCCGATACAGCTGTCGGTAATACTCACCCCATATTCCAGTGATTTTAGCGGGCCAATTGTTTGGTTACCTTCGTTAATATTCGACTCAATCATAACCGCAAAAATCTCCTTCGAGCCTGAGCGTATTTGATTGGCCACATCGTCACCAACTTTGAGTTGATTTTTAAATTTTTTCTGACTGTTGGCATGAGAAAAATCGACCATTACTTTGTCTAACAGACCATCATCTCGTAATTGTTTCACTGCTCGGTCAATGTGCGCTTTTGAATAATTTGGGCCATCGTCTCCACCACGCAGGATAATATGCGCTGTTTCATTACCCGATGAAGTATAGTGACTCACCCCACCCTCTTTATTAACTGAGAGCAGATGATGTGGATTATTGGCTGATTTAATCGCATCAATGGCAATTTTCAAAGAGCCCGAAGTGCCATTTTTAAAACCAACTGGGCAAGATAAGGCTGAGGCGAGTTCTCGATGCGATTGGCTTTCTGTTGTGCGAGCACCAATAGCGCCCCAAGAAATTAAATCTGAAATATATTGAGGGGTAATCAAATCTAGGTATTCAACGGCCACAGGTATTCCTGACTCCGCCAAGTCGACCAACAGATGACGCGCAATTTTTAAACCTTTATCAATGTTGAAACTTTCATCTAAATCAGGGTCGTTAATTAAGCCTTTCCAACCAATGGTGGTGCGTGGTTTTTCAAAATACACACGCATAACAATAAACAAATCTTCTTCTAGTTCTTTTTTAAGTGCAATGAGTTTTTCGGCATAATCACGCGCGGCTTTCGAGTCATGAATTGAACACGGGCCAATGATAACCATTAAGCGATCATCTTGTTCATCAAGAATGTTTTTAATAGTTTCTCTGGCTTTGAATACCTCTGTTGAACCTTGCTCACTCAAAGGATATTTTTCCATCAAAGTTTTAGGTGGCACTATTGGCGCACTTGAGGTAATTCTTAAATTGTCAGTATTGTATTTCATGCCTCTACTTTTGGTTTTCAATCAAAGCATATGCTGAGTGGTTGTGAATTGATTCGAAATTTTCCGATTCTAAACGGTAGTATGCGATTCTTTCGTCTTCATTCAACGCCATGGCAATATCACGTACTAAGTCCTCAACGAATGCAGGATTATCATACGCTCTTTCAGTAACAAATTTTTCATCATCGCGTTTCAAAATGCCATAAAGTTCACATGATGCTTTATTTTCAGCCAATTCGATTAAATCTTCGAGATAAATCACCTTGCCTTTGGCGGCTTTGGCTTTGATGGTGATGTGTGAGCGTTGATTGTGCGCGCCATATTTAGAAATACTTTTAGAGCATGGGCAAAGGCTGGTAACTGGTACTACCACTTTTATCATCACTTCTGCGTTGCCTTGATTGAGCTCACCATATAGTGTGACCTGATAATCCATGACCGACTCAACGCCAGAAGAAGGAGCTATTTTATTTCTAAAAAAAGGAAAATCCAGCACAATGTGTGCTGAATCAGATTCTAATCGAGTTCTTACTTTATCAATAATCCTGCTGAAGTTGCTAGAATCAAACTCACAAGGGCCCTTATTAAGAATTTCAACAAAACGCGACATATGCGTTCCTTTAACATGCGCTGGCAACATCACTGTCATGGTGAAATTGCCAATTGTAGGAACTTTATTTCCATCACGATCAATATAGGTAATTGGATGGGTAATGTCTTTAATGCCGACTTTATCAATTACGATTTGACGCGTGTCTTTTGAATTTTGTGTGTCTGGTAAGTGTGCTGCAGTCATAGTTTTATTCCGAGTAAGTCACAGAAGCTCTAGGGGTTTCCCAAATAGTTACTTGTTGAACGCGAACATGGTTATTGTTAATTAATTTTCCAACTTCATCAAAGAAATATTTGGCAATATTCTCAGCTGTTGGGTTGAGTTCATCAAAAGGCTTAATATCGTTTAAATATTGATGATCAAGTCGCTTGATGACGAGTTTGGTTTGTTTTTTAATCTCACGAAAATCAATGGCAATGCCAACTTCATCCAAAACCTCAGACTCAACCACAACCTCAACCTGCCAGTTGTGGCCATGAAGTCGGGAACAATCACCAGGGTAATTTCTCAAAGAATGCGCAGAGGCAAAGTCTGTGACAATTTTTAGGGCGAACATTTTCGGAAAAATTGGTAAAAAGGCCATTATACCTTTCTAAATCGCTTTATTAAACCTTGAATTGGTGTGCCTTATTCAACCGCCTCAAGGCGAATAACGTTTTGATAACCTTTGGGCAACATATTGCCACGACGTGCTCTACTACCAATGTAGTTAGTCAAGTCAGCAAATTTAATGGTTAAGTGTCGCTTACCAGAATAAATTTTTAGATTTTGCTCATCTGTAAGGACACAAACCGCCACTACTTTTTCTTGAGTATCTTTGCTGGGTATTTGAATCAGTTTATTACCCTTTCCTTTTGATAACACAGGCAGCTCGCTAATTGGGAATAACAATAATCGGGCACTGTTGGTAGTTACAGCGACGAATTGGTTCTTTAAATTTTTCACTTTAACCACTGGCAAAACCTTAGCGCCATTAGGCAGTGTCAAGGCTTGTTTACCGGCTTTTTTCTTAGATAACAAATCTCCTATGGTTGCAACAAAACCATACCCTGCGCTAGATGCCAACAAAATATTTTGTTGGTCGTCACCCATAACCACGTCCATAAATTCAGCACCTGTTTCAGGTGAAAGCCTGCCTGTGAGTGGTTCTCCTTGACCTCTTGCGCTTGGTAGGGAATTGGCTGGTAATGAATATGAACGTCCCATAGAATCAATAAAAATAGCCGGTTTGTTGCTTCTGCCTTTAACACTGGCACGATAAGCATCACCTGATTTGTAATTTAGCGTTGTGGGGTCGATATCGTGTCCTTTAGCAGAACGCACCCAGCCCTTTTCGCTAAGCACAACGGTAACATTCTCAGCAGGCACTAGATCGTCTTCGTTAAAGGCCTGTGCAGATTCAACATTGGTTAATATCTGACAACGTCTTTTATCACCAAACTCTTTAACAATCGCTTTTAGTTCTTTTTTAATGAATGTTTTCAGGCGTGTTTCGCTAGAGAGTAATAATTCTAATTTTTGTCTCTCCTGTGAGAGTGACTCTTGTTCAGTTTTGATTTTGATCTCTTCGAGCTTGGCTAAGTGGCGCAGTTTTAGTTCCAAAATTGCCTCAGCTTGAATATCACTGAGTTTAAAGCGCTTCATCAATACCGGTTTGGGTTTGTCTTCAGAGCGAATAATGGCAATAACTTCATCAATATTGAGATAAGCAATTAGCAACCCTTCGAGCACATGTAAGCGAGAGAGGATTTTTTCTAAGCGGTGATTTAAACGATTAGTAACCACTTGTATTCTGTAACTCAGCCACTCTTTAAGCAGTGGAATCAATGCTTTAACCTGTGGCCTACCATCCAGACCAATCACATTCATATTGACCCGATAGTTTTTCTCCAAATCTGTGGTTGCAAATAAGTGCAACATCAATGCCTCTATATCAACTCGATTAGAGCGCGGAGAAATTACAATACGTGTTGGATTTTCGTGGTCTGATTCGTCACGAACATCATCAACCAATGGCAATTTTTTCTTGCGCATTTGGTCGGCAATCTGAGTAATAATTTTTGAACCTGAAGTTTGAAATGGCAGTGCATCAATAACGATATCGCCTTGTTCTTTGGTGTATTTGGCACGCATTTTTATCGAACCATGGCCCGTCTGGTAAATTTGACGAAGGTCTGAGGGTGTTGAGACAATATTGCCAGCTGTTGGGTAATCTGGCGCTGGCAAAATCTCCATCAGCGCTTCTAAATCTGTTGATGGCTTTTCTAATAGCTGGATACAAGCACTCACAACTTCAACCAGATTGTGAGGTGGGACATCAGTGGCCATACCCACAGCAATGCCGGACGCGCCATTGAGTAGAAGGTTTGGCACTTGTGCAGGTAAAAACTCTGGCTCCTTTAATGAGCCATCAAAATTGTCTACCCAATTAACCGTGCCTTGATTAATCTCAGCCAACAACAAATCGGCATAGGGCGATAATTTAGATTCGGTATAGCGCATGGCAGCAAATGATTTAGGATCATCCGGCGCTCCCCAATTGCCTTGACCATCAATAAATGGATAACGATAAGAAAATGGTTGTGCCATGAGCACCATGGCCTCATAACATGCACTGTCACCATGCGGGTGAAATTTACCCAAAACATCACCCACAGTACGGGCTGATTTTTTGAATTTGGCTGTTGATTTGAGACCCAACTCACTCATCGCATAAATAATGCGTCTTTGAACAGGCTTTAAACCATCGCCAATAAAAGGCAGTGCACGGTCAAGAATGACGTACATAGAATAGTCAAGATAAGCGCGTTCTGAGAACTCTTCAACGCTTAGCTGTTCAAGACCGTCTTGGCTCATTTTCCCCCTGTCAATTAATCAAATTTTGGCTTAAGTTTTGAGCTATTTTAATAGAACTCTAGAAACTAAGACGAACAATTCGCCCTCAAGCAAAATCGATTAATGAAAATCTTCTAATGGTGGGCAAGAACAAAACAGATTTCTATCGCCATAAACATTATCAATGCGTTTTACAGGTGGAAAATATTTGCTTTGTTTGAGTGATTCTACAGGATACAAAGCTTGTTCTCTGCTGTAGGGATAATGCCATTCACCCGCCATCTCTAAAGCGGTGTGTGGTGCATTTTTGAGCGGATTATTGTCTTTGTCCCAATCGCCACTAATGACTTTTTGTATCTCAGCATAAATGCTTTTCATCGCAGTAATAAATCGATCTATTTCATGTTTGGATTCACTCTCGGTTGGTTCAATCATGAGCGTGCCGGCCACAGGAAAAGACATGGTTGGTGAATGAAATCCATAATCCATCAAGCGCTTAGCAATATCCTCTTCGGTAATGCCACTTGCATCTTTGATGGGTCGAATGTCAATAATACATTCATGGGCAACAAAACCCTTTTCACCACGATATAAAACTGGAAAATAATCTTTAAGTTCATTGGCAATATAGTTGGCGCTAACTATAGCAACCTTGGTTGCTTGTTCCATGCCTGACTTACCCAATAATTTGATATACGACCAAGAGATAGGTAGAATCGAAGCCGATCCATACATCGCAGCAGAAACAGCATTGGAATCTCTATCCAATGGATTGCCTGGTAAGAAATCCCTAAGGTGTTCTTTGACGCCAATCGGTCCCATACCAGGTCCTCCTCCACCGTGAGGGATGGCAAATGTTTTATGCAGATTAATGTGCGAGACATCCGCACCAAACTCACCCATTCTTGTCACGCCAACCATAGCATTTAGATTAGCGCCATCGAGATAAACCTGACCACCTGCTTTGTGAATCATCTGGCAAATATTTTTAATCTCTACTTCGAATACGCCATGAGTAGATGGGTAAGTGACCATAATTGCGGAGAGATTATTCGCATGCTTATCAATCTTGGTAGAGAGATCTTCAACATCAATATTGCCCGATTCATCGCATTTGACAATCACCACTTTCATCCCACACATGACTGCACTGGCTGGGTTTGTGCCATGAGCTGATGATGGAATAAGGCAAATATTACGCTGTGTGTCGCCACGCGACTGATGATAAGACTTGATTGCCAACAGCCCAGCAAACTCACCTTGTGAGCCAGCATTAGGCTGTAGAGATACTGCGTCATAACCCGTTACCTCTGCTAAAGCTTGTTCTAAATCTTTAAACAACTGTTGGTAACCTTGGGTTTGAGATTCTGGTGCATAAGGATGCAGTGATGAAAACCCAGGTAATGTGACAGGATACATCTCCACTGCAGCGTTTAACTTCATTGTGCAAGAGCCAAGCGCAATCATCGAATGATTAAGAGCAATGTCTTTATTCTCTAAGCGTTTTAAGTATCGCATCATCTCAGTTTCAGAGTGATAATTGCCAAACACTGGATGCGTAAGATAAGCATCGGTTCTGAGATTTTGCTTGTCAATGGCTAATCCACCTTTGGCAATTTCAGTTAATGAAAAAACCGCTAAGAGTTTTACAATGTCGTCTTGTTCGGTGGTTTCATCCACTGCAATTGATAATTGCGAATTATTCAAAAGTCTCAGGTTAATATTTTGTTTTTGGGCTTTATCAAAATATTTCTTAGCATCGGGTGTGTTGATTGTTATGGTGTCAAAATACTGATTTGCACTGAGATCAAATCCAGCCTTGGTAAATGTTTTTGCTAGACTATTGGCTTTAGTGTGTACTTTTTCGGCAATCGCCTTTAACCCTTTAGGGCCGTGATATAGAGCATACGCAGCAGCAAGTACTGCTAATAATACTTGTGCAGTACAAATATTACTGGTGGCTTTATCTCGGCGAATATGTTGCTCTCTGGTTTGCAAAGACATCCGATATGCGCTATTTCCTTCTACATCTTGTGAAACGCCAATAATGCGTCCTGGCACGATGCGTTTGTACTCATCGCGCGCACTCAAAAAAGCAGCATGCGGTCCTCCAAATCCCATAGGCACACCAAAACGCTGTGAATTGCCAATGGCAATATCAGCGCCCATCTCACCAGGGGATTTAATCAATGTTAAAGACAGCAAATCACAAGCAACAATACTCATCACATTCTTTGATTTGGCCTTGGTAATGTCATTTTCTAGATTTCTGATTGAGCCGTCGGTAGCTGGATATTGCATTAAAGTAGCAAAACAATCTTCAAAATCATGATTTTTTGTCTTTTCAACCACCAGTTCAATGCCTAACGGCTTGGCTCTGGTCTGAAGTATGGTCAAGGTTTGTGGGTGGGTATTTTCATCAACCAGAAAACGATTTGACTTATTTTTTTTGTTACCTCGTTTTGCCATAACCATGGCCTCGGCTGCCGCGGTTGGTTCGTCTAATAAAGAAGCATTGGAGATATCCATTCCAGTTAAATCGATCACCATTTGTTGGAAATTCATCAACATCTCTAGACGACCTTGAGAGATTTCAGCTTGATAAGGTGTGTAGGCAGTATACCAACCAGGGTTTTCTAAAATATTGCGTTGAATAACCGCTGGCATTAAAGTGTTGTAATAGCCTTGGCCAATAAAGTTAGTTGCCAGTTGATTCTGACTTGCTAGACTTTTGGCTAAATTCAGTGTTTCATGCTCACCCAAACCCTCGTCCACTGCCATTCGATTACCAAATAAAATGGAGCTTGGTACTGTATTGGCAACCACCTCATCAACCGACTCACAGCCAATGGCTTTGAGCATATTTGCCACATCCGTTGTATTGGGTCCGAGATGACGATGCAAGAATTCGTTATTCATAAAAGATCAAAATTCAATAAATTCTGTGGATTTTATCCTAATCGGTTTTTGTTTTTTCTGATAAAAAATAAGGGTTAGCCTGGTGGCCAGCTCATCTTTCTACCGCCCAAGCAGTGTAGATGAACATGAAATACTGTTTGGGCACCATCTTCATTACAATTCATAACCACACGATAACCATCATCAGCAAAGCCTAAATCTTTGGCAATCTTTGCCGCCGTGGTTGCCAATTTACCAATCAAGCGTTCATCTTCGGCGTCATTTAAAGTGGCGATGTGCTTTTTGGGTATAACTAAAAAATGATGTGGCGCTTGTTTGCCAATATCGTGAAACGCGAGTACATCCTCATCTTCAAAAATGATATCTGCTGGTATCTCTCTAGCAATAATCTTGCAAAATAAACAATCTGACATTCTCCTCTCCTTTTATCGGTATTGACGCAAATACCACCAAGCAAAAAAATGTTTAGCCCAATGCATGAGCCTTAAACTAGGCAATATAACTCCACCCTTGAGAGATCGTGAAACAAACATGCCCTTGTTGTTAGAATCGACAATACACATAAGCTCAATTTTGAATGTGTGTTTGGCTGGCTTATTGTCTAAAACATCCAATGCATTCTTGGCTGCAGCCTCGGCTTGCAAATCAGCCATGTGTGCTTGTTTTGGCATCCATTCCGGGCCTGGAAAAGATCCCGAATCGCCAGCAACAAAAACTCTGTCTGCGCCTTCAACTTCACAAAATTGATTGGCTTTGAGTAGACCTCCTTCACTTCGAGCCAGCTCAGTATTGCCAAACCATTTATTTCCTGTCATACCCGGCATAAACAAAATCAAGTCGGCATCAAATTCACCACCTTCAGTCATTACCTTTGTAGATTCAAAGCCTTTCATCTTATGCCCTAGATGGGTATTAATGTTTCTTTTTTTCATCTCAGACAATAATCCTTTTACAGCTTTTTCGCCCAGCCGTGCACCAGGTTTTGCGGCTGGTGTGAAAAAGGTAAGGTTGAATTTATCTCTCCTGCCTTCTTTTCTAAGCTGTGTATCAATCCCAAACAAAAATTCAAACATGGGACCGCCACGCATCGCACTTGGTTCTTTAGGGTTGGATGCAAATCCAATAGCAATATTACCAGCATTCATCTCACGCAAACGGTCTCGAATCTGCTCTGCTGCACTAAGCCCCTCACAAGGTGTAATCGCATGCTCAATACCAGGAAGTTTTTTAATAAATTGGCCTCCTGAGGCTATAATCAGTGCATCATTTTCATAAAGCCCAATCGGTGTTATAACCTTGCGCCCACCTTCTTCTAGTCCAGTGGCTTCTGTGGCCACATGGTGCACATTCATACGCTTGAAAAATCCATCCAACGGAATCACAATGTCTTTGGTATCGACATCTTGTGATGGTATCCAAATCAAACTGGGGTAATAAACCAATTCAGCCTTGGGAGATATTAGCGTGATCTCACATTGCTTATCTGCCTTTCGAATGGTTTTTACAGCGGTTAAGCCCGCAAAACCTGAACCAATAATGGTAATATTTTTCATAGCTTATCTAGTTTTTATTTTCCCAATAAATTGTTAAATTTTAATCCTTTATTAAGGTTAAAAACATGGTGAATTCCCATCAAATGAAAAAAATAAACAAATTTAAAATATCCATTCTTGTTGAATGGTTTTTTATAGCTCTGGTGATTTGTTAGAAAATATATAATTCACCCATAATCATATTACTTTCATAAAGGATTTTTTATGCTTTCAAATAATGCACTTAATACTTTGTTTCTAGAAGCCCGCAGTCAAAATGGTTGGCTAGATACACCCGTTAGTGACGAACAAATCCAGCAAATCTACGAACTGATGAAATTTGGCCCAACAGCGGCAAACAATTGCCCTGCCAGAATTACTTTTATTAAGTCTGACAAAGCCAAAGAAAAACTAAAAGCACATCTCGATGAAGGTAATGTTGAAAAATCCATGAGTGCTCCGGTGGTTGCTATTATCAGCTACGATACTGAGTTTTATGAAAAATTACCATTTTTGTTCCCACATACCGACGCCAAAAGCTGGTACGAAGGAAAGCCTGAGAAAATCAAATCGGCAGCCCAGATGAATGCCACCTTACAGGGCGCCTACTTTTTAATGGCAGCCCGCTCAGTAGGATTGGATTGCGGACCAATGGGTGGATTTAATAACGAAGCATTAGATCAAGCCTTTTTCCCTGATGGCAAAACCAAATCTATCTTTTTGTGTGGCATTGGACATGGTGACGAGTCAAAATTGTTCCCAAGATCGCCACGGCTAGCTTTTGACGAAGCTTGTGAAATTATCTAGAACAATCTATTTAGACTCGTCTTTGATTGTGTCAATGTCTTGATTGTTTTTTTCTCTGGGAGGACAACCATTGTGCTTAAGCCATAAGTCTTCATGACCAATGGCCTTTGCGAATGCTGGAATCTCACAATCTTTCGCTGTTTTTTCTTTGTCTGCCCCTTGATCTGTTGTATCTTTCTTATCTTCACCAATACCAAACAATGCTAATGCCGTGAAGCTCGAAGTTAGAATCAATAAGATAAACAATTTTTTTAATTTTTTCATAACGTTCCTTATTTTTAAATTAAACGGGTTTTATTCATTCAGCTGACTCTACCAACTGATACGCCCCATGGCAAGCAATGCAGTTTTGCATGATAACAGAGACTTGCTTCAACGAATGTTCTGGGTCTCTTTTTGTAACAGCGTCTTGATAAAGCTCGCCAAACTGAGTATGGATATTGGTGCTTAGTTTTTTGAATGCCATTGGGGTTTTAGCAATAATCGATACTTGAGTTTCTCCTTTAGAATCTTCGATCAAAATTTTTGCAATTTTAATGGTTCTATCAA
>CAZYIW010000022.1:0-18976 GCA_964647705.1 uncultured Piscirickettsiaceae bacterium
ATTGCTTTATCATTCAATAATATTACTTTAAATTATATACGAAAGCTTTTTTACAGGCATAAAAAAACCCGCTAAGTAAAAACTTTAGCGGGTTTTGATTTTAGCTGAGATTTAAATTATAAATCGTAGCCCTTTTCCTCATGTGAAACAATATCCAAACCTTGTTGTTCTTCCTCAGCAGATACACGAAGACCAGTGATTGCATCAACCACTTTTAAGATAATGAATGTCACCACCAACGTATAGACAAAAGTTGCCACCACACCAGTGATTTGCACACCCACCTGAGAGGCAATTGTCATACCTTCAGCTAGACCTTGACCACTAAAGAGTCCTAGTTCGCTAGACGCAAATACACCGGCAAGGATTGTACCTAACATACCACCCACACCATGGACTGGGAAAACGTCTAAAGAATCATCAATCTTGAGTTTTTGTTTAATCAAAATTACCGCGTTAAAGCAAATTGCACCTGCAGCAATACCAATGATAAGCGCGCCCGCAGGACCCACAAATCCAGAAGCCGGAGTAATGGTACCCAAGCCCGCAATAATACCAGTGACCGTACCCAGTGCAGTTGGCTTGCCAAATTTTTTCCATTCGTAGAACATCCAAGTCATGGCTCCTGCTGCTGCTGAGATGTGCGTCACTAACATTGCCATTGCTGCATCACCATTGGCTGCTAGAGCAGAACCACCATTAAAGCCGAACCAGCCGACCCAAAGCATGCCTGCACCGGTGATAGTCATGGTCATGTTATGTGGTGGCATTGGCTTATTTGGAAAGCCATCTCTTGGTCTTAACACCATCGCTGCAACCAAAGCTGCCACACCTGCGGTGATGTGTACCACTGTACCACCGGCGAAGTCTAATAAGCCCATTTGGCCTAACCAGCCACCACCCCAAACCCAATGGGTAATAGGCGCGTAAACCAAAATTAACCAAATAGCACTGAAAAGCAACACCGCTGAGAACTTCATGCGTTCGGCAAAGCCACCCACGATAAGTGCTGGTGTAATAATGGCAAATGTCATTTGGAATAGAACAAATAAACTCTCAGGAATATCTCCACTGGCGCTGTCTTCCATAACGCCTGCAAGCATAAATTTAGACAAATCACCAAAATAATCCCCGCCTTCGGTAAAGGCAATAGAATACCCAGCAATCAACCATAAAATAGAGGCAATACCTGCAATGGCAAAACATTGCATCAGCACCGATAAAACGTTTTTAGTGCGAACCAAGCCACCGTAGAATAGTGCCAAACCTGGCAATGTCATAAATAAAACCAACGCAGTTGATGTTAGAATCCAAGAAGTGTTTGCACCATCAATTCCTTCGGCAAACACACCCATTGGCAAAAAAGCCAATAAAGCTAATATTTTTTTCATGTTTTTCTCCTAAAAGTAATTACAGTGCGTCTTGATCTGTCTCGCCAGTGCGAATACGCACTACCGTATCTAGATCAGTGACAAAAATTTTGCCATCGCCGACTTTGCCAGAATTGGCAACATTGGTGATTGCTTCAATCACAGCTTCTAATTTAGATGCTGGGATACCAATCTCCAACTTTACTTTAGGTAGAAAATCAACCTGATACTCAGCTCCTCGATAAAGCTCAGTGTGTCCTTTTTGACGACCAAAGCCTTTAACTTCAGTCACAGTAATGCCAGATACGCCTACTTCTGATAAAGCTTCTCTAACATCGTCTAATTTGTGCGGTCTAAGAATTGCCGTTACAAATTTCATACTTATCTCCTCCGATAATACTAGGTTGTTTAACAAACCTAGATGATTAAAAACCCATCATGGGTAACTTGTAAAGCGACAATGCTTGGTTGAATATTTTGCGTCTTTGCAAAATAATTCTTATTAATTATAGATTTTTTTTATGAAAAATCAATATTTTATTGTGAATAAAAAAAATATTAATCAATGGTCTAACAAATCAGGGCGTTTAAGTTGCGTCTTCTCAAACGCTTGTTGCTTTCTCCAGGCATCAATTTTTGCTTGATTGCCACTGATCAGCACCTCGGGGACGCTTTGACCATCGATAACCTCTGGGCGAGTATAGTGTGGATAATCCAACAGGCCGCGCAGGAATGAATCTTCTAATGACTCTTGATTACCCAATACACCAGGTACTTGTCTGCTCAACGTGTCTATTAGCACCATAGCTGGCAATTCACCACCACTGAGCACATAATCACCAATGGAGATCTCTCTGTCCACATCTTTTTCAATCAAGCGTTCATCTATACCTTCATAGCGCCCACACAAAAGGGTTAACGACTCTACTTGTTGTAACTCATTGATTAAATTTTGGGTTAATTTTTCACCTTGAGGAGACAAATAGATGACTTGTGTTTGAGGAGATTGTTGTTTAATTTTTTTAATGCAATTACGTATCGGCGCAACCTGCATCACCATACCAGGGCCACCGCCATAAGGTTTGTCATCAACATTTTTGTATTTATTTTGGGCAAAGTCTCGCAGTTGCCATGTATTAATACTAAGCAGTGATTTTTTTATAGCACGAGCAACCACGCCTTCTTCCAAAATTGCTGAAAACATCTGGGGAAAGAGAGTGATGACATCAAAACGCATGATGTGTTTATATTAATAGGTTTTTAAGAATTTGATAGTAGATGTCAGTCAAATCATCCAAATCTTTAACGCTCACACATTCATTGACTTGGTGAATGGTTGCATTAAGTGGCCCCAACTCAACCACTTGCGCATCTAAAATTGGCGCAATAAAACGACCATCTGATGTACCACCGGAAGTTGAAAGCTCTGTATCAATGCCTTTAACTTCCTTAATAGCGTGTGCACAAGCACTAACCAATTGACCTTGTTCAGTTAAAAAAGGATAGCCCGAATGTTCCCACTCTATTTGGTATTTAAATTGATGCCGATCTAGAATCTCAAGCACTCTTTGTTGAAGTTGCTCATGGGTAGATTCGGTTGAATACCTAAAATTAAACAAAATCTCAACATTACCTGGAATTACATTGGTAGCGCCAGTGCCGGCATTGATATTAGAGATTTGAAAACTGGTTGCTGGGAAATAATCATTGCCATTGTCCCAAACTTCATTGCACAAATCATTGATTGCAGGCGCCATTTGATGAATTGGATTATCGGCCAAATGAGGATAGGCAATATGCCCTTGTTTGCCAATAATATTAAGTTTGGCATTAAGTGATCCACGTCGACCATTTTTAATAACATCGCCCAGTTTATTAGTTGATGATGGTTCACCCACCAATGCATAATCAACTCTTTGAGATGTGTCTTTTAAATATTCACAGACCTTAACTGTCCCATCTACTGCAGGACCTTCTTCGTCTGAGGTAATCAAAAAACCAATAGCGCCTTGATGCTCAGGGTAATCGGCAACAAACTTCTCTGTAGCAACCAGCATTGCTGCTAAAGAGCCTTTCATGTCAGCTGCACCTCGACCAAACAACATGCCGTTTTCAACAGCAGCAGTAAATGGGTCTGTGTTCCAACCTTCTCCAACCGGAACCACGTCGGTATGACCGGCAAAAACAAAAGTTGGTGCCTGTTGACCTCGAAGCGCCCAAAAATTTTCCACCTCGCCAAATTCAAGGTGTTTGATCTCAAAACCGATGGCCCGTAATCTCTCAGCCATTAATGTTTGGCAACCATTATCTTGAGGTGTGATTGAATTGATATTAATTAGCTGCTTGGCTAATTCTAATGTTTGACTCATATCGGTGCCTATTCTACCCGCAAATAAACATTTGGGTTTTCTGTAACATTGACAACAGAACTCACTACCTCTTGATCGCCTGCTGTTCTCATTGCCGAACCAGAGGCACTAATACGAGCAACAATGACGACCTGTTGTGCATCAGATAGCTTTTGTGTTGGCATAATAGAGTTCGCATTACTAAGCGTCACACTGCCAGTAAAATCTTTAAGTTTTATCTTTTCTATTGCAATTGGCATTGGTCTACCCTCTGCAGATTTGGCATAAATCATCACAAAATCTTCGTCCGATCGATTTTTGCGTAATTCATCAGAAATCTCTACACTGACATTGACTCTATATTGAGGGCTTGTAAGCTCTGATTGGATGATGGCCAACTCTGCTAAAGCGTTTTCTAATACTATTCGATCTGGGTGGGTCGGGTCAAACAATGACAATGCATGCTCCCAAGCAACTTTTGCTAGCTCAAGTTCGCCTCCATCAATGGCAATCATGCCGGCCAGATATAGAGCATCTGGCGCATCTGGGTTGATTTTCAGCGCCTGTTGCACCAATTCAGCAGGTAACCCGAAAAACTGGTTGTCTTGTAAAGTGGCAACAGCTGATGCATATTGCACCAAGAGTGCAACATCATTTGGATCTATTTGATAAGCCTTTTCATAGGCATTAACCGACTCCTCAACTTGCCTCAACTCAAACAGCGACAGACCCAACATCCGCCACGCCTCTGCATCATTAGGATTTTCGCCTAAATGTTGTCTAACCTTATCAACACTCTGCGCTAAACTCAGTGGCTCTTTTTGCTGTTGGGTAATGCTTGCATCATTAATATCAAACGAAGGCTTTAACCACTCGTAAGTCGATATTGGTAGAACGAACATAAGTAATACTGAAAAAACCAAAATACCAGTTGATTTTTGATTCCCTTGATTTTGGCGACTTGTGTGTTCTAATTCTTGCGCTAAGGTTTGTGCAATTTCATCTTTAGCTTGGTCAAACGATTCATCATTCATCAATCCTTGAGACAGATCTTGCTCCAACTCTGCCATCTTTTGTCTGGCCAAGGCAATATTGGAATTTTTACTATCCAAGTCGCTGGATTTAACAGGATGATACAAAAACCAAACCAGCCAAACTGATGATAAAACCAACATTAAGAAAAATTGCCACTCAAACATTGCGTCTTAACCTCATTCTATAACGACGATCAAAAGCAGCAAAAACTGCGCCTAATGAAATCAATATACCGCCCAACCAAATTAACCTAACCAAAGGCTTGTAATAAACCCTCAGACTCCATGCACCCTTGCCCAATGGCTCTCCTAACGCCACATAGATATCACGAGAAATTGACGGATCAATAGCAGCTTCAGTCATTGGCATGCCTGTCACATACTGGCGTTTTTCAGGTTTTAAATCGGTCAGTTTTGTGCCCTGATAAGAAACAATTACATGCCCTTTGTGACCTTGATAATTATTCTCGGCAAAACTTTCTACTCCCTTAAACTCAAATTGGTAGTCCTGAATATTGATACTTTGACCCACATCCATCTTAATGTCTTTTTCAACACCGTATTGTGTTGTAACAGTAGCGCCAAGTAAAAAGACACCGATTCCGATATGCGCCATTGCCATGCCCAAAAAAGCACCACTGATTTTTGCTTTTTTACTCATACGCTGAAAAACCAAAAACAAGGTGTGTAGAACAATCCAAATAAATAAGAACGATGCCAGTAATACGTAAATATTTTTACTGAAAAACAACGTTATTAAAAACAAAGCAACGATTGCTAACCATACTTTTTTCACGGAACTGAAAAATCGCTCGCTGTTGTCTTTTTTCCAACGTAAAAATGGCCCCATAGCCATGACCAAAACTGCAGGAATCATGATAGGGATAAATACCGCATCAAAATAAGGCGCGCCAACGGATATCTTGCCAAGACCGAGCGAGTCTAATAACAGTGGATATAATGTACCTAGAAAAACACTCAACATGGCAGTAACCAATAATATATTGTTGATTAATAATCCACTCTCACGAGACAGAATTGAGAAACGATTGGTGCTTTGCATCTGTGACGATCGATAAGCATATAACGCTAAAGACCCGCCAACCACAATGACTAGGAATACCAAAATAAACAAACCGCGATCAGGATCTGCGGCAAAAGAATGTACTGAGGTCAAAATACCTGAGCGCACTAAAAAAGTGCCTAACAAACTTAGAGAAAAACCAGAGATTGCCAATAACACTGTCCAGTGTTTAAAAGCACCGCGTTTCTCACTCACACTAAGAGAATGCACTAAAGCTGTAGCCACCAACCACGGCATGAATGAGGCATTTTCAACAGGATCCCAGAACCACCAACCGCCCCAGCCTAACTCATAATATGCCCACCAAGATCCCAATACAATTCCAAATGTCAAAAATGCCCAGGCAATGAGCGTCCAAGGACGCGACCATCTAAGCCATGTTGAGTCCAGCTGTCCACGAATTAAAGACGAAAGCACAAAGGCAAAAGGAATTGCCAAACCTACATAACCCATATAAAGCATTGGTGGATGAATAGCCAAACCAATGTCTTGTAGCAAAGGGTTAAGTTCTCTTCCTTGGGCTGGTGGAATCATTAATCTTTCAAAAGGGTTTGAGGTTAACAATAAAAACAACAAAAACCCAATGCTCACCAAGGCCATAACTACCAGGATATTAGCCAACATGTCATCGGGCAGTTTTTTCGCAAAAATTGAAACCGCTGCCGACCACGCAGACAAAATCAAAGCCCATAATAAAAGCGAACCTTCATGCGCACCCCAAACGGCGGATACTTTAAATATTGTGGGTAGTTCAGTATTAGAATTATTGGCCACATACTTAACTGAAAAATCATCAACCAAGAAAGCATTAACCAAAACAGCAAAAGCCACACAAACCCAAAATAACTGCCCCCAAACCAAAGGTTTGGCAGACATACTCAAGGATAAATTATTTTTGAATAAACCAATTGCAGGTAAGATCGCTTGCAACAGTGCAAACGTTAGAGCGAGAATCAGTGCAAAATGTCCAACTTCAACCAACATAATTAACCTATGTTTATAAGCCTTTAGTGCTTATGAATGAATAAATCCATTATTTTATCTAAACCACCGTAGTTGATAACAATATCTGCTGTTTCTTGTACCTTTTTCTTGGCATGATAAGCCACCGAGATACCAGCCAATGACATCATCTTTAAGTCATTTGCACCGTCACCAACGACAATACTTTGTTCTAGATCAATCCCGTAATCCTTACAAAGCTGTTTCACAAAATCGGCTTTGGCTTGTGCATTTATAATCTTGCCTTCAGATACGCCAGTTAACTTGCCTTGTTCGATGCCAAGAACATTTGCCCGCATATGATCCAAACCAATATCCTTGGCCAAACGCTCGGTGAAATAGGTAAAACCTCCAGAAACAACGGCACAGGCAACGCCTATTTTCTTTAAAAATTGAACCAATTCTCTACCGCCTGGATTAACCTCTAAGCGCTGTGTATAAACTCGATCTAAAACACTCACATCCAAATCTTTAAGCAAGGCCACACGCTCTATTAGAGAGGCGTCAAAATCCAACTCGCCGAGCATCGCTCGCTCAGTTATATTGGCAACTTTGGGTTTAAGATTTGCAAAATCCGCAATTTCATCAATACATTCAATATTAATTAAGGTGGAGTCCATATCACTCACAAACAACTTAATTTGTGAGGTGTCTATTTGTTCTGGAAGATAATTAAAATCAACCTTGTGACGACCTCTAAGCATATTTAAATCGGCCGATACCTGATGGCGAATATGCGTATTAAATAGTTTGAAATTTACTGATATCTGTTCAGCGATTTTGGTGTCTAGATTGTGCTGAATAAGTATATGCATAGTCAAAGTCAAGCGCCTATTTTAATGCTTAATCTAGAATTTGGTGCGGAAGGAGAGACTCGAACTCTCACGTCTTGCGACACTGGAACCTAAATCCAGCGTGTCTACCAATTCCACCACTCCCGCAAAGATTTTGAGATTATACCTAAATAGTCTGATGTATTAAATATATCATGTTATAGTGAGTAGTTTACAATTCAATAGGAGTATAGTATGACAATCAATAACGCTGTCTCAGCAATGGCTGGTGTTTTTATTATGGGCTCTTTATTATTAGCCAATGTTAGCTTGTCTGAACCGAGCTGGTTATGGTTAACTTTTTTTGTTGGGTTTAACTTATTTCAATCGGCTTTTACTGGTTTTTGTCCAGCTGCCAAAATTTTTAAATCAATGGGTTTAAAGGCTTAAATCTGAGCATCATACCAGTTTAGTTTTTCTCTTAATTTAACCACTTCACCAACAATAATTAATGTGGGTGCATGGATTTCGTGCGTTGCAACAACACTGGGTAGATCGCTCAATGTTGTAGTCCATACTTTATGATCAGGTGTGGTGCCTTTTTCAACCAACGCTACTGGCATATTATTACGCATACCGTGTTCAATTAGTTTCTCTGAGAGATGTTTCGCTCCTTTGAGTGCCATATAAAAAACAATGGTTTGTTGCTCAACTGCAAGTTCATCCCAAGGCAGGTTCATACTCCCATCTTTTAGATGTCCTGTTACAAATCGACATGACTGAGAATAATCTCTATGAGTAAGCGGTATACCTGAGTAGGTAGAACAACCTGAAGCTGCTGTAATACCGGGGACAACTTGAAACGGTATGGCATTTTCGCTCAAAGTTTCAATCTCTTCGCCACCGCGTCCAAAAATAAAAGGATCGCCCCCTTTTAGCCGACAAACTCTTCTGCCCTGCTTAGCCAAATCAACCAACAGTTGATTAATATCCCCTTGAGGCACTGCATGGTTATCACGCTCTTTGCCCACATAAATAAGCTCTGCATCGCGTCTTACCAACTCCATCACAGATTCTGAAACTAAGCGATCATATAAAATAACATCGGCTTGTTGCATCAAACGCAGTGCTTTAAATGTTAGTAAGTCAGGATCACCTGGCCCACCGCCCACAAGATAGACCTCGCCAGTTTCACTTTCTTGGCTTTTGTTTAGTTGTTGCTGTAAGTCTTCTTTGGCTTCAGTCAATTTGCCAGCAAATACTTTCTCTGCCACCACACCAGAAAATGCCCTTTCCCAAAAATAACGCCTGTCTTCAATATTTTTAAATTTTTTCTTAACTTGATCTCTAAATTCGCCTGCAAGTTTTGCCAATTTGCCATAGGCATGGGGGATTGTGCTTTCTAATTTGGCACGAATAATTCTTGCCAAAACTGGTGCTTTTCCGGCTGACGAAATGGCAATCACTATCGGTGAACGATCAACAATTGATGGCATAACGAAAGTACAAAGCTCAGGCGAATCCACTACATTGACCGGTATATTGGCCGATTGTGATAATTCAGACACTTGTTTGTTGACATTTGGGTCGTCCGTGGCTGATATTACCAACACCTGATTACTGATATCACCAACCTCAAACGCTCTTTTTTGCAAATCAACTTTGCCTTGTTGTTGTAATTGCTCAATACCTTGACAATAGGTTTTTGCAACACAAACAACTTTGGCATTGGCCTTGAGTAAAAGCTTGACTTTTCTAAGCGCAATATCGCCACCACCAATCACCAAACATTCGCGCTGGGTAATGTCAATAAATATAGGGAGATAATTCATTAGGTTTTATCAGTACAATAAATGGTCATATTATAATGTCTAAGCTGTCAAAATATCCCTGTTATGACTACACCACACCACACTTGCGCTTTTTCTCATCTAATTCTTAGTGGGCGTTGTGCTTGTCAATATAGCGCGAAAGATTGTGTCGCGGAAAAAGAATTTGGCGCATGCCTACAAGAATCGGCCGCGAATGATTGTGAGTCGTTGTATCAGAATTTAAGAAAAAATTCTGACTTTGCCTTAAAAACTCATCATCAAAGCAACCTTTCTGTTGGTCAGCAAGCAAAAATCAAAATGGGTGGGCTGTTGGCACTACAAGATAAAATTGATCAGAATAATCAATCCAATATCAGCGATATTTTTCAATTGGTGCAAAAAGTAAAAAAACAGTACAAATCTTTTGCAAATTTGCCTTTTTCTATATTAATGCCAAAAATTGCAAAATTTAAGTTTAGAACAAAACCTTAGTCTTGTTTATACATTTAATGTCTTTTTTACAAAGGCAACGGTAATTGGCTTTTTAAGCTCTAAAGAAGTTTGATCTAATTGATTAATGGTTAAGAGCAATAGAGCAAGGTCACGAGAACAATATTTAATTAAATAATCATAGACCGAATCATTAATTTGTATATTGCGATCTATCATCTTGCCCTTGAGAATGTCTTTTTTGTCTAAATCTGCTAGATTCTCTAATGAAAATACTGTACTTAGTGACAAGCGTGTGCACAAATCCTTTAACAAATTTAGCTCATTTGGTGGATTAAGATCTGAGACAATCAGTTTGACTTTATTTTGTTTGGCTCGATTATATAAATCAAATAATTCTGTTTGCTGAGTGGCATTTAAGTAGCTTATATTGTCCAAACAAAGCCATTCAAAATTCTCTAAAGTATTGAAAATACCTTGGGGCAGTGTTTGTTTAAAATCAATATAGGCAGCTTGTTTGCCCCGCTCAAGAGCTTCAAGAGTTACACCCTGCAAAAGGTGGGTTTTTCCACTCGATTTATCGCCATAAACATAAACCACAGCAGCGGTATTGTTTTCAAATAATTGGTTGATATGCTTAACAATCTGTTGATTTTTTTCTCCAATAAAACGACCCAACAACATTTTTGAGTCGAGGGAAAATGGCAATCCCAATTGATTCATTGACGTCTCTCTTTGAGGATTACTTTCTCCACCCAAAGCCAGACATAATCAGCACCACTGAGTACCGTTGAAGTACCAACAACAACAAAAAATACCACATCCCAATGTGGAGCCACAGGATATATCTGCGTTAATACCAAAAAAAGCACCAAAGCAATTTGCAATACGGTATTAAATTTAGACAGATTTGATGGTGTCAATAAGTCATTTTTTGATTGTTCCGACCCCAAAAAATAACCCACAGTCCCCGCCACAATGACCACGTCACGCACAAAAACAAGTATCAACAACCAAAAGGGCACAAGGTCTATTAAATACAAAGCCACAAAGCTACTCACTAATAGCAACTTGTCAGCTGCAGGATCAAGAATTGAACCCAATCTGGTTTGACAAGAAAACTTCTTTGCAATCCAGCCGTCTAGAGCATCACTGACACCGGCTAAAAAGAATAAAATCATGGTCAAAGAATAATCACGATTTATTATGGCCATAACAATTGGCACTGTTAAAATAATGCGTAAAATTGAAAGCGCATTTGGCAAAGAAGAAAAGCTAAAATTCATTTTCCCTGCAAGAAAAAATTATCGATTATACGGAAAAAAGTAAATGTCATCACTTACATACCAAGACTCTGGTGTTGATATCACCAAAGGCAACGAACTGATTGAACAAATTAAACCCATTGCAAAATCCACCCAGAGAAAAGGCGTTTTAGCAGGATTGGGTGGCTTTGGTGCGATGTTTGAACTGCCAATTGAGCAATATAAAAACCCTGTTCTTATCTCCGGTACAGACGGCGTAGGTACCAAATTAAAAGTTGCTGAATTATTAAACAAACACGACACCATTGGTATTGATTTGGTGGCGATGTGTGTCAATGATTTGATTGTGCAAGGTGCTGAGCCCTTATTTTTTCTAGATTATTACGCCACCGGAAAGTTAAATACTGAATTGGCAACTTCTGTTATCTCGGGTATTGGCGAGGGTTGTAAGCAATCCGGTTGTGCACTGATTGGTGGCGAGACAGCTGAGATGCCTGGTATGTACGCAGGGGAAGATTATGATTTGGCCGGTTTTTGTGTTGGGATTGCGGAAAAATCTGAAGTTATTGATGGCACGAAAGTATCAAATGGCGACCATATTATTGCACTGGCCTCATCAGGACCCCATTCTAATGGCTACTCATTAATTAGAAAAGTCATCGAAAAATCCAACCCATCTGATGAACAATTACAAGCTTTGATTGAGCCAACCAGAATTTATGTTAAGTCTGTGCTTTCTTTACTTAAAAATCATACAGTACATGCCATTTCACATATTACCGGTGGTGGTCTTTTAGAGAATATTCCTCGGGTCTTACCAAATAATCTGGCTGCTAAGCTTAATAAAGACTCTTGGCAGATGCCTCAGATTTTTCAGTGGTTGCAACAACAAGGCAATATTGAAACAAACGAGATGCATCGTGTGTTTAATTGTGGTGTTGGTATGGTAATTGTATTGCCCTCATCCCAGAGCAAAAAAGCCATTGAGCATCTCAATCAAACGGGCGAACATGCGTGGTTGATTGGAGAGATAACCAAAGCCGAAGGTGAACAAGTCATTATTTAAAAATGATGCGAGCAGTGGTCTTAATTTCAGGTGGTGGTTCTAATCTACAATCTATTATTGATCAATCAAAAAATATCAATCTGTCCATCGAAGCAGTGATTAGCAACAATGCTAATGCCTATGGTCTTACCCGTGCAAAAAAGGTTAATATTCCAACACATGTGCTTGAACATGCAGATTTTGCAACCAGAGAGGAGTATGACAGCGCACTGTCTAAATTAATTGATCAACACAACCCAGAATTGATAATTTTGGCCGGTTTTATGCGCATTTTAACCACAGAATTTACTGAAAAATACCTAGGCAAGATACTCAATATTCACCCCTCTCTTTTGCCAAAATTTCGTGGTTTAGACACCCATCAAAGAGCAATTGAAGCTGGAGAGAAAGAGCATGGTGCAAGCATTCATTTTGTCACTCAAGAACTAGATGGTGGTCCAATTATTGCTCAGAAAAAAGTAGAGGTTTTCTCAAACGATGATGCCAAATCACTTGCCAGTCGCGTACTCGTCGAAGAACACAAACTCTACCCTCAAGTGATTGCTTGGTTCACCTCAGGCAGGCTTAAACTAAAAGACAACCAAGCAATATTGGATGGGCAGTCTCTATGAAAATCCAGGTTTTTGTTCTCGCTTTATTCCTTAGTTTAAAAACTTGGTCTTTTACCCCTTACGAAGCAAATTATCAGTTGTCTATTAATGGCATTAAAATCGCTGAAGAAATAAGAACACTGCATCACTTAGAAGATGGGTTTTTTTATACTGCAAATGCCGAAACCTCTGGCCTAGCATCGATCATAAAAGATTATAGTATTTCAGCAAACTCAACTTTTGTCATCAATGAAAATGGTGTGGATGGACTTAACTATCAAACCATGGAACAAAGCGGAAAAAATATTGAAAATTGTGCGATTGATATTCGCTCGAAAAACAAAACCGTGTCATCTATTCTCACCAAAACTCAACCCAATGTCGTGATTTGGAAAACCGAAGGTGGAAATATTGTTGATCCACTTAACTTGTTCTTAGCTGTATCTTTTGACCTTAAAAATCACCCCGAAAAATCCGATTTTTACTACCAAGTAGCAGATGGTAAATCAATTGAAAAACACCATTATCAAAAAACTGAAAATAAGGCTATTAATCTTGAAAAACAAGAAAAAACCACTGTCGCTATCAAACGCATTGGCGATACCAATAGCAAGATTGAGGCTTACTTTCTAGCAGATTATGAATTTATTCCCGCATTAATCCGTAGGGTTAATGGCTCTAAAGAATATGTCTATGAATTAAAGAGGCTAAAATTCACTGACAAAAGCCAATTACAAGTAGTTTTTTAGATATGCTCCAGTGTAGGAATGCTTTGCTTGTGTTAACTGTTCTGGTGTTCCCGTGGCAATAATATCTCCACCGTTTTCACCACCTTCTGGCCCTAAATCTATAATCCAATCGGCAGTTTTAATCACATCTAAATTATGCTCAATAATGACAATGGTATTGTTGCGTTCTCTTAAGCGATTAATTACTGACAAGAGTTGTTTAATGTCATGAAAATGCAATCCGGTAGTTGGCTCGTCCAAAATATAGAGTGTTTGTCCAGTATCTGCCTTGCTCAGCTCTTTTGCCAATTTGATACGTTGTGCTTCTCCTCCAGACAGGGTTGTGGCATTTTGACCTAAAGTAATATAAGAAAGACCAACATCCATTAGTGTTTGGAGCTTTTGTTTAATCTTTGGTATTGGTGCAAAAAATAAACAAGCATCCTCAACCGTCATATCCAAAACTTCTGAGATGGTTTTGCCCTTATAGGTCACTTCTAAGGTTTCTCTGTTGTAGCGATGCCCATCACACACATCACAAGGTACATAAATATCCGGTAGAAAATGCATCTCTACTTTAATCAACCCATCACCCTTACATGCCTCACAACGACCGCCTTTAACATTAAAGCTAAAACGCCCAGATTTATAACCACGCGATCGTGCTTCCAATGTTTGTGCAAATAGGTCTCGAATAAGGGAGAAAACGCCAGTGTAGGTTGCCGGATTCGATCTTGGGGTTCGGCCGATAGGGCTTTGATCAATATTAACGACTTTGTCAAAATACTCTAAGCCTTCAACAGCCTCATATGGCCCAGGAGTGATTTGTGCACGGTTAAGATCTCGTGCAGCAATGGCGTATAAAGTCTCATTAATCAATGTTGATTTACCCGAACCAGAAACACCAGTAATACAACTCATCACCCCAACTGGAAGTGCTAAATCGACTTGATTAAGGTTGTTGCCATGAGCGCCTTTAATTTTTAACCATTTTTTGCTGGACTTGCGATTTTTAGGTACATCTATGCTTCGGCGTCCGCTAATGTAGTCACCGGTTAAGGATTCTTTATTGTTTTTAATTTGATCAATTGCACCATGGGCAATTATCTGCCCACCATGCACGCCAGCACCCGGTCCAATATCAATAATATGATCGGCCTGTTTTATTGCATCTTCATCATGCTCAACTACTATCACTGTATTTCCCAAATCTCTGAGATAGATCAGTGTGTTGAGTAATTTTTGATTGTCTCTTTGATGAAGACCAATAGAAGGTTCGTCCAATACATACAAAACGCCCATTAAGCCTGCACCGATTTGGCTGGCCAAACGAATACGTTGCGCCTCACCGCCTGAAAGTGTAGAAGCCCTCCGATCCAAAGAGAGATATTCCAAGCCAACATTAATTAAAAATTCAAGGCGTTGTACAATCTCTTTTAAAATTTTCTCAGCAATCTCACCTCGTGCGCCTTTAAGCTTAAGGTCTTTGAAAAAATCATAAACATTGGCAATCGACATTTTGGTAATATTTGACAGATTGCGACCACCAATAAAAACATTTCTGGCAGATTCATTAAGCCGATCTCCAGAACAAGTCACACAATCTTTACTAACCACATAACGAGACAATTCTTCTCGAACAGAGCGAATTTCAGTCTCTTCATAACGACGCATCATTCGTGGGACTACCCCCTCAAATGGTTTGGCTTTATTAGACCAGCCCTTACGGCCTTTGATTTTAGAAAAGTCAATCTTATCTTCACCACTGCCGTACAAAATAATTTTTTGGTGTTGGTCGCTTAATTGCTCAAATGGAGTTTCAATACTAAATCCATAATATTCACCAACCAACATCAATACTTGATAAAAGTATGCATTAGAACGACCCCAGCCATAAATTGCACCATCAGCAAGACTCAGTTCTGGATGTGCCACCACTTTGTCCTCATCAAATGTGTCTTTAACGCCAAGCCCATCACAACTTGGACAAGCACCGACTGGATTATTAAAAGAAAACAATCTGGGTTCTAGTTCTTCAAGCGAATAACCACATTTCACACAAGAAAACTTGGCTGAAAAAGTCATCTCTTTCCAGGTAGTGTCTGCTTCTAAAGGTGCGACACGCACCAAGCCCGATGCAAGATTAAGCGCTGTTTCCAATGACTCTGAAAGGCGAGAGCTGGCGTCTGTATTGACTTTGAGACGATCAATAACAATTTCAATATCATGATGCACTTTACCGTCAAGCTCTTCCATCTCATCAAGATAAATCACCTCTGTATCTATGCGAGCACGTAAAAAACCTTGATTTGAAAGTTCTTTTAATAGTTTGGTATGACTGCCTTTACGGTTTTGCACAATCGGTGCAAGTAGCATAATCTTTTCACCCTCTGGCAACTTTAAAATACTATCCACCATCTGTGAGATGGTTTGTGACTCCAACTCAATCTGATGCTCGGGACATTTAGGCTTCCCTACACGAGCATATAAAAGTCTTAGGTAATCGTAAATCTCAGTGATTGTACCCACTGTTGAGCGGGGGTTATGCGAGGTGGCCTTTTGTTCAATAGAGATGGCTGGAGATAGGCCTTCAATGTGATCAACATCTGGCTTTTCCATCAGCGATAAAAACTGTCTTGCATAAGCCGATAAAGACTCCACATAACGACGTTGTCCTTCGGCATATATTGTGTCAAAAGCCAGTGACGATTTTCCCGAGCCAGACAGGCCTGTAATCACCACTAATTGGTTTCTGGGTATGTCAACATCTATATTTTGAAGATTGTGAACTTTTGCACCACGAATGCTGATTTTTTCTAGCTTACTCACCAATTAAAATATATCGGACAAAGGGTTAATTATAACCCGACCGCCGTGTAAAATCACTTGCAATATAATTATTTTGGTGACGATGGACCAATACAAGCGTATTTTGCTAAAGTTCAGTGGTGATGCTTTGTCCGGTCATGGGCATGCAATCAACCCAAAAACTCTAGACAAAGTGGTTTCAATTATCCAATCTGTTCTCAATTTAGGTATTGAGGTAGGTGTAGTGGTTGGCGGAGGTAATATTTTTAGGGGTGCTGCTCTTCAACAAGCAGGTATGAACCGTGTAACCGCAGATCACATAGGTATGCTAGCCACAGTAATGAACGCTTTGGCCATCTCTGATGCTTGTTCACGTTCTGGCATCGAATCACTGGTTATGTCTGGCTTTGATATTGGTGGTGGCGTGTGTGATCCAGCAGATCATAACAAGGCCAAAGACGCACTTTCTAAGGGTAAGGTTGTTCTTTTTTCAGCTGGCACAGGGTCTCCTTGTTTTACGACTGATACAGGTGCAGTTTTGCGCGCAATTGAGATTGGTGCAGAAGTTGTTTTTAAAGCCACTAAAGTGGATGGTGTTTATACCGACGATCCCATTAAAAATCCTAACGCACAACGTTTTGATTTGCTAAGCTTTGATGAAGCCATAGAAAAAAATCTAAAAATCATGGATACCTCTGCTTTTGCTTTATGTCGTGAACACAATTTAGATATTTGTGTGTTTAGTATGTTAGAAGATGAAAACACACTGATTGATATTCTCAATGGCGCCTCAAAAGGCACTATTGTAACAACAAAAGGAAACTAACTATGATTAACGAAATACACGCTGATGCCAAAGAAAGAATGGACAAAACGCTGGCTATGCTTGAGCAAGGTTTTAGTAAGATCAGAGCAGGTCGTGCTCATCCATCATTGCTAGAGCAAATACAAGTGGAGTATTATGGTGCTATGGTTCCCATCTCTCAAGTCTCCAACATCGTAGCGGAGGATTCTCGCACACTCAAAGTATCTCCATGGGAAAAGGACATGGTAGCAGTGGTTGAAAAAGCCATTATGACTTCTGACTTAGGTTTAAACCCTCAAACTGTGGGTGAGGTTATACGTATCCCACTCCCGCCACTAACCGAAGAACGCCGCCGCGATTTGGTTCGGGTGGTTAAAGACGAAGCCGAGCAAGCAAAAGTAGCGGTTCGCAATATTCGACGTGATGCCAATTCAGATTTCAAAGAACTATTAAAAGAAAAAGAGATATCAGAAGATGAGGCCAGAAAAGCCGAAGAAACGATTCAAAAATTAACCGACGACCATGTAAGCTTAATTGATTCAAAGCTTAGTGATAAAGAAGGCTCTTTACTGGAGATGTAAATCACCCTAATATTCAAATACAAAAAAGCCCGCTTAACGCGGGCTTTTTTAATATTTCTAGAGTGTTCGATTAACCACCATGCGATTCAACACAAGTAAAGTAATCTGCCCATCTGTCTGGCGAGAATAAAGTACCTAATGCATCTATTGGCCCTGTGTTATATAAATAACCACCAGCTAGTGCTTCTTTAAATCGGGCGATATTGGCATCAGAAAGACCAAGTCTGTCCTGACAAGCAACATGCGCGGCTTGTGTTACTGGAATGCCTGCCGGTGTTGTACCAATTACCTCTTTAGACGTATCAGTTAACTTCATGGTCTCAGCATTTTGTTCACCAACAACGGTTTGCTCACTCATTGGCGCCATTTCATCGAGCGATTCAACCGGACCTAAATCACGATCATCGCCACCAGCCATTAGTGTTGTTGCTAAAGAGATTGTGGCTAAAAAGCTTAGTATTTTTTTCATCATTGTGTTTGTCTCCAAATAATTTAAAATTCCCTTTAACACAATATTTTATATCAGCTATAAATTTAATGATTGAAGATTTTGAAAATCTATGTATAAATTCCAAATTACGCAATTTTTGTCCTCAATTAATCAATCTTTCTCGCCAAGCATTTGGTGTTAATAATGGCAATATTCCAAAATGGGAGCAAGCGCTATCTCAATTAAAACAAACCGCTCCAGGCAAGCTTGATTATCAAGCACCGTATTTATCAATCGACACTGTAGCTGATGATACGTTGGAAAAAACCCTCAAACAATTATCACCCTGGAGAAAAGGCCCTTACCAAATTGGCAGTGTTAACTTAGACAGTGAATGGCAAGGTGATCTTAAATGGAATCGCGTTCTTCCACACATCAAACCACTTGAAGGGAAAACAATATTAGATGTAGGCTCTGGTAATGGTTTTTTTACTCACTTGATGGCCTTAGAAGGTGCACAACTTGCCTTGGGTATTGAGCCTTTTTTGCTGTTTAATTATCAATTTCATGCCATACGCAATTTGATAAAAAACCCACCCAATGCCTTTGTTCTGCCCCTTCGTTTACAACAAATGCCAAAAGACATGAGTTTTGATACAATTTTTTCAATGGGTGTGCTCTATCATCAAAAAAACCATATGGAACACCTTATCCAGCTTAAATCAATGATGAATCGCGGTGCAGAACTAATACTAGAGACTTTAATTATCGATAAAGAGTTTGGTAGCCAAATCATTCCTCAAGATCGTTATGCCAGAATGCGCAATGTTT
>CAZYIW010000022.1:19076-20931 GCA_964647705.1 uncultured Piscirickettsiaceae bacterium
GAGTTTGGTAGCCAAATCATTCCTCAAGATCGTTATGCCAGAATGCGCAATGTTTGGTGCCTGCCTTCAACAGACACAGTCTTATCTTGGTTAAAACAGGCAGGATTTCAAGCACAGTTGGTTGATATCACCAAAACAACATCTAAAGAACAAAGGGCCACACGTTGGATTGGTGAAAACACGCAGTCTTTGGCAGATTTTCTCGATCCAAATAATGACAATCTTACGGTTGAGGGGCTTCCCGCGCCAAAGCGGGCAATTTTTATTTGTCGCATTTGAGTATAATTTGCGCGGATGAAGCGTTTACTGTTCTTAATCACTCTGCTACTCAGCAATCAAGTCTTGGCAACCCCCAATATTGTTGTCAGCATTCAACCTATTCACTCTATAGTTTCGAATCTAACCCTGGGAATTACAAAACCTCAGTTACTACTCGATGGTAAGCAGTCTGCTCACAATTTTCAACTAAAGCCCTCTCAAGCATCATCAATTGAAAATGCCGATTTAACCATCAGCATCCACCCACTGATGGAACAAGGCATTGCCAAATCGCTCGACAATATAGACAAAAACAAAAAATTCTATATTTTTAATAATGACGATTTATACAAGGACAATAAACTCATCGATTTTCCAAATTTACATATCTGGACCAGTGTAGATTTGATGCGTCAGTTTGCTAAAAAACTCAGCACAAAATTAATAGCGCTGGATCCAAAAAATAAAAACATTTACTTAAAAAATTTAAACAAACTTAATAACAGATTTGAGCAACTACAAAAAATTACAGAGAAAAAATTATCAAAATATCGCAATCAAAAGATCGCTGCTTATTCCTATGCACTGGAGTTTTTTCTCAAAGATAATCACCTGCCAATTGCTGTGCAAATAACCCAATACCATGAACAACAACTCAGTGTCTTTAAACTGCTAAAAGCCAAAAAAGCCATTCAAAAAAGCGCTGCAAAATGCTTAATCACAACAACTAATGTCAGTAATAAAAAAATTCCCGTTGTCAGCGAAGGGTTGAATGTTCGTGTTGCTAAAATAGACCTATTAGGAGCTCGGTTTACCCCAGGGATTAATCAGTATTTTTCTCTGATCCAACACATTACTGAGCAAGTTGAAAAATGTCTAAAGTAAGATCAACATTTAACAAGGCATCTGCCAGCTACAACACTCATGCATTTTTACAACGAGAGGTTGCCTCTCGTCTGGATGCAAAACTCAATGTAATTAGCAAACATCCGAAAGTGGTGCTAGATTTAGGCGCTGGCACAGGTCTTTTGAGTCAAAAATTAGCCAATCGATTTGGTGACAGTCTATTGATCAATCTTGATTTTGCCCAAGCATCACTCAGCATTAACCCATCTTCTGAAAATAGAGTTTGTGCAAATGCTTACAAACTGCCACTGATGGACAACAGTGTGGATATTATCGCTTCCAATCTAATGATGCAATGGTGCCCCGACCATCAAACTTTGTTTCAAGAATGCCATCGTGTGTTAAAAAATGATGGTTTGTTGCTGTTTTCAACCTTTGGGCCGGACACACTCAAAGAGTTAAAGAAAAGCTGGTCTGTGGTAGACACGAAACCACATATTAATGATTTAATCGATATGCACGATATTGGTGATCAGATGCTTGTCTGTGGTTTTCAATCCCCCATTATGGAGATGGAAACGCTCACACTCACTTATCAAAATGTGACTGATTTGATGCACGACCTCAAAGGCATTGGCGCACAGGATGTTGCTAATCGTTCTAACACCCTAACCGGAAAAGAAAAATTCCAAAAAATGATAAAGATGTATGAAGCTTACCGACAAGATGGCAAACTACCTGCCACCTACGA
>CAZYIW010000023.1:0-19454 GCA_964647705.1 uncultured Piscirickettsiaceae bacterium
ATGCTGGCACTGATGCCATAAATCATGCTCATACCGTAGAGTAATAATCCTGATGCAATGGCGCCTAAGACAAAATATTTAAGCGCTGCTTCAACCGCAACAGCGCGATTACGCGCAATGGCAATCAGTGTGTAAAGTGATAAAGACAAGATCTCTAAACCCAGATAAAGCGTTAATAAACTATAACCTGACACCATCACCATCATGCCCAAAACAGCCAATAGTATTAGTGTGAAGTACTCGCCTCTGTACAAACCGTGCTCATGTAGATAGTGTCTTGAGTAAACAAGGGCAATCATCGTTGCACCACTCATAAATACCTTAAACACCGAAGCCATGCCATCTAAAACAAAAGAATTAGAGAAAATCACCGTATCGGCGTGTCCGATCAAATTAAACGATAAGATGCCTGTGACCAATAAACTGAGCTGAGTCAGGTAATAACTGACTTGTTTAAAACGCTCAGTCAAGAACAAATCGATAAGCAGTACAATTACAATTGCACTGAGTAAAAAAATCTCTGGCAATGCCACCATCAGTGAAGAGGCATCAAATGGAAAGAAATTTAATGATTCAATAGTCATAATTTAGAACTGAGTGCTTGATGTAATAAATGCTCGATTGAATGGTGCATGACCTCAATCAAAGGCTGAGGATAAAGACCAACCAACAATACTGCAATTGCCAGGGTTGCTAAAATGAAAAATTCTCGGCCGTTAATGTCATTAAGTGTGTTGACTGCCTCGTTGTTAATCGGCCCCCAAAAAACACGCTTGACCATCCACAGAGTATAGGCTGCGCCAACTATTAACGTTGTGGCTGCTAGAACGGCATACCAAATATTGGCTTGCACCGCACCTAGGATCACCATAAATTCACCCACAAAGCCTGAAGTACCTGGCAGACCAGCATTGGCCATGGCAAATAAAACCGCAAATCCTGTGAATTTTGGCATTGAATTAACCACCCCGCCATAAGTGGATATTTCTCTTGAATGCAAGCGGTCATAGAGTACGCCAACCACCAAGAACATTGCAGCTGAGATAAACCCGTGTGAAACCATTTGCACCATCGCACCTTCAAGGCCTAGCAATGCGCCTTCAACAGTGCCGCCATTAATTGATATCAATGACCCATCTTGTCCCATTTTAAGAATTGAGAACAATGCGAAAACACCCAGTGTAACAAAACCCATGTGTGAAATTGAAGAATAAGCGATCAGCTTTTTCATGTCTTTTTGTACCAATGCCACAAAACCGATATAAACCACAGCAATGAGTGAAAGTGCGATAACAACATCGGCGAATTCTAAAGACGCGTCTGGTGTAATCGGCAATGAGAATCGGAAGAAACCATAACCACCCATTTTTAACATAATGGCCGCTAGGATTACAGAACCGCCTGTTGGTGCTTGAACGTGTGCGTCTGGCAACCAAGTATGTACTGGGAACATTGGGACCTTTACTGCAAATGCTAAGAAAAAAGCCCAGAAAATCCACATCTGTTCAGTCGCACTCAAGCCCAGATTATGCATATCCAAAATAGCAAATGAATCACCAGAGTTATACATATAAATCAGTGACACCAGCATAAACACCGAACCTAAGAACGTGTATAAGAAGAACTTAATCGCTGCATACACTCGATTATCGCCACCCCAGATACCAATGATAAGCAACATTGGAATCAGTGAAGCCTCCCAAAATGCATAGAAAAGAATGGCATCAAGTGCTGAGAACACACCAATGATCAACCCTTCCATCATCAAAAACGCCGCCATGTAGTGTGCTGGGCGTTGCTGAATTACCTCCCAAGCAGCAATAATAACCAAGATGGTTGAGAACGTGGTTAGGATAATCAATGGCATAGAGATACCATCAATACCAAGATGATAGTGAATATTAAATTGCGAGATCCATGAAGACTTCTCAACAAACTGCATCAGGTGTGTATTGCTGTCAAAATCAATCCACAAATTAAGTGACAATAAAAATATCGCAATACTGATTGCCAAACTAATCCAGCGCGCAGTTTCGGCTCGATTATTGCCCAATAGCAACACCAAACTACCGCCCAGAATCGGTAACCAAATTAAAAGACTAAGTAGCATTCCTTCCATGTTTAAAACTCAAAGCTTAAAAGTGGGTTATCGCCTGCAAAAAGCACCCAAGTTAAAATAATCAATAAACTAAAGATCATAAAAAAGGCGTAATGATAGACATAGCCTGTCTGAATGGGTCGAATAATTGATCCAACAAAACCAACTAATCTTGCAGAACCATTCACCATCATATTGTCAATCAGCCCCGAATCAGAAACCTTCCATAGCAGATTCCCCAACTTCTTAACACCGCCGACGAAAACAATCTCATTAAATCGGTCGAAACCATATAGCGATTCAAGCATGTAATTGGTACGGTGAAATTTTTTCTGTACCCAGTCTGCCCATTCAGTGCGATACAAAGAAAATACCCATGCACTGATGGCACCTAAGAGCATCATCCAAAATGGTACGGTCATCACCGCATGTGTAATCATGCCCAGTGCTCCACCATGATCACTGAATAACTGTGAAAGCTGTGTCATAGATTGGTGCTGAGTTGCATTCACAGTAATGGCATTATCCAACCACCCAGTAAACAGCATTGGTTCAATTGTATAGAAACCGATTATTGCTGATGGAATGGCCAAGGCAATCAGCGGTATGGTAATCGATGCAGGTGATTCATGGAGATGCTCAGCTGTGTGATGATCCACACGTGACTCGCCATGAAAAACAATAAAAAACATTCTCAGTGAGTAAAATGCGGTAATGAACACACCTACCACCACTGCATAATAAACCCATTCGGCGTATGGCAGTGAAGAAAAATGTACCGCTTCAATAATCATGTCTTTGGAATAAAAACCAGCAAAGCCCGGGAAACCAATCAGTGCCAATGTGCCAATTAAGCCTGTCCAATAAGTGATTGGCATGTATTTTTTCAAACCACCCATTTGACGAATATCTTGTTGGTGATGCATTGCCACTATCACTGAGCCAGCACCAAGGAACAAAAGTGCTTTGAAAAATGCGTGTGTCATCAAATGGAAAATTGCCACCGAATAGGCACTAACACCCAAGGCAACGGTCATATAACCCAACTGTGATAATGTCGAATACGCAACCACACGCTTGATGTCGTTTTGCACAATACCCAAAAGCCCCATGAATAATGCTGTGATTGCACCGATAACCATTACCACTGTGAGTGCAACATCGCTAAGCTCAAACATAGGCGACATGCGAGACACCATGAAAATACCGGCAGTAACCATGGTTGCTGCGTGAATCAGTGCCGAAATTGGTGTTGGACCTTCCATAGAACCGGGTAACCAAACATGAAGTGGTACTTGTGCCGATTTACCCATCGCACCAACAAATAACAACAAGCAAGTTACGGTAATCAAATCCATACCCCAAATGACCTCGCCACTGGCTTTATCTAAGTTTGCGAACACTTCGGCATAATCCAATGTACCTGTAAACGCCAACACAAGGCCGATACCCAACAAAAATCCAAAATCACCGACTCGATTAACCAAGAATGCTTTTAAATTGGCTTCAACGGCAGAATCTTTATAATGCCAAAAACCAATCAACAGGTAAGACACCAGCCCTACAGCCTCCCAGCCAAAGAAAAGTTGCATAAAGTTGTTACTCATCACCAACATAAACATGGAGAAAGTAAACAGCGATATATAACTAAAGAATTTGGTGTAACCATCGTCATCATGCATGTAACCAATGGTGTAGATATGCACCATCAAAGACACAAAAGACACCACCACTAACATGACAGAAGTTAGATTGTCGACCAAAAAGCCAACACTGACATTGAGCTTGCCAATTTGCATCCAGGTGTAGATGTTTTCATTAAATACCGGCGCACCTTCTAGTACATGGTGATTGAATACTATTACCGATAAAACGGTGGAGACTAGCACACCTAGGATGGTAATGCTATGCGTGGCTGTTCTTCCCAGCATAGAGCCAAAAAATCCAGCAATGATCGATCCCAATAAAGGCGCAAGTACAATTGTTAAATATAGATTTTCCATAACTACCCTTTAAGCACACTGGTGGCATCCACATCAATGGAGCCTCTATTTCTAAACACCAGTG
Source organism: uncultured Piscirickettsiaceae bacterium (assembly GCA_964647705.1). GTDB lineage: Bacteria > Pseudomonadota > Gammaproteobacteria > PS1 > Pseudothioglobaceae > CAZYIW01. The sequence goes on from CAZYIW010000023.1 coordinate 4,166, forward strand.
TCAAAATCGCCAAACCAATTGCAACTTCAGCCGCTGCCACAGTCAAAATAAAGAATACAAATACCTGTCCGACTTCATTACCCAAATAATATGAAAACGCAATAAAGTTGGTATTGACCGCAGCCAATATCAATTCAACACACATCAATAGGGTAATAATGTTTGTACGGTTAACAAAGATACCAACAAGGCCAATACAAAAAATAATACTGCTTAGAATCAAATAATCACTCAATCCAATCATTGTTTGTCCTCCTTGTCGCCACTTGGAACGGAAATAACACGAACCCTATCTTTGGACTCAACACTAACCTGTTCAGCAATCGATTGTTTTTTGCGTTCAGTCTCTTGACGATGCACCAATGTAATTGCGGCAATAATCGCAATCAACAGTAAAACCGCTGCCAGCTCAAATGGATAAACATAGATGGTGTATAGTTGCAGTGCCAATTCAGTAATATTACTGTAATCAGCGCCGTGCCTTTGGGGTGCAGGCATCACATCCAAACCAAACTGATTACCGCCTAAAACCAAGGTCATTTCAACAATAACAATTACTGCCACAGCAAGTCCCAAAGGAAGGTAGCCGGCAAATTTTGCCCGAAGCGTTGATTTATCAATGTTGAGCATTTTGATCACAAATAAGAACAACACCATCACAGCACCGACATAAACCAAAATTAGTGTGATTGCTAAGAACTCTGCTTCTAACAAAATCCATAAACTGGCCGTAGAAAAGAACGCTGAAACCAGAAATAGAGCGGCTTTGGCTGCATTTCGTGAAAATATCATTGCCAACGAACTTGCAATTAAGAAGAACGAAAAAGCATAGAATAATATTTGCTCAAATGTCATATTTTCCTCTACTTATACTTGGAGTCTTCAAGCTTGGTTTGATTAATCATTTTTTCGTTTTTTTCGCCCACTTCTAACAACTGCTGTTTGGTAATCACGCTGCCAAATTGGCCTTGTTTGTTTTCGTTGCCTTCTCGAGAGCCAACAAAAGCATAGTCAAAAATTTGCGTTTCAACAATGGCATCAACTGGGCACGCTTCCTCACAAAAACCACAAAAAATACACTTAAACAGATCAATGTCGTATTGTGTGGTTCGTCTTGTGCCATCGTCTCGCATTTCAGATTCAATGGTAATTGCATTGGCAGGACAAACCGCTTCACACAATTTACAAGCAATACAACGCTCTTCTCCATTGGGATAGCGACGTAGAGCGTGCAAACCTCTAAACCTTGGTGAAATGGGTGTTTTTTCTTCTGGATATTGAACAGTTATCTTTTTGTTCACCATCTCAGTGGCAGTAATCTTCATACCTGAGCGTAATTCACCCAAAGAAAAACTGTTGGCTATTTTTTTGAATTTATTAATCATGAGAACCAAGGTCCTAAATTAAATTGAGTCATTAATGCCACAACAAAAATCCAAACAATTGTCATTGGCAGGAATACTTTCCATGAAAGTCGCATAATTTGATCGTATCGAAAACGTGGAAAAGTTGCACGTACCCACAAATACAAAAACATAAAAAATACCGCTTTGGCTAAAAGCCAAATCAAACCCGGTACCCAAGCAAAAAATTCTTGTAAGAAGGTGCCTTCAAATGGAGAATGCCAACCACCAAAAAACATAATAACCGCAAGTACTGCCATCAAAATCATATTGGCATACTCAGCCAAGAAAAATACCGCAAAAGTCATGCCTGAATACTCTACGTGTGTACCGCCCACAATCTCACTTTCACCTTCCACCACATCAAACGGAGCGCGGTTAGTCTCTACCAAAGCAGAGATAAAAAACACAATCATCATTGGGAAAAGGGGTATCCAGTACCAATGCAATACACTGCCCTGCTGCGCCTCAACAATGGTGTTAAGATTAACACTACCGGCTATCATCACCACGGTTACCAATGCAAAACCAATCACAATCTCATAAGACACCAAAAGCGATGCTGAACGCAGTGCACCCAAGAGTGGATACTTAGAGTTTGATGCCCAACCAGCTAGGATAATGCCATACACGCCAATAGAGCCAATTGCCAAAACATACAAAAGACTCACATCTAAACTGGTAATGTAGAGATCCGCACCCAAAGGCACAACAGCCCAAACAGCTATCGCAGGGGCTATGGCCAATACCGGCGCTAATAAATACAAATAAAGATTGGCTTTCGTTGGAAAGATAATTTCTTTAAACATCAATTTCAATGCATCTGCAATGGGTTGCAACCAACCCTTTGGACCAACCCTATTCGGGCCAATTCTAAGCTGCATATAGCCAATCACTTTACGCTCCGCATAAGTAAAGTAGGCAACCAGTAACATCAGTGGCATCACCAACGCAATGGCTTTAATCAAGATAATAATAACGCTTGCCACAGATCCATCAAACCATGGAATCAACTCATGGATAAAACCTGTAAATGCCTGCCACAATTCCATCATGAGTTCTCTCCAATGGTTGTGTGATTGGCTTGAACAAATACACAATTATTTGCCACAGTATCATTAACCTCAACCGCTACGCCAAGATAATCGTCGCCTTGTTTAAGTTCTAATTTCTTAGCTGTTGTTGCATTCATGAAGGCGTTATTAACCTGCCCTGCTTTGGTTTTTTGTAATGACGGCGAGTGTCTTAACAAAGCGTCAATTGTATAAGGTGAAGCCTGCCAAATGGTCTCAATACCTCTTTTGGTGGTAGAATCAATACGCTTGTCATGTTCGTGTGTTTTGTGTGATTGATGCGACACTTCACTCAATACCTGAGTCGAATCGTTGTAATGAAAACCTGGCAATTTAAGCAAATCAGCCAATACTTTAATTACCTTCCATGCGGGTTTACTTTCCCTGGGTGCACTCACTGCCGCGGCAAAAGATTGCACTTTGTTCTCAACATTAACATGCGAGCCAGAAGTTTCGTAAAAACAAGCGATTGGTAACAACACGTCTGAATACTCATTAACTTTGTCGTCTTTAAAGCTATTCATTGAAACAACAAAGGTATTGTCGCTTTTTAACTGATCAACCATCGTTTGTGCATGATGGTGATCGTAATCGGGATACACATCCAACAAAACAACCGCTTTAAGCTCAGAATCCAACATGCAATTAACATCCATGCCACCTTCGCCAGGGACAAAACCTGCCAACTTAGCGGCCATTGAATTGCCAGTTTCGGTCAAATTCATGGTGCTACTTTTGCTGTTTTTTGCAATCTCTGTTACTAAATTTGCCACGCTGGTAGCATTTTTATTGTTGATAACGTGCTCACCCAATAAAATTGCTGACTGATCTGAAGATAACAATCTCTCTGCCAAAGCTTTTGTGTCATCGTCCTGTTTAGCAGAAGACAAATATTCTGGTAATTCAATACCTTGTGCATCAAGGATACTGGCCAATACGCCTGCCAATGTTGCTGCCAGTGCGTTAGGGGCAACAATATGATCGTTACTAATCTTGAAGTTAGAATCAAATGCCATAAAGCCAACTCTATCAATACTCGCACCTTTGAGCTGTGCTTTACGAAGACGGTGATTAATCATTGGTTGTTCTAATCTTGGATTTGAGCCAATCACCAACGCATAATCAACACTTTCTAAATCAATCAACTTGGTGTCTGATTTCAAAACCATTGATTGGTCTAAATCTTTAACATTCAAACGATAATCAATATTCTCAGAGCCAATCTCTCTGGTGAGTTTTTGCAATAAGAAATACTCCTCTAGAGTGGCTGTATTTGAAGCCAACACTCCAAATTTATCTGCTTGATGAGAATTAATGATGTTGCTGGTAATACCTTTGATGGCAAAATCCAAGGCCACATCCCAGGTAACCACCTTCCATTGTCCTTCAACTTTGATTTGCGGTTTCAACAATCTGTTGTCGCTTTCTAAGCCTTCGTAAGAAAAACGATCTCGATCAGAGATCCAAGTTTCATTAACCGCATCATTGTCTCTTGCAACAATACGTTTCACTTTGCCTTTGTATGTTTGCGCATAAACATTAGAGCCAACCAAATCGTGTCTGGCAATGCTTTGAACAGCATTCATTTGCCAAGTTCTAAGTTCGTATCTAAATGGCTTAGATGTAAGCGCACCCACAGGACAAACATCAATCATGTTGCCTGATAACTCAGAGGTAATACCCTCTTCTAGGAAAGGTTCAATCTTGGTATGGTCGCCACGGCCAGTGCCTCCCATCTCCATAACTCCAGCAATTTCAGAGCCAAAACGCACACAACGCGTACAATGAATACAACGTGTCATGTCTGTATGAATAAGAGGGCCGATGTTACTATCAGCAACGATACGTTTGCCTTCGGTAAATCTTGAAACATCGGAGCCATATTCCATGGCCACGTCTTGTAACTCACACTCGCCACCTTGATCGCAAATTGGGCAATCCAACGGATGGTTAATGAGTAAAAATTCCATCACCGCTTTTTGGCTTTCTTTGGCTTTTTCATTTTGGGTATGAATCTTCATACCTTCAGCAACCGGAGTTGAACAAGCTGGTTGTGGTTTGGGCGCACCCTCTACATCCACCAAACACATACGGCAATTGGCAGCAACAGAAAGTTTTTTGTGATAACAAAATCTAGGTACGCTAATACCTTCTCTGTCAGTCACAGTAATTAGCATCTCGCCTGCTTTGGCGTTGATCAAATTACCATCAATTTCAATTTCAATATCGGCCATTACCCTTTCACCATGCTCTTGCCATGTTCAATATAGTATTCAAATTCTTCACGGAAATTTCTAAGGAAACTCTCCACCGGCATTGCCGCGGCGTCACCCAATGCACAAATTGTATTGCCCATGATTTTGTCTTGTACACCCATCAAAAGATCAATATCGCCTTTTTTACCATTGCCATCTAAGATGCGCTTTAGCATACGATAGAGCCAACCCGTGCCTTCACGACATGGGGTACATTGTCCACAAGACTCGTCGTAATAAAAATGTGCTAAGCGCGTTAAAGCCTCAACCATACAAGTTGAATCATCCATCACAATGACCGAGCCTGCGCCAAGCATAGAGCCGGCTTTTTCAATGCCATCGTAATCCATGGTCATTTTCATTGCCGCATCCGCTGTTAAAACAGGTGTTGAAGAACCACCTGGAATGACTGCTTTTAACTTATGGCCATCGCGAATACCGCCGGCCATCTCGAGCAAATCTTGAAATGGTGTGCCCATCGGTACTTCAAAATTAGACGGATTATTCACATGGCCCGAAACTGAAAACAGCTTACAACCACCAGAATTCTCTACACCTAAATCTGCAAACCATTGTCCACCACGTGCCAAGATTTCAGGCACAGAAGCAAAACTCTCAGTATTATTAATGGTTGTTGGTCTGCCATAAAGGCCAATATTTGCCGGGAATGGCGGCTTAAATCTTGGTTGACCTTTCTTACCCTCTAATGATTCCAACAATGCAGTTTCTTCACCACACACATAAGCACCAGCGCCCAGATGTGCATAAAGATTAAAATCAACATCGCTACCTTGAATTTTCTCTCCAAGTAGCCCCGCTTTATAAGCTTCTTTCAATGCGCCTTCAAAGCGATTAAACGGCTCCATAAATTCGCCACGAATATAGTTATAACCGGCTGTGGCATTCATCACAAAACCGCCAATCGCCATCCCTTCAATGACTGAATGTGGATTGTATCTTAAGATATCTCTGTCTTTACAAGTACCCGGTTCACCTTCGTCAGAATTACAAACCACGTATTTTTGCCCTTCAGCGTTACGTGGCATGAAGCTCCACTTAAGTCCGGTTGGAAACCCTGCACCACCGCGACCACGCAGGCCGGATGTTTTTAGCTCATCAATGATTTGTTCTGGCGTAAATTCACCTTTTAGAATTTTTCTCCAAACAGAATAGCCACCATTGGCCTCGTAAGTCTTGAGTGACCAAGCGTTTTTCTGATCTATGTTTTTAAAACAAACTTCGTTCATTTTAAACCTTCCACAATCTCATCAATTTTCTCTTTGGTGAGATTTTCATAGTACTGATCGCCAATTTGGAACATCGGTGCGCCCACACAAGCACCTAAGCACTCTACTTTTTTCACACTAATCTTGCCGTCTTTAGTCACTTCTCCAACTTTAACGCCTAATTTTTCTTCCAAATAAGCGATTAAATCGTCTGCACCTTTAAGCATGCAAGAAATATTGTGACAAAAACGAATCACATGCTTACCCGCAGGTTTGTGGTTGTAGTTTTCATAAAAAGTCGCCACTTCAGCCACGGCAATTGGTGGCATATCTAGATAATCGGCCACAGCTTCAATAGCCTCAGCGCTCAATTGATTGTTCTCATTTTCAGCTTGCACAATTTTGAGTGCCTCCATTACCGCAGAACTTTTGCGATCTTCAGGGTATTTAGCAACCCAAGCATCAATTTGTTTTTTTGCACTATTAGAGATCATCTATCAATTTCTCCAAATACAATGTCTTGTGTACCAATAATGGTTACAACATCAGAAAGCATATGTCCTTTAGCCATCTCGTCCATAGAAGCCAAATGGGCAAAACCAGGGGCGCGCATCTTTACTCGATAAGGCTTATTAGCACCATCTGAGACCAAGTAAACCCCAAATTCACCTTTAGGGTGTTCAATCGCTTGATACACTTCACCCTCAGGTAATGAATAACCCTCGGTGAATAATTTAAAGTGATGGATTAATGACTCCATGTCATCTTTCATGTTGGTGCGTTTTGGTGGTGATACTTTATGATCATCGCTCATTACCGAGCCTGGATTCTCTCTAAGCCAATCCACACATTGTTTGATAATACGATTAGATTGTCGCATCTCTTCCATACGCACTAGATAACGATCGTAAGAATCGCCTGTTACCCCTACTGGAATATCAAAATCTAATTGGTCGTAAACTGAATAAGGCTGATGCTTGCGCACATCCCACACCACACCAGAGCCTCTTAACATAGGGCCAGTAAAGCCCATCTGTTTGGCACGATTTTGCGAAACCACGCCAATATTAACCAAACGTTGCTTCCAAATACGGTTTTCTGTTAATAAATTATTGTATTGTTCAATACTGCTAGGGAAATGTTTAACAAAATCGTCAATAAAATCTAGCAAAGATCCTTGACGATTGGCGTTCATGGCTTCTAATTCTTTATCCGAACGGAAATCGTTTTTCAAATATTGTGGCATCTTCTCAGGCAGGTCACGATAAACACCGCCTGGACGATAATAGGTTGCATGCATACGAGAGCCAGAAACCGCTTCATAACAGTCAATCAGCTTTTCTCTTTCTCTAAAACAATAAAGGAAGATACTCATGGCACCAACGTCTAATCCGTGCGTACCTAACCACATTAAGTGATTCAACAAACGCGTTATCTCATCAAACATCACACGAATGTATTTGGCGCGTTCTGGCACGTCAATATCGAGCATTTTCTCAATCGCCATTACATAAGCATGTTCGTTACACATCATCGATACGTAATCAAGGCGATCCATATAACCAATAGATTGATTGTAAGGCTTAGATTCAGCCAATTTCTCAGTGCCACGGTGTAACAAGCCAATGTGCGGGTCTGCACGCTCAATAACTTCTCCGTCAATTTCTAAAATCAAACGTAATACGCCGTGTGCAGCGGGGTGCTGTGGGCCGAAGTTAAGTGTGTAGTTACGAATCTCTGCCATTTTATTTTCTAACTATTCGTGGTACGTTCACATTTGGTTCAATAGAAACTGGCTCATAGACCACACGTCCTAACTCTTCGTCGTAACGCATCTCCACCTCGCCAATCATTGGGAAATCTTTTCTCAGCGGGTGACCTTTAAAACCGTAATCGGTTAGGATGCGTCTTAGATCTGGATGATTTTCAAACAAAATGCCAAACAAATCAAAAGCCTCGCGCTCATACCAATCAGCAGAAGACCAAACATCAATCACAGAGGCGATAATCGGTACATCTTCATTAACATAAGCTTTAACACGCAAACGCTGGTTTTTTGAAACTGAAAGCAGATGATAGACCACTGCAAAACGCTCGGGGTGCTTGTTTTTACCACCTTGTTTTTCCCTAGCTCTGCCAAAACCAGAAGAGCTGGCATTAGCTTCCCACTCGCCTTGTCCATAAGTCAGGTAATCAATACCTGATAGGTCAATCAATATATCAAAAGCAAACTTGTCTCTTAAAATCAAGCAAGTTTTAACAATCTGATCGGCATCAACTGTTAGTGTCAGCTCGTCAAATGCTTCAAGCAGGCTTTGTTCGCCGAATTCTTCAATTAATTGTTCTTTGAATTCTTCCATAATTTATGTTCTTGCGATGGTATTTGTGCGACGAATTTTTTCTTGTAATTGCAAAATGCCATATAGAAGCGCCTCTGCTGTAGGCGGACAACCGGGCACATAAACATCCACTGGGACAATGCGATCACACCCTCGAACAACCGCATAAGAATAATGATAATAACCACCACCATTGGCGCAAGAACCCATGGAAATCACCCATCTTGGCTCTGGCATTTGGTCATAAACTTTTCGAAGTGCAGGTGCCATTTTGTTGGTCAATGTACCTGCCACAATCATCAAATCTGACTGGCGGGGTGTGGGTCTAAAAACAATACCAAAGCGATCCAGATCATAACGTGAAGAACCCGCTTCCATCATCTCAACCGCGCAACAAGCCAAGCCAAATGTCATTGGCCAAAGCGAGCCTGTACGTGCCCAATTGATCACCTTATCAAGCGAGGTGGTCATGAAGCCTTCTTTCATTAAACCTTCAATTGCCATCGCTTATTCCCACTCCAAGGCGCCGTTTTTCCATTCGTAGATAAAGCCGACCACCAGTAAAAATAAAAAGATGCTAATACCGATAAAGCCAAACCAACCTAATTGCGATTGCACCACTGCCCATGGAAAGACAAAGGCAACTTCTAAGTCAAATAAGATAAATAAGATGGCCACTAAATAGTAACGCACATTGAAATACATGCGAGAATCGTCAAAAGCAGGGAAGCCACATTCAAATTGAGAATTTTTTTCCTTATCCGGTTTACTCGGACCGAGTAAATAACCGATTAGAATAGGTCCAACACCAAAGGCAAGCCCTAAAAAAATGAAAATAATAATCGGTAAATAATTTTCTAGCACCTAATGCTCTCTCTCGCTTTTAGAAGTCAAGTATTATATCCAATTAAGAATTTAAAAACCTCTAAAAATTCTAATATTAAACCTCAGTCCCGCCAACCGTTAAGTTGTCTACTTTCAGACTGGGTTGACCAACGCCCACAGGCACCGACTGACCATCTTTACCGCAAACACCAATACCGCCATCAAGCTTTAGATCATTGCCCACCATCGAGATGGTTTTTAATACCTCATCGCCTGAGCCTATCAGTGTTGCGCCTTTAACCGGGTATTGAATTTTGCCATTTTTTATCAAGTAAGCTTCATTGGCAGAAAACACAAATTTACCTGAGGTGATGTCAACTTGTCCGCCGTCAAAATTAACCGCATAAATACCCTGATCTACCGAAGTAATCATATCCTCTAGGTTGTCCTTGCCTGCCAGCATGTAGGTGTTGGTCATCCTTGGCATGGGAATGTGTGCGTAAGATTCTCGTCTGGCATTACCTGTGGGCTCCATGCCCATGAGTCTGGCGTTGAGTTTGTCAAACAGATAACCTTTTAATATGCCATTCTCAATCAAAGTGGTGTTTTGTGTTGGCGTGCCTTCATCATCAATAGTTAAGCTACCACGCCTATTCGCCAGAGTGCCATTATCCACAATCGTGCATTTTTCACTGGCCACTTGTTCTCCAATTCTGTCGGTAAAAACTGAAGTTTTCTTACGATTAAAATCACCTTCTAATCCATGGCCAATCGCTTCGTGCAACAAAACACCTGGCCAACCAGGCCCCAAAATAACTGGCATATTTCCAGCCGGTGCTCCTTTGGCCTCAAGACAAACCAATGCCTGTCGAATGGCCTCTTTGGCATAGACTTCAGCCAATGAGTGATCGATAAAATAACGGTAATCATAACGACCGCCACCGCCACTTGATGCGTGTTCCACTCTGCCGTTGTGTTCTACAATTACGCTGACATTGACTCGAACCATAGGACGATAATCTTTCGTATAAACCCCATCAGTTGAGCTAATCAACACTTCCGAATAAGCACCTGAGAGTGAGGCACTCACTTGTTTTACTTTTGGCTCTTTTCTACAAATTTTGTCAATACTTTTCAAAAAATCCACTTTTTCTTCAGAACTTAAACTGCCCAATGGGCTAAAACCGTTATATTTGGCAATCGCTTGTGTAGATATAAGTGGTTTTATTGCTTGTGTTTTTGTGCTCGAAGAAATACCCTTGGCAAAAGACAGCGCCTGTTCAATGGCTTTGAGGTTTAAGTCATCCGAATAAGCAAAACCGGTTTGATCGCCACAAATTGCACGCGCACCAACGCCATGGGTAATGTGGTAAGACCCACCTTTCACAATACCCTCTTCTAAAAACCAAGATTCGGCAACCGAATGTTGGAAATACAAATCGGCATAATCCACGCCCTTGACCGCTAAGGAAGATAATAAAGAAGTAATTTTTTCTTGATTTAGATGGTGTTCATCTAACAGTTGGTCAATCATAATTATCTGCTTAAACTTTATTTGGCTTTTTCAATAACGGGGTTATCCCATGAGCCTGTAATTTTATACTCAAATTCAAGTGCTTCACCCACAAGACGATCAATCATTTTCCCATCGAATAAGACATCGTCTGCCAGCCAAATACCCAGCCCTATAAAACCACCGCCAGCCAAAGCAGTTGCTGCTGGCACAGCATCACCCACTGCGGGGATAACTTTGGCTTCTAGATCATACTCTTGCTCAATAATATCGGTTTTTCCAGTTAAATTAATGACACCGGAAGTGGCATTAAGTTCAAATTTTTCAATCTCTGCCAATCCATTGCCAACATATGCACCCGCATCAATACTTTCGTAGGCAAAACCTTTTTGCACAATATCGCCAATCTCAAGCTTTAACCTTTTGGCAATGGATTTGATATTCAGTAGCGACAACACACGACCAATGTTAGGGTCTTTTTCGGTAAACACACCCTGTTTAACCTTCATGGCCACCATTCCAGTAATATCTTGATGGTTCATATTCCATGGCGCACATTCACAAGCCAAACGAATATCAATATCAAATTCACCGCCCGTTACTTTTTCCTTAACCTTTAGTCCTTCTAAAAACTTTGATAATTTTTCACCCTTGGCTTGAGCCCAAAGGCGCGTTTTTCCATCCAGCCAATAACCGTTAAAACTTAGCTTTCCAGTGCCCAAATCCAACCCTTCGAAAACCAAATTATTGATATTTAGTATGTTGTCTTTGGTACTCAAATCAGCACGAAAATTAGGCAATTGTTCCCCATCAACAAAGAATTCTCGCACCTCGAGTATCATATTGGGAAAATCCTTTGGCTCAATTTTCCAATCGCCTTTAATGGCATCTAGGGTGGAGACTTGAAAACCCAACAAACTGACCTTTGGTATGGCGTTATCATCCAGCACAATCTGTGCATTACCCTTGAGTGAGTCTGACTCTATTCTCATGCGCCAAGACTCATCCTCACGTTTGGTTACATAACCTTCAAAACCACTGCGATTATTCACAAACTCCACAGCAAATGGCACGTTCACATCATCGGCTCGGTTTTTCGGGTTAATATGAATATCAAACTCAATATCTCGAACACTGCCAACGCCCACACCAGTTATTTGGCCATTGTCATAGGCAAGCTTCGAGCTGTAATTTTCAATCACCAAGGCATCGTTTAAAGTCGTTAGGCGATTGTTATTAACATCAAGATCAACCTTCAAGTTGGTTTCTCTGTCGTCTAGCGGAATAACCAAGCGCACTTCACCATTGGCCTCACCTGTTATCGTAAACTGCTCTAAAATCTCGTGGGTGGTATCACCCAGTGGTGATTCGGCCAAAAACCGCGTGATTGCCTGACTGTTGGCGTTTATTTTGCCAAACACCTCAACATCGAGTTTTTCGCTATCGGTATCGGGAATCTCTACCAACACATTCTCAAGTGTGAGATTATTCAGTTGGGTTGAATCCACATTCAGGCTGACTTTTTTGCCATCGGTGACAAGACTGGCATTGAGTTTTTTAAGCGCTTGCCAATCGCTGTTAAAAATCAGCTCACTGTCACGCAAATAAGCACTCAAAGCAAACTCTGTTTTGCTCTGGTTTGATAGGTTTTTTTTGTATGTCAGCTTAATATCTTCAAAACTTCCTGATTGAAATCCACGATCCATCCACCCGCGCACATCTTCGGGCAACAAACCTTGGGTATAAAGAGCAATGTCTTTGGCCGTCACATCGGGCGCAAAGGCGGTAAAAACAGCAAAATCATCGCCATCTTCATACAGGTCAAGATTGGCAAAAAGTGAAAACTCTCCATCAATTCGAACCGGGATGGTGGCTCTGTTTAATTGATCCAGTTGCTCGGCAGAAAAGGTGGCTTGAATGTCAAACACTTTGTCGGACACTTTTTGTTCAGAGATGGTTAAAAGTAGTTGTTGCCCTTGTTTGGTCAGGTTTGCATGGCCTATGGTCAAAATCTGCTTATCGTGAAGCACGGTTTTGCCAATATCAAGCGATTTTAAAAACGGCATCATTGCAAGCATCTGTGTCGAAGCAAAGCGTTTCATATCACCAACAGAGAGTTTAGATTTGTCTTCTCGTGGGTAGATCGACAAAGTGTCAATACGAATATCGCTTGGATGATAAATATCATCAATCAAATTCATCAAATCAACATTAAACTTGGCCCGATCAATATGCGCAAATCTGGCTTGGGTTTTGTTTGAGGCGATACTGGCATTATGAACATTAAAAATCATATCCATGCCTTCAAAATCGAAGCTGATTCTCTCAAGTGTCACATCGGTGCCACTTGTCTGTGAGAGTTGGTTTTCTATTTGTGGTTTAATCAGCGCAGGAAATGCCGTAAAAAAAGCAACAACCAGCAAAATAATAAGTGCAGAAATAGCACTCACCCAAGTGCTAATTTTGAGCACCTTCAAACCATGAGAGAGGGTCTTTTTTATCATGCTGATGTCATGTTACATTAGCCATGCGCCTGTGTCGGATAAATTAAAGACTTGGCTGGCTAACTCAGTGTTTGAAACAAACCTCGAGCCCTGTCTTTTTCAACATTGTCCCAATCAAACACTTGCCCATTCATGGCAACATAAACACCATGGGCTTTATTTTGCACCGCACCCATTGCCACACCTAAATTAAACAATCCGTCAGAATGATTAATTGAATAAGGAATCATCGCACCAAAAAGCACCACGGTTTTACCCTTGATGTTCTCGCCGAGAAGCTTTGCAGTCTCCACCAGGGTATCGGTGCCATGGGTAATGAGGATTTTATCCGCCTTTGAGCTTAAGCATTTTTCCAAAACAAGCGCTCTATCGTCATCACTCATGTCCAGCGAATCTTTTAAAAAAAGCACCTCGCTTTGAGTCTCAGCCATCGATCTGCCACGATTGAGCATATCAACAATGTGCGTATTGCCAAACTCTAACTCACCCGTCAGCTCGTTATAAACTTTGTCGATTGTCCCGCCAGTAATCAATATTTGAATAGTCATAATAGGCAATCATACCTATTATTAAATTTAAAAATTTTACGAATTATTCAATTGGTGTTCTTTTGCCAAAAATATCGGTGCCAATGCGCACGAAAGTGGCGCCATTTTTAATGGCCAATTCCAAATCTTGGCTCATTCCCATTGATAAAGTGTCCATTTCAGGGTGTTTTTGCATTATTTTGGCCATTTTTTCAAAACTTTTTTGTGCGTTGTCGGGGCTGGGTATACACATAAACCCTCTTAGAGAAATATTTTTCAAATTTTTAAAATGGGGCAGAATATCTATAATTTCACTCTCTAAAACCCCTGATTTGGTGGGTTCGTTGTCGATATTGATTTGCAACAATACGCTGAGTTTTTCTAAATTTTCTGGACGCTGATCGTTTAAACGTTTGGCGATCTTTAGCCGATCAACACTGTGCACCCAGTCAAAATGCTGGGCAATTTGTTTGGTTTTGTTTGATTGAATGGGGCCAATAAAGTGCCAAATGAGATTTTGCCCCTTTAAGGCTTTAATTTTTTCTAAAGCTTCTTGCAGGTAGTTTTCACCAAAATGTCGTTGGCCACAATCGATGGCTTGTTGCAGATCTGAGATGGGTTTAGTTTTACTAACGGCGATGAGTGTTACTTGATTGTTTGCATCAACAGCATGAATGCGATTTTGAACTTTGGTTAAGTTGTCTTTGATCAAAACACTGTGGCAGAATCAAACACAGGGCCATCCACACAAACTCGCTTCATCGCCGGGCCATTGTCGGTTTGCACCTCAACCACACAACCCGCGCAACCACCCACGGCACAAGCCATAAATTCTTCTAGGGAAACTTGGCAAGGCAAGTTGTATTCTTTGGCCAGATTCGCCACTGCCGCTAACATTGGGTGCGGGCCACAAGAATAGATATCAACCTCTGAGCGCTGTTGTGGGGTTAAGTCGTCGAGATAGAGTCTGGCCAAATCGGTGACATAACCTTGGTAGATGCCTTCATAATTTTGCAAACTGGCTAGGCGACATTCCACGCCCCAATCTTCTAGTAGTGGCATGGTGTGCGTTGCGCCATGATAATTCTTGCCGTTATCGGCCATTTTTTCATCGAATGGAAACGGCACTTCAGAACCAAGAATGGCAAAGGCTTGGTGATTGGTATTTTGCATCTGTTGTGCAATTGCAATCATCGGTGGCATTCCAACGCCACCTCCTATGAGTAATGGGCGTTTTTTATCGGTGATGGCAAAGCCGTTGCCAATTGGCCCTAGCACTGAGAGTGTTTCGCCAATTCGTCGCTCGGCCAGTTGACGTGTGCCTTCGCCCACAACTTTGTAGAGCAGATCAAAAGTTTGGTTTTCTTTGTCAACCGACATCACCGAGATTGGCCTTCTCATTGGCAAAGCATCCGACACCGTTACATGGACAAACTGCCCTGGCTTTGTTAGCTTGGCAATCTCGCTTGAATCTAGCGTGAGAATATATTGATCGCCTTGGAATTGGTAGTGTGCCAGAATTTGGCAATCTTGTAGTTTGATTGTGCCTCTGCTACCTTTATTCATCAGTAATGAGTGTGCCGACACCACTGTCGGTAAAGACTTCTAACAAAACGGCATGGGC
>CAZYIW010000024.1:0-6588 GCA_964647705.1 uncultured Piscirickettsiaceae bacterium
TGCCTGAAAATGAGATGCAAATCAAAACTGTGCTCAAACTTTGCAAGGCCAATAAAGTGCCAATTGTTACCCGAGGTGCTGGTACAGGACTCTCTGGCGGTGCATTGCCTTTGCAAGATAGTGTGGTGCTTGGGCTATCAAAAATGAAAAAAATCAAATCAATCAGTCCATCTAAGCGTTTGGCTGTGGTTGAACCGGGTGTGCGCAATATTGCCATCAGTGAGGCGGCAGCTGAATTTGGTTTGTATTATGCGCCTGATCCATCGAGCCAGATAGCTTGCACCATTGGTGGCAATGTGGCAGAAAATTCCGGTGGTGTACATTGTTTAAAATATGGATTAACGGTGCACAATATTGAAGCCATCAAAATGCTAACCATTGATGGCGAAGAGTTGACATTAAATCGTCAAGACGATGGTTATGGCTTGTTGGCATTGATGAATGGTTCAGAAGGGTTATTGGGGGTTATTACACAGATTACAGTCAGACTTATACCCAAACCTGAACTTGCGCGAGTGGTGATGGCTGCTTATGACAATGTGGCCGATTGTGCCAATGCTGTGGCCAATATAATCAAAGCCGGCATTGTGCCAGCAGGGCTTGAGATGATGGATAAATTTGCCATAGAAGCAGCAGAGGCGTTTGCGAATGTAGGTTATCCAACCGAAGCCGAAGCCTTGCTTTTGTGCGAGTTAGATGGCAGTGAATTTAGGGTCAAATCCGAACTTGAAACAGTGCTCAAAGTTTTATCAGGTGCAAGCACTTTGAAAGTATCAGACAATGAAGAAGAAAGACTTAACTTGTGGAAGGGACGCAAGTCGGCTTTTCCTGCAGTTGGACGACTCTCACCCGATTATTATTGTATGGATGGTACCATTCCGCGTCGACACTTGGCCGATATGCTGGAGAAAATCTCTGAGTTATCGAAAAAATACGGCCTGCGTGTGGCCAATGTATTCCATGCCGGTGATGGTAATCTGCATCCGCTGATTCTCTATGATGCCAACGTGCCAGGTGAGTTAGAAAAAACCGAAGAGTTTGGCACGCAGATTTTAAAACTCAGTGTGGACATGGGCGGTACGGTAACTGGTGAGCATGGCGTGGGCGTAGAAAAGCTAAACGCAATGTGCCATCAGTACAATGAAAAAGAATTGTCGATTTTTCATCAAATTAAAAAAGCCTTTGATTCGGAATCGTTGCTCAATCCTGGCAAGGCGGTCCCTGAGCTACATCGATGTGCGGAATTAGGCGCCATGCATGTACATCATGGTAAATTACCTCATCCAGAGTTGGAGCGTTTCTAATGGATCGATTAGAAGAGTTACAACAACTGGTTAAAGATTCCAAGCAGCTTAAACTCAATACCGAGCTGTTAGATTACTCAGGCGTGGTAGATTATTATCCCGAGGAGTTGGTGATCACGGTTAAAGCGGGCACAAAAATCTCCCGTATTCAAGCAGAGCTAGAAAAAAACCAGCAATTGTTGAGTTTTTATATCGAAAACCCCAATAAAACCATTGGCAGTGCTTTTGCAACAGGCGGAACAGATCTGGCCGATAGTGTCTTGGGTGTCCAGATTATTGATGGCAGAGGAGATGTGTTAAATTTTGGTGGTCAGGTGATGAAAAATGTGGCTGGTTATGATGTTGCACGCCTACTCGTTGGTTCAAAAGGGCAGTTGGCTATTGTGACGCAGATCAGTTTCAAAGTATTTCCTAGTTCATATATCAATACGTTATCAGCACCCAAAAGAGTTAAAAACAAATCGCCAGTTAGGCAACAAATTGAACAAAAACTCAAATCAGTTTTTGATCCAGAAGGAAAATTTGCCTGATGCAAACCCATCAAATTGAAAATCAAAAGGCCAATGATATTATCCGTAAATGCGTGCATTGTGGTTTTTGCCTTGCCACTTGTCCCACTTATCAGTTACTGGGTGATGAGCTAGATTCACCACGTGGGCGAATTTATTTAATTAAGTCCTCGCTTGAGAGAAACGATTTCTCTGATAACAGTTTGATACATTTAGACCGTTGTCTGACTTGTCGCTCTTGCGAGAGCACCTGTCCTTCTGGCGTGGAGTATGGGCAATTGTTAGACGTAGGCCGAGCGTTTTTTGAAAAGAAGCGACCTTTGTGGCAAAAAGCGTATCGTTATTCCGTTAGAAAACTTCTCACCACACCAGTGCTTTTCAATACATTGGGTTTTGCTTTTCGACACTCCAAGCGTAAAAATCCTCCAATAGCCCCAAAAGCACAAGATAAAAAAGTGTTACTTTTGGGTGGTTGTGTACAGCCCACTTTGGCACCCAACATCAATCACAGCGTCAAAAATGTGTTGGCTAGGTTGGGTTATGGCGTTATTGAAACTCCACAAAAAGAATGTTGTGGCGCTATTGATCAGCATTTAAGTGCCACAGACGAGGCAAAAGTAAAAGTCAAACACAATATTGATACATGGCTTAATTATGACGTTGAAACCATTATCTCTAGCGCCAGTGGCTGTGGTGTGATGGTTAAGGATTATCCAGATTTGTTTAATAAGTCCGATCCTTACTATGAAAAAGCCAAACAAATTAGCCATAAAACTCAAGATATTGCTCAATTCATAGCCGATAAGGATTTGTCATTGTTTAAGCCACAAAAGCTCAAGGTTAGCTACCACGAACCTTGCACTTTACAACATGGTCAAAGACTGGGTGGATTGGTAGAGTCTATTTTAAAAAACATTGGTTATAAGCCTGCAACGGTTAAAGATTCTCATCTTTGTTGTGGTTCTGCTGGCACTTATTCTATTTTCCAACCAGAGCTTTCTAAACAATTAAGAGACAATAAATTAGAGTGCCTAGAAACCTCCGAACCTGAGGTTATTGTCAGTGCTAACATCGGTTGTTTAATGCACCTACAAAAAGGCACTAAAATACCCGTTAAACATTGGATTGAGCTTTTAAATGGGTAGAAGAAGAAAACCAAAACCGAAAACCTACACCTTAGAAATTGAATCGCTCTCACATGAGGGTAGAGGTATTGCACATTTTGACGAAAAGGTTATCTTTGTGTCCAATACATTGCCTGGAGAAAAGGTGCTTGCTAATCGCACATTCTCACGTGCCAAATTTGAAGAGGCGGACGTAGAGCAGATTATAAAACCGGCTGATAATCGTATCGAGCCCAAGTGTGAGGTATTTGGTATTTGTGGGGGTTGTTCCTTCCAGCATTTATCCGCCGAGGATCAAATCCAGGCCAAAGCCAACTGGCTTAAACAAGCTTTTGAAAATCAAGCCAAAGTAGAGCCAAAAAAATGGCTAGAACCTCTTTGCACAAAGAGTTGGGGCTATCGTCGAAAAGCAAGGCTTGGGGTTAGGTATGTGGCCAAAAAATCAAAAGTATTGGTGGGGTTTAGAGAAAAAAAATCCAGCTACATTACCAACATGAGTCGTTGTGAGGTATTACACCCATTATTAGGTGATAATCTTGAAGCACTGGCAAAGGCAATAGAAAAACTTTCAATCAAATCGCAAGTGCCTCAGCTAGAAGTGGCTATTGGTGAGCACACGACAGTGCTTATCCTAAGACATTTAGAACCACTGACAAGTGAAGATGAGAAAGTATTGCTCGATTGTGGCGACAATTTAGGTGTTGTTTTTTATACACAAAGTGGGGGTGAAGATACAATCAAACCATTAGATAAAAAAGCCAGGCTGACTTATACGCATCCAGATCATAATATCGAAATAGAATTCCTGCCAAATGATTTCACTCAAGTGAATTTCGAACTGAATCGGAAAATGATTAACCTGGCCCTGCAATTATTGGCATTGAATTCAAACGACACAGTCATTGATTTATTTTGTGGGTTGGGTAATTTCTCTTTGCCAATTGCTCGTTATGCAAAGCGCGTTGTTGGTATTGAAGGCGACGGTGGTTTGATTGAGCGCGCAAAGCATAATGCAAACATCAATCAAATTGATAATGTTGAGTTCTATAAAGCAGATTTATTTAAAGAAGTTGAAGGGTTTAGCTGGTTTCGGGGAAAGCAATACAACAAAGCTTTGATTGATCCGGCCAGATCAGGTGCGATTGAAATTGTAAAATTATTGCCAAAATTGGGTGTGGAGCGCTTGGTTTATGTCTCATGTAATCCCAATACTTTGGCCAGAGATACTGCCGAGTTAATTCAAATAGGGTATAAACTAGAAACCGCAGGGGTTATGGATATGTTTCCTCAAACTGCACACGTTGAATCGATAGCCTTATTTACCAAAGCTTCATGATTGAAATTAACATCGCAAAACAAACCCTTGCTTTTAAGAATAAAACCTACCCTATCAGTAGTGCTAAAAATGGTGTTGGTGAGGTAGAAGGTTCGTTTTGTACACCCCGTGGGCGTTTTAAAATTGCTCACAAGATTGGCGATGGTTTGCCAGTTGGTTCAGTTTTGGTTGGAAGAGAGCCCACTGGCGAGATTTACGCATCCAATATGACAAAACAATATCCCAACAGAGATTGGATCCTTACAAGAATTTTGTGGCTAGATGGTGTTGAGAAGCACAATAAAAACACCAAGTCTCGCTATATTTATATTCATGGCACACCAGATGAGACTGTACTAGGAGTCCCTGGATCAAAAGGCTGTATCCGTATGATGAATTTCGACGTTATTGAACTTTTTGATGCTGTTCAAATTGGCGAAGATGTGGATATAATGGGCTAATGGTTAAACTAGTTCAATATCTACCCAATAAAGCTTACGAACGATTACAAGAGAATCCCGAGGCTTTGTTAGTAGATGTGCGTACCGAAGCAGAAAACAAGTTTGTGGGGCGCCCATTAGAATGTATTTTTGTACCGTGGGTGGATGAGCCAGATTGGGAACCACACGAACAAATTTTTGTCGACGCAATTAAGCGGTTTATCGGTGAGCGAGAAGACATCTTAGGCACAGAAATCATCCTGATTTGTCGAAGTGGCTATCGCTCAGACGACGCCGGAAGATGTTTAATCAAAAACGGTTTTACCAATGTCGCTCATGTGATTAGTGGTTTTGAAGGCGATTTGGATGAAAACGACCAACGTGGCAACATCAATGGCTGGCGTCATGATGGCATGCCATGGAATCAATGCTAGAGAGTATCAAACTTTTTACCCACCCAAGGGTGGTTACTATGTTGTTCTTAGGTTTTTCTGCCGGTGTGCCGATACTGCTTATTTTTTCCACTTTAGGCTTATGGCTCAATGAAGCTGGTGTGTCTAAATCAACCATTACGTTTTTCTCTTGGGCGGCATTAGGCTATTCATTTAAATTTGTCTGGGCACCACTTGTTGATCGTTTACCCATTCCAATTTTGAGTAGAAAACTGGGGCGACGACGAGCTTGGATGTTATTGGCACAAGCATCAATAATACTCTCAATTCTTCTAATGTCGTCGGTCGATCCAAAGTCGAGTGTCAATAGTTTAGAGATTATGGCTATTGGTGCAGTCCTGTTAGGTTTTTCTTCTGCCACACAAGACATTGTGATTGATGCTTATCGTATTGAATCCGCCAATAAAGACATGCAATCAATGCTCTCAGCTACCTACATTGCAGGTTATCGGATTGGTATGTTGGTCGCCGGTGCAGGCAGTTTGTTTATTGCCAGCTATCTGGGTTCAACCAAAGAGCTGTATAGTTTCGATGCTTGGTCTCATACTTATATGCTCATGGCTTTGGTAATGCTTGTAGGTGTTTTGACCACTTTAATTATCAAAGAGCCTGATTCAGCCACAAAGCAAACAACTTATAGCACGAAAGAGTACCTAAGATTTTTTATCTTATTTTTGATGGTAGTTTTAAGCTTTATTGGCGCTTTTAATTTTCTATCAGATGTGGCTAATGGCCTTAAATCCAGTTTAACAGAGCTATTCAGTAACCAAAATTTAGCAGGATTTATCTCCGCTACATTGCGCATGGTTTTATCAATTTTGTTGGCTTATCTGGTTACCAGAGCTTTGATATGGATAAATGTAGTCAATCAATCCATGGTTGATTCAACCTATGTTGAGCCAGTTAAAGATTTCTTTAAACGCTATGGTTTGAGTGCTGCACTGTTGCTATTAGCGGTTATTGGACTCTATCGTATTAGTGATATTGTACTGGGCGTGGTTGCTAATATTTTTTATCAAGACATGGGCTTTACCAAAGTTCAAATTGCCAGCATCTCAAAAACCTTTGGATTGTTTATGACCATTGCTGGTGGCTTTGTTGGCGGCCTGATGGCCAACCAAATTGGTGTTTACAGAATTTTGTTTTTAGGCGCAGCTTTGTCAGCCATAACCAACTTGTTGTTTGTGGTGCTGGCAAATGTGGGCAATGATATCACTTGGCTTTATGTCACCATTACCATGGATAACTTGTCTGCCGGGCTTGCAGGCGCAGCTTTTATTGCGTTTTTATCCAGCTTAACCAATATACAATTTACCGCGGTACAATACGCGGTTTTTTCATCACTGATGACACTCATTCCTAAAGCATTTGGTGGTTATTCAGGCTCAATTGTTGAGAGTATTGGCTATAGTGAGTTTTTTATATTCACAACAATAATTGGCTT
>CAZYIW010000024.1:6688-18353 GCA_964647705.1 uncultured Piscirickettsiaceae bacterium
GCAGCCGATATTGCCTTTTCATGTGGCTTTATTTTAGCCTATGAGCTTTTGGAAATCGGTGTGGATTTTTCCTTTGCCCCAGTGCTTGACCTTGATTATGGCAACTCTAGTGTCATTGGTAATCGCGCCTTTCATTCTAATCCAGATGTGGTGGTGAAGTTAGCCGGCGCACTGATTGATGGTATGCACAAAGCGGGTATGAAATGCGTGGGCAAACACTTTCCAGGGCATGGTTTTGTTGCATTGGATTCCCATCAAGATCTGCCTATTGATGATCGACCAATGGATGAGATCAATTTAGACATCACGCCTTTTAAAAACCTTAATCAACAACTCGATGCCGTGATGCCTGCCCATGTTATCTATAGTCAAGTAGACGACAAACCAGCAGGTTTTTCTGCCAAGTGGATAAAACAAATCCTTCAACAAAAACTCGGGTTTATGGGTGTGATTTTCAGCGACGATTTGTCAATGCAGGGGGCACATTTCATTAACAATATCAATGATCGAGTCAAAACAGCACTTGAGAGTGGTTGCGACATGGTGTTGATCTGTAATCATCCAGAGCTGGTTGACAAGGTTATTGACTTGCCATGGCCACTGAGTGAAAAATTACAATTAATGAGGGGGATTAAAAATCCAAATGTTGATAAAATAGATTATGAAAAGCATTTGAATATTTTGAACTCATCATTATGAAAAAAGACAAAGACCAAGAACAGGATTTTGAAATTCGCCTACTGAGTGCGGTTAGAAAAACACTGATTGCTGTTGCAAAAGACACCATGACTAAACCAGGCCTTCGTCATCCACTTAGCGAGCAAACACAAAAAATGATTACCGATTGTTTGGACATTGTCTCTTCAAGACAAATTGCGATTGAAAAAGAGGCCGGTACTCATTCAGAAATGAAGCCAGTATTCACTGACGAACAAACGGTTCAAAGCGTCTCGATTGACGATCTTAAAAAAACCCTAAACTAAACAAATTCTAAGTTGGCGTAGCTGCTTATTAGCCATTTACTGCCAACAGACTTAAACTTAATTTGTACGCGTTGAGAATCGCCACTGCCTTCAAAATTAATCACAGTGCCATAGCCAAACTTGGCGTGTTTGACGGTTCTTCCAATACTCAAAGAACCACTGTCTTCAGGAGCCATATCTTGGTTAAAAATATCGTCTTGTTGCTGATTAAAGCTTGAGTTTGATCGATAATCGTTTTGTTTGATATGATGGATGTATTTTTTAGGAATCTCATCTAGAAAAACCGATGGATAGGCGTATATAGATTGCCCGTGTAAGAAGCGTTTAATTGCATGGCAAAGTGTGAGTTTTTTGCGTGCGCGAGTCATGCCCACATAACACAATCGTCTTTCCTCATTTATCAGGTGAGGTTCATCTCTGGATTGTCTTGAAGGAAAGAGGTCTTGCTCCATACCCACTAAAAAAACATATTCAAATTCCAAACCTTTGGCAGAGTGTATGGTCATCAACTGCACATTTTGGTTGGCCTGTTGAGAACCTTCTTTGTTTGAATCCAGAGAAGCAAGAGTAATAAAACCCAAAACCTCACCAATCGATTCATCTTCATGAACATATTGCTTAGCGGCTGCGATTAGTTCTTCTAAGTTGTCTTTTTTGCTACCTGCTTTATCGGTTTTGTCGTTCTCATAATGATTAACCAAACCTGAGTGCTTAATCAAATGAGCAACTTTTTCACTTAAATCCAGGTTTTTGATCTCGTCATCCATCGACTCAATCAGATTGATAAAACCCATCAGCGCATTTTGAGCACGAGTGGGCAGGGTGGGTGCCACTACCTCACAAGCTTGAAACAAAGAAATTTGATTTTCTCGGGCATAGGCTCTGACTTTATCCAAAGTGGCATTACCAATGCCTCTGGCTGGAAAGTTCACAATCCTTTCATAGGCCACATTATCATTGCGATTTTCAATCAGCCTAAGATAACAAAGTGCATCTTTAATCTCCGCGCGTTCGAAAAAACGCAAGCCACCGTAGATGATGTAGTTAATGTTATGCTTAATCAGCGATTCTTCAAAAGCACGAGACTGTGCATTAGATCGATACAAAATAGCGCATTCGTTGGGTGCCACACCTGAGTGGATAAGACGCTCAATTGAGCTAACCACATAATTGGCCTCATCTCGCTCATCACGTGCTTCATAAAGGTCAATCAACTCACCATCGCCAGATTCAGTCCATAGAGATTTACCCATGCGGTTTTGATTATTGGCAATTAAAGCATTAGAAGCATTCAATATGTTGCCAGTCGATCGATAATTTTGCTCCAGTCGAATCACTTCAATGGGTTTGAAGTCTTGTTCGAGTTTTTGAATATTTTCAATCTTCGCCCCACGCCAACCATAAATGGACTGGTCGTCATCACCCACGCAAAAAATTTGATTTTGACCGGAGAATAAAAGTTGAATCCACTTGTATTGAATGGTGTTGGTGTCTTGAAACTCGTCAACCAAAATATGCTCAAAACGTTTTTGGTAATGATCTAGGAGCTCTGTATTATTATTCAAAAGCTCATAACTACGAAGTAATAACTCAGCAAAATCTACTAGGTCGTTGGCTTGGCAATGATTTTCATAAAGCTCAAACACACTGAGACTTTGTTTTGTAAAAAAGTTATAACCCGGATCAATATCTTTAGGGCGCAGACCTTCGTCTTTTTGACCATTAATAAACCATTGAATCTTACGCACTGGATACTTGGCTTCATCAATGTGGTTTTCTTTCATCAAACGCTTGATAATACGAAACTGATCTTGCTGGTCTAGGATTTGAAACTGACTGCTAAGCCCAGCCTTATCGTAATGTTGACGAACAAGTCGATGTGCTAACGAATGGAAAGTACCCACCCACATACGGCCAATGGGCCGTCTTAATAAGCCACTCAAACGATCACGCATCTCGCCAGCAGCCTTGTTGGTAAAGGTGACTGCTAAGATGGCATCGATGTGCACTTGTTTTTCAATCACTAAATAGGCAATGCGTTGAGTTAATACCCGTGTTTTTCCACTACCCGCACCTGCCAGAATCAGTGCATTTGTGTTTTCACATAGGCCGACAGATTTTTCTTGTTGAGGATTTAAACCTTGAGTGATTTGCGTTAATCTTTGCATTAATTTTTTTGTTTTTTTCTTATCTGTCGAGTTTAAATGGTTATAATATTATCTTTTTCTTATATCACCAACAAAATTGAGTCGATATAAGGATGTGAAATTATAAACATTATTTAAGGAGTGGCAGTCATGACTTACTATGAAGGCGTTAAGAAAATGGAAGAAATGGGCGTTAACGATAATTATATTCAAGGCTGGATGGCTGGCTATTTGAATAATCCTGAAATAGAAGAACAAAGAATTACCGATGAATACGAAGCAGGCTACGAAGACGGTAAAGCCAAAACCGATGAGAACTTTTCTAAATATTGTTAACTCTACCAACTGAATTTGTTATAAAAAGCCCCCTAAGGGGCTTTTTTATTGCACGATTTTTATGAGTAGACAGTGGCAAAGAAACATTCGCAACAGCTTGAAAAATGCTAAACAGTGTAATGAGTTTTTCAACACCCAATCGTTCCAAACTTTAAATTTTCCAATCAAAATTCCTTTGGAATATGCGCACCTGATTGATGCTGACAATCCCGATGATCCTTTATTAAAACAGGTCAAACCTGATTTATCAATTGCCAATAAGAATTTCTCGCCATCGCCGTTAGAAGATGAGGCGTATTCTCCTGTGGCAGGCCTTATCCATAAATACCCCAATCGGGTACTGCTTATTGCTTCTAGAGTTTGTGCCATTCATTGTCAATACTGTTTTCGCCAAAATTTTGATTATGAACACCACGATGCAATTAGCAATTTATCGGCTATCTGTGATTATATTAAGGCTGATAAAAAAATTAACGAGGTAATTTTAAGTGGCGGTGATCCACTGAGTCTTAGTGATGAAAAATTAACAAAATTAATTAACAACATAGAGCAAATCCCACACATCAAAACACTGAGAATTCATACTCGAACAGCCGTGGTTGTTCCCAGTCGTATTACTCAACAGTTTTGTGACTTGCTAAAAAATACTCGTTTAAATGTGGTGATGGTTTTGCACACAAACCACGCACGTGAACTCTCATGTGATTTTGGACAAAAAATCTCTGAGTTGAAAGACATCACACTGCTTAATCAATCGGTATTGCTCCAAGGCGTGAATGATTCTGCCAAAGTCTTAGAAGACTTGTCAAAAGCTTTGTTTGATTTGGGTATATTGCCTTATTATCTACACCAGTTAGATAAAGTCAGTGGTTCAGAGAGTTTTTGGGTCAGTGATGAGAGGGCGCAGGCCATTCATCAAAAACTCAAACAAAACCTCAGTGGTTATTTGGTACCCAAACTGGTCAGAGACGAAAACCGATCTTCAAAAACTTGGATTTAACGAATCGCGTTTTCCAGATATTCTAAATCCACTTCACCTTCGTGAAAATCAACCAATTTTCCATCCGGTCCGTAAATATAGGTGGTTGGCATGCCGTGTACGGTGCCGAAGACATCAAACTGTGGTCCATTCTTCTCGTCGAATAAAACGATTGGATAAGTGACATTAAAACGCTTTAGAAAAGACTCAATAGCCTCTGCATCGGCTTGTTCGTAGTCCATGCCAATCACCTCAACACGATCGGAATGTTTGTTGTAAAAGTCAACAAAAGCAGGTATTTCTTTTAAACAAGGAGGACACCAAGTGGCCCAAAAGTTAACCACCAAATATTTACCTTTAATGGAATCGTTGTTGTGTGTTTTTCCTTGGGTATCAATAACAGAAAAAGCTGGCAGTTCACTGGCTTTTTCCTTTAACAATTGAGCCACACGAGCTTTTACCTCTTCAATGGTAATTGCTTGCGTTGATGCAAGTGGCGTGATTAGGGCGAGTATAATTAAAAATTTTTTCATAACAATCCACACAAGATGAAAACAACAATTTATCACAATCCCAGATGTTCGAAATCCAGAACAACGCTATCCATTTTAGAAGAAAAAGCCAGAGATTTTGAGATAATTAAATACCTAGAAACCCCACCAAATGCAAGTGAAATTAAACAACTCTTGTCAGAACTCGGCATCAGTGCGCGTGATTTAATGAGAAAGGGTGAAGCCGAATACAAAGATCAAAACCTTGGTGATGAATCACTAACACAAGCGCAATTGATTGACGCAATGGTGGCCACACCCAAGCTCATTGAACGTCCCATTGTGCGCACTGAAAAAGGCACGGTTATTGGTCGTCCGCCTGAGAATGTTTTAGCGATAATCTAAGCAATTATTATTCAACTAACAAGGTAGAGAGGTGTGCACCTTTGTTTTTGATATTACCCAGATACATGCCTTCTAAAGCCTCATCAATCGAGTCTTGGACTGCTTGATCTGCCAATAAATTATTGGCCCAATGGCTTAATTTGTCGAATCTTTCAATACTGAGTGCATTGTCAGTAAAAGCATTAATCCAACCAAGGCGAATAAAAAGCGGTGCAAAAGCGGCATCAATCAAATTGAATGCGTCGCCATTGAAAAAATTGCCTGGTGTTTTGGCCGCTTCAAGTTGCTCAAGTTTTTTAAACAGACCTTGCTTGGCTTGTGTGAATTTTTCCTCATCACCAGTGACGATATGAAATAAATCATCAAATAGGCCTGAGGCAAAGCCAGTCCATGCACGATTTTTGGCTTTTTGAATAGGGTCTGAAGGCTGTAAGTCAACCTCACCAATATCATTGGCAAACTCACTGATAACACTGGATTCAAAAATAACTTCACCATCGGCTTTTAAAAGTGGTACTTGACCTGTGGGTGAGATTTCTCTAAACCAATCGGGTGGATCCATAATATTGATAAAAGTGACGTCATAATCAATATTTTGTTTTTTTAAAATAATGACAGCTCTTTGCACAAACGGGCAGAGTTTAAAACTAATCAATTCCAATTTCATGTTCTTCTCCTTAAAAAAATTTATTGCCGATGATAGGGGTGGTTGTTCATCAATGTATAAGCACGGTAGATTTGCTCTACTGCCAAAAGCCTTGCCATTGAGTGAGGTAGTGTCAGTTTTGACAAGCCCCAAAGCTCGTTGGCATGGTGTTTTATCTCTTCACTCAAACCATCAGCACCGCCAATAAACAATGAAACACGCTCGCCATTTTGTTGCCATTTTTTAACACGGTTGGCAACATCTTGGGTGGAGTATTGTTTCCCGGTTTCATCAAAAGCAATCAAAACAGTAGATTCTTTACTGGCTTTTAACAACATCTCGCCTTCGGTTTTTTTAATGGTTTCAATGTCACTGTGTTTGCGATTTTGAGCCTCGATCGGAGTTAGGCTAAAATTAAGTGATTTGGGCAGTTGTTTTTGGTAATGCTCAATACCGGTTTCAATCCATTTAGGCATCTTTTTGCCAACGCAAATCAGATCAATCTTCATGATCCTTTTCGGTTGACGACCAAAGTTTTTCCAACTTATAAAATTCTCGGGTTTGTTCAGTCATCACATGCACAACTACCTCGGCCAAATCAACCAAAACCCATTGCCCCAGATTTGCACCTTCCATGCCCAAAACCTTCATACCAACTCGTTTGGCTTCAATTTTGATATTGTTGGCAATTGAGCGTGCGTGTTGAGTAGAACGTCCAGTGGCAATGACAATGGCTTCCATGTCTGCGCTTTGTTCCAACACTTTCAAAGTCACGATATTCTCGCCTTTTAATTCTTCAATGGTGTCAATAACCACCTGTATTTGTTGATCAAGTGTCATGGTATTTTTGTATTTGGTGAATGACAGGTTTTGGCACCCAGTCGCCCAAATCCTGCTGGCTTTGTATTTTACTGCGAATCTCACTAGAGGAGAGGTCCATCAGTGGGGTTTTTGCAAAATACACACAGCCTGAATGCTGCCCAGACAAATATTCTAGATTGTCGGTTTTTTGAAAACCAAAACTTTGTTGTGTTTTTGAATACCCAGGGCGAGAAAGCACTATCAAGTGCGCATAATTTTTAAAATTTTGCCAATCTTTCCAGGTATTAAAATGTAAAAAACTGTCCATACCAATGACCCAACAAACTGGCGTTTTTGGATATTCTTGTTTGATGGCTTTGACCGAATCAATGCTGTAGGAGCTACCCCCACGTTCAACCTCTCGTAAATCGATAGATAACTCGGGGTATTCTAGTAAGGCCAAATCCAGCATTTTAATTCGCTGATTGGCAGAAAAAAACAACCCCTTTTTATGCACAGGATTGGCACAAGGCATTAGAAATAACTTTTCTAATTGTAATTCTTTTTTCAGAGCTTCAGCACTCTTTAAGTGGCCATAATGCACCGGATCAAAAGACCCACCAAAAATACCAATCATAACAAAGCGTCAACTTGCGCTTTGGTCATGGCTTGCATGGGGTAAGTGCGAGAGTTGTCATGTATCTCGTTGCGATAGCGCACAAAATCTTTTTCATTGTCAATCAATAAAAACGGGTTGCCTTGTTTTTGCGTGTCCATGGTAGGGGCGATTTCACAGCCATAATCATGACCACAATGCAACACAACATCATCGTTTAATTTTTTTAGTTTTTGCAGGGAATGAAAAAACTCATTGGCATTTGCACCCGGCATGGCGCAGTGTCCAGCACCATAAACAAACAAAGTATCCCCAGCAATTAAATGCCCATTCAAAAGATAACAAATACCACCAGCGGTATGCCCAGGGGTGTTAATTATCTTGGCTGTGGTATCTCCAAGAGTAACAATCTCACCTTCATCTACCGTGCGAATAGGGTGTTTGAGTTTAAGATAAGGGATTTCATTCACGCCGGCGGTAATTTGCGCACCGGTTTTGTCCACAATCTCATTCACTGCTTGGATGTGATCGCCATGCCAGTGGGTTAGCCAAACATCTGTGAGTCGGTAGCCTTTTTCTCTAATTCGGCGTAAGAACAAATCCGCTTCCCAAGCAGGGTCTACAATCGCACAAGTTTTGGAGGTAATATCAAAGATAAAATGAATAGAATTCTCATACAAACCCACATGGTAGAGAATCTCAAGCTCAAAGCTTTTTTCACTAAATTTTTTTTCCATCATTCACCATATTTTACCGATTTTTATATTGATAAAATTCTACAAGTGTATATAATACACCTCTTTGCTTTAAGCCAGCATTTGGGGCTATAGCTCAGCTGGGAGAGCGCAACACTGGCAGTGTTGAGGTCAGCGGTTCGATCCCGCTTAGCTCCACCAAATAAAAGCAAAAAAGCGCGTTCTGTCCCCTTCGTCTAGTGGCCCAGGACTCCAGGTTTTCATCCTGGCAACAGGGGTTCGATTCCCCTAGGGGACGCCAAATTCTAAAAAAGCACACTCACCTGTGTGCTTTTTTATTTTTATCACCATTGTCCTTTTCATTAAAATAGCTTTCATGGAAACGCTCAATATTATCTTGCCACAAAGGCTCTCTGGTCAACGCATTGATGCAGCTCTGTCAAGCATGCTGAGTGATTATTCAAGGTCTAAGATTACCAACTGGATTAAATCTGGCCATGCCAGTGTTGGGCACAAAACACTCAAACCCAAAGACAAGGTATTGGGTGGGGAGACACTAAAACTACAGATTGATGATCAACAAAGCACCGATTGGCTGCCTGAGAACATCAAGCTTAACATCGTATTCGAAGATGAGGATATTTTGGTAATCAACAAACCCGTGGGGTTGGTTACCCATCCGGGTGCTGGTAACACCACTGGCACACTCGCTAATGCACTGCTTTTTCATTATCCAGAGCTTTGTAAGCTCGATCGTGCTGGCATTGTGCACCGGTTGGATAAAAACACCTCCGGTTTGATGGTGGTGGCCAAAACCCAAAAAGCGCAAAAACACCTGGTGGAACAGTTACAAACCCACAGCGTTTCAAGAGAGTATTCGGCTGTTGTTTATGGGCACATGATATCTGGCGGCACGATTGATAAAGCGATTGGCAGAGACGGCAAAAACCGCCTAAAACAAGCGGTAACCGAGAGCGGTAAACACGCCATCACGCATTATCGTGTGATTGAGCGCTTTGCCCACCATACCCATGTAAAAGCCATTTTAGAAACCGGACGCACGCACCAAATTCGTGTGCATTTGTCCCACATTGGCCATCCCTTGATGGGTGACAGACTCTATGGTGGCAAAGTTAGGTTTCCAAAAAAGGCAAGTGACGAGCTCAAAAAAGCCATCAAAGGTTTTGAGCGTCAAGCGCTGCACGCTAAAAAACTCACGCTGACCCATCCAACAACAAACAAACAGTTAAGCTTTAAGGCCACTATGCCAAAAGACATGACTGTTCTTATTCAAACACTACGCGATTATGATCATTACTAATTTCCCCATTAATGTCTCTTTTGTTTCCACTCCTCGCTTTGCCAAATACGAACTGGGCAAAAAAATACCCATTGAGGATGGTTATAGCGATTTTAATTTGGCCACGCATGTGGGCGATGATCCTAAGCGAGTAGAACAAAATCGCCAATTCTTGATTGAAGAATACCACCTACCATCTGCACCTAAATACCTAGAACAAGTCCACTCTGATACTTGTTTGCAATATGAGGACGAAAAAAGCGTGGGCGATGCACTGATCAGTCACAAACCCAACCAAGTCTGCGCGGTATTAACGGCAGATTGCTTGCCAATTTTTATCACCGATTCAGCTGGCACTCAAGTTGGTGTGGCACATGCGGGTTGGAAGGGGCTTCTTGCAGGGGTGATTGAATCTTTGGCCAAAGGGTTTAGCGATTTTGATCCAAACGATTTGATTGTGCATTTTGGCCCGGCCATCTCGCAAGAGAATTTTGAAGTGGGTGAGGAGGTTAGGGATCAATTTATGCAAAAAAACCCAGCACTCAAACAAGCCTTTAAAGAAAATGGCGATAAATATTTGTTGGATTTGTACCTATCGGCAAGGATTATCCTAAACGCGCTGGGCATCAGACGCATCACAGGTGGGGCTGAATGCACCTTTAAACAAGCAAACAAATATTTTTCTTACAGAAGAGACGGCGATCAATCAGGGCGCATGGCGCATCTGATATGGATCAACCATTAACCTTTGCTTAATTGCTTGGTAACAAGCTTTCTAAAGATTGGGCTAAAGACATAAATGATTGGAAAAGCCACCAGCCAGGCATAGAAAAAACTCTCAAGCCACTGGCTAATGAGCGTATCGGCCCAGCCGATATTAATCAAAGTCACCACAAATGACATGATCGCCACCATAAACACAGACATCACCAAACTAAACACCAAGTGAATTTTTTTCTCCATAACGATTAATCCTTGTCTTTGGGTTTACCCGAGATAGAAAAATCCATCTCTTTGGTTTGTGAATTAAGATGATAATAATGCAGTGGGGTTTGTTTGCGCTGTTTTTGTTGCACCACACAGCCCACTGTCTCAAACTCTTCAGTCAGTTCAATCTCTTCGTGCTCAGTGTTTAGGCAAATTAAAAACTTTTGCTTGCCACGCTCTAAGTATTGACGAAAATACAAATCACCCTGATAACGCACCACCGCATAAGCCCGGTTGTGAATCGGCATCCCTGGGTCAACAATAATAATGCAATTCTCACTAAATTCAGGCTCCATCATGTTGCCCAAATTTTGCAGAGCAAAAGGTTCTGAGTTGGTAGAACAACTGCTTTCAAACATTTGTTGGGTAGAATCACTCATCGTTGGCAAGTTTTACAATAAAAAGTAGAACGTTGGTTTTGTAGGATGCGCTGTATTTTACCATTACACAACTGGCAAGGCTTGCCTTCACGCCCATACACCGATAATGTTTGTGTGAAATAACCTGGCGTGCCATCCACTTTGGAAAAATCTCTAAGCGTTGTGCCACCCGCCTCAATTGCTTGAGAAAGTGTCTGCCTAATACACTGGGTTAAAACCCTATAGCGTTTTTTAGACACACGCCCAGCCGAAATCTTAGGGTTGATGCCTGCTTTAAAAAGACTCTCACACGCGTAGATATTGCCCACGCCCACCACCACTTTGCTGTCCATTACAAAAGTCTTAACATTTTGTTTTTTATCTCTGGACTTATTAAAAAGATAATCCTTATCAAAATCATCACCCAAAGGTTCCACACCCAATGAATCTAAAAGTGGGTGTTGGCCAGTTTGAGAGAACAACACCGCCCCAAAACGCCTAGGGTCGTTAAGGCGCATCGCCTTAGCGTTGTCAAACACCAGCTCAAAGTGATCGTGTTTTTGATAAGGCTTGGCAGTATCGAGCACTTTAACCGAACCGCTCATACCCAAGTGCATAATCAAAGTGCCAGAGTTAAAGTCTATTAATATGTATTTACCTCGGCGCCTAAGAGAGAGCACTCTCTCTCCAGCAATATAATCAGACAAATCACTCGGCATGGGCCAGCGCAAGTCAGGGCGACGCAGAATCACCTGCTCAACAGTTTGATTAATAATCAAAGGCGCTAATCCACGCTTGGTGGTTTCAACTTCGGGCAATTCAGGCATGAGGCGGATAAAACTTATCTCTATATAACTGATAGATTAAAGATTCGATATAAAAAAATCAAAACAAAAAACACCAATACCTTATTATAATGG